>JAHCID010000011.1 GCA_026129405.1 bacterium
GCGGGGCCCCCCCCGGGGGGGGGGGGGGGGCCCCCCCCCCCCGCCGTCCCGCGCGACCCGCCTGCAAGCTACGGCAGGACCGTGTTCGACGACACGGAGACCGAGGTCATCGTCGCCAGCGCGATGTTGCTTATCTTGGCGTAGTGCGTGGCGTCATGGATCGGCTGATCGTCGGCGCTCGCCCAGTCGTCCTTCGAGTACAGAGCGGTTGCCGCCGTGAGACTCGCCTTGTCCTTGCAGTTGGCGCCGTTGGCGCCCGTCGCCCAGAACGTCACTCGCGGCGGGTTGTCGTCCGTAACGTCGAGGCACACGGTCCCTGGACCAGGGTGCGCAGGCGGCGGGACGTCCGACGCATCCCTGAATCCGTCGAAGATTGCAGGCACCGAGCAGGGGTTCGCCGCCGGCGAGGTGATGGCGCTGTAGCGGAAGTAGTTCCAGGAGAAGTTGCAGCTCACGCTCTTGCCGGCGGTGAAGATGAAGCGACCGTCGCCCGCCGTCGGGGTCGCCGGGTTGGTTGCCGTCGATTCCAATCCCGAGGGGAATCCCAGGGCGAGATAGACGAACCCGTTGTCGCTCAACCCCATGTAGATGCCCTCCATGCGGAAGTGACGACCACTGCCGGCGGTCGGGACGCACAGGGGCTGGTAGTTCGCAGTCGACGGGTCGATCGCCGTCGAGCAGAAGGTTCCCGCGGGACCGTCCAAGATCGGATCGATGACGCACGAGCAATCCGAGGCGCACGCGCCGCACTCGCCCAGCGCCTCGCCGTCACACGCCTCTCCACTCTCGAGGATTCCGTTCCCGCACACCGGCTCCGTGCAGGTGCAGTCACCGGCGCACGCATCACACTCGCCCAAGGCGGCGCCGTCACACGCCTCGTCGCCCTCGATGACACCGTTTCCGCACACTGCCACACCGCAGCTACAGTCCGGATTGCAGACGTCGCAGAGGCCGAGATCGCTCCCGTCGCAGCGCTCGGTTCCCTCACGGATGCCGTCGCCGCAGGTGCCGCACGGCGAGAGGGTGCCGGCGGGACTGTCGGGATCGGTCGGGTCCTCGCCGTTGAAGAGGGCGTCGGTGGTGGCGTTCAGGATCGCGGTCACCGCCGGCGTGATGGAGGCGGCAGGCTGTGTCAGCTTGAGCGCGGCCTTGGCCTCGCACTCGGTGACGGAGGGATGGACGTCCTCGTCGCCGACGAGGCATACGCCGGCATTGGTCGTGGCGCCGCCGCCCTTCTTCCCGGTCAAGTCCAGCTCACACTTCTGCGCACACTTGGAGACGACCCCGAAGTACTTGCTGAGCTGCTTGATGCCGGTCCTGACGCAGGCGATGCGCGCCTTGCCATCGGGCGCGCCCGTACTCGCGCACCCACCGTCCACGAGCACGGCGAGCATGCCGATCTGTCCCTTCACGCCGTCGGCGACCTCGAGGGCTGCCTCGTAGGCGGCGAGCGTGCCGCACTGCTGCACGCCAGGGGCGGCATCGCAGTCCCCCGGACAGCCGATGCCGGCGTAGTCGGTGCCCTTCTTGTCGAGGTCCTGCTTGGCGTCGCACTTGGCGATGGCCGCCTGGAACTTGACAGTCTGGGTGCCGGGCGTCGGCTCGTAGGCGACGGCGCCCGTCGACAGGTCGCATTCGGGACTCGACAGCACGCCCTGCGTCTCGCACTTGCTGGCGGCCTTCATGAGACAGAGCGTGTACCCCGTCACCTGCTTGGCGACGTCGGCGCGTAGCTTGAAGAGGACCTTGTCTCCTTTGGCGTCGAGCACGTGCGCCGACGCGATCGTGGATGACAGCAGCAAGACCGCAACCCCTGCCAGCCCCTTGCTCATAGACATGACGACTCGCTCCCCTCGTTTGTCTCGCGAAGCCGTCGCTCCCGCGCGCGGTGGCGCATCGTTCCCCGTGGTCGGTCCAGGCCGTCAATGCCCCTGATGGAATCGACCCGGGTCATGAGCGGGCAGCTCGTCGAGAAGTGGGCGGGGCAGCAGCGCATGACAGCGGCGGTATCAGATATTGATAATCAATTTCAATGAGAATCACGCCCGCTCGGGCCATTTCGGTCGACGCGCCGCCGAGGCCAGGTATGCTCATCGGCCCGAGGCGCCGATTCGCGGTGCGAAGAGGCAGCGCAGGCGCGCACGACGACGGAGGGTGACGGCGCCCGGCGGTTGTGGGGCGGAACGGCGGCGGGGCCGAGGTCGCGGGCTCGTTTGACGAGGTGACCACCAGAGACTACCCTGCGCCCGCATGAAAGCCATCGGCGTCAAACAGCTGAAGGCACGGTTGTCGGAGTACCTGCGACTCGTGAAGAGCGGCGAGACCATCCTGGTCACCGAGCGTACGGAGGTCGTTGCCGAGCTGCGGCCCCCACGGCGGAGTCTGCCCCGCGCCGACGAGCTCGGCGAGGTGCTCGACGCGCTCGCCGAGACCGGACAGCTCACCCGGGCCTCGCTCTCCAAGAAGGGGTGGACGATGCGGTGCAAGGGATTGGGGCTCCCGTCCGGAACGGCGACCACCCTTCTGGACGAGGTGCGAGGCGATCGGGCGTGAGCACGGCGCCGATCTACCTCGATACGTCCGCGGTCCTGCGCGCCTGGCTCGAGACCGGCACGTCTCCCGAGGTCGAAGCGCGCCTGCTCGCGGCGCCGGCCCTCGTCACCTCGCGGCTCGCGCTCGTCGAATCGGCACGGGTCATGCATCGGGTGCGGAGTCTCGGTGCACTCGCCGAGGCGCGACTGGCCGACGCCGAGCGGGGTATCGAGGAGGTATGGGCTCGGTGTGACGTCTGGGAGCTCACGCGCGAGGTCTGCGATCTCGCCCGAACTCTGGCCCCCTCCAGGCCGCTCCGTGCGCTGGACGCGCTCCATCTGGCGACCTTCGTCGTCGCGCGACGCAGGATAGAGGGGCTCGAGATGTTGACGACCGATGGCCGTCTGGCCGAGGTGTCCGGCTTGGTGTGAGCGGCTGAGTGGCCTCCTCGACCTGCTCCACTCGCCCGTCGCGCTGATGCACGCGTCAACGGCGCAACCTCGACTACACCGCCGTGCTCCGAGGCGCGAAGCTTCCCGTCGCCGGCCGCGCGCCCGAGGTCTGCTGGTTCGGTGGTGCCGAAGACGATCGTCGCGCAGGTCGTCGAGGGGACATGCTCGTCGGGGCACTGACGCTCGTCGTCCGGGCAAGCCGAGAGGAAGAGGAGAGGCCGCAAGGCCGGGCCGGCAACGTCCGACAAGGCCGCGCTCCGCCGACGTCCCAGGTTGTCCTTCCCATCGCCCGGGTGAAGAACGACGCTGTCCTCTTCTACGAGCTGCTCGCCGTCCGTCGAGCAGGAAGGCGACCACGTGCGGCTCCGCATCAAGCACTTTTCACGCGAAGCTCGTCGCCCGGGAGGAGCGTGACCGCGCCGCCGAGTGGCTGCTGGTGCATCTCGGCGAGCGCGAGGCGGCCTTCCTCGAGCTCGGTGTGCCGGTAGTGCGATGGGCCATCTATCGGCGCGAGACCGGCGATCGCCTGGTCTCATACTTCGCCAGCGAGACGGCGGCGATTACCGGCACCGGATGTTCGCATACGCCCGCAGCTGAAGACGCGCGCGCAGGAGGGTCCACAGAAAGCGCGCAGCGACCCGCGTCCGCCGTTCCCGCCGGCGCCGCCGCGCACTACGGTTCCTCGTCGCCACCATCCCGCCTTCGTGCGGTGTTGCTGTCCAGCCAGGCCACCTCGGCGTCCACGGCGGCGCGCTCGCGGGCGAGGTAGTCGGCGATGGCGCGGCGGAGACGCGGCTCGGCGACCCAGTGCATGCTCGTCGTCACGCGAGCATCGAAGCCGCGCAGGTGCTTGAACTCGCCGCCCGCTCCCGGCTCGAAGCGCCCGAGCCCGTGCGCGATGCAGTGCTCGACGGCGGCGTAGTAGCAGACGTTGAAGTGGAGGTGGCGCAGGGGCCGGAACGCGCCCCAGTAGCGGCCGTAGAGGGCCGGCCCCTTCTGGACGTTGAAGGTGCCCGCGACGATCTCGCCCTCCTGCCGGGCGAGGATCAGGCACACGCGCTCGCGGAACCGCTCCAGCACGAGTTCGAAGAAGCGGGGGTTCAGATACCGCTGGCCCCAGGCGTTGGTGTCCACCGTGGTGCGGTAGAGGCGGTACATGGTGCCCGCGAGGCCGTCCGGAATCGCCGCGCCGACCGCCGCGGCAATGACGACCCGCTGGGCGTCGAGCTCGCGGCGCTCCCGGCGCGCCTGGTTGCGGCGCTTGCTGCGCAGGCCCGCGAGATAGTCGTCGAAGGTGCGATGGCCGTCGTTCCACCACTGGTACTGGTAGCCGCTGCGCCGCAGCCAGCCGCGCGCCTCGAGCGCGTCTGCATCCTCGGGCCGACAGAAGTTCACGTGGGCCGACGAGAACTCCTGCGCTCCGCACAGCTCCTCGAGAACGCTGCCGAGCGCGACGGTGACACGGTCGTGATCCGCCGGCGCCGCGAGAAAGCGTGCACCGGCGACCGGCGTGAACGGCACCGCGACGAGCAGCTTCGGATACCAGCGCAGCCCCGCGCGATGGGCCGCCGCCGCCCAGCTCTGGTCGAAAACGAACTCGCCCATGCTGTGCCCCTTCACGTAGAGCGGGCACGCGCCGATGAGCCGCTCTCCCTCCCAGAGCGTCAGGTGCTGCGGCAGCCAGCCCGTCTCGGCGCCGACCGTGCCCGCGTCCTCGAGCGTCGCGAGCCAGTCCCACTCGAGGAACGGCGAGCCGTCGTCGCCCACGAGCGCGTTCCACGCCTCGCGTCCGACGCCCCGCATGCCGTCGAGGACTCGGACCTTCACGCGCCCGAACGCTCCCCGCGACGGCCCGTGTCGTGCGGCCGGCCGCTCACCACTCGGCGACCTGGCGCACGACCCCGGCCCAGCGATCGAGCTTCGGCAGCACCGTGTCGGCGCCCTCGGACGGCAGCGCGAAGATGCCCCGCGTGACGCCCGCGTCCCGCAGCGCACGCAGCGTGTCGGCGTCGCTGCGACCGCCGTAAACGCTCACCGACAGCGACGCCGGGTTGCGCCCCTTCTCGCGGGCCACGCGATGCAGTTCGGCGATGCCGGCCCGCAGGTCGCCGGCGCGCATGCCGATCGGCAGCCATCCGTCGCAGTAGTCGGCGACGCGCGCGATCGCCTTCGGCCCGTGCCCGCCGAGCACGATCGGCGGGTGCGGCCGCTGCACCGGCTTCGGCCAGACCCAGATCGGCTCGAACTCGACGTGCTTCCCGGCGAAGTGCGCCTCGTTTTCGCTCCAGATCGCCTTCATCGCCGCGACGCGCTCGCGCAGGACGGCCCACCGCTGCCGGAACGGCGTGCCGTGATGCTCCATCTCCTCCGCGTTCCAGCGCCGCCGACACCGAAGATCACGCGGCCGCCCGAGAGCACGTCGAGCGATGCGACCTCCTTCGCGGTGGTGATCGGATCGCGCTCGACGAGGAGACAGATGCCGGTGCCGAGCTTGATCGTCGTCGTCACCGCCGCCGCCATCCCCAGCGCCACGAAGGGATCGTAGGTGTGCGAGTACTCCTTCGGCAGCACCGGTCCGCTCGGCCACGGGCTGCGGCGTGACACCGGGATATGCGTGTGCTCGGGAAACCAGATCGACTCGAAGCCACGCGCCTCGGCCTCGCGTGCGAGCTCGTCGGGACGGATCGCGTACTGCGTCGGAAACATCGTGACGCCGAGCTGCATGCGATTCGGCTATGCCGCGCCCCACGCATCGTCAAGGCGCGCCGAAACGCGACGGCCCCGGACGGCGGTGCCGTCCGGGGCCGTCGAACCGTGCGGGGCGGCCATCGCCGCCCGCGCGCTCAGCGGATGTCGGCCTTGCGGTACAGCGTGACCACGGCAGCGCCGCCGAGACCGAGGTTGTGCTGCAGCGCGACCTTCGCGCCCGGCACCTGCCGCTTCTCGGCGAGGCCGCGGATCTGCCAGTTGAGCTCCGCGCACTGCGCGAGGCCGGTGGCGCCGAGCGGGTGGCCCTTGGAGATGAGGCCGCCCGACGGGTTCACGACCCACTTTCCGCCGTAGGTGACGGCGCCCGAGTCGATGAGCGAGCCCGCCTTGCCCTCGGGGCAGAGGCCGAGGCCCTCGTAGGTCACCATCTCGTTGGCCGAGAAGCAGTCGTGCAGCTCGATGACGTCGACGTTCTCCGGCCCGAGGCCCGACTGCTCGTAGACCGACTGCGCGGCCTTCTTCGTCATGTCGAAGCCGATGAGCTTGATGCAGCTCTTCTCGTCGAACGTGCTCGGCAGGTCGGTCGCCATCGCCATGCCGGCGATCTCCACGGCCTTGTCCTCGAGGTTGTGCTTCTTGACGAAGTCCTCGCTGGCAAGGATCGCGGCGCCGGCGCCGTCGGACGTGGGACAGCACTGCAGCTTGGTCAGCGGGTCGTACACCATCGGGGCGCTCAGGATGTCCTCGAGGGAGTACTCGTCCTGGAACTGCGAGTACGGATTGTTCACCGAGTGCTTGTGGTTCTTGTGGCCGATCTTGGCGAACTGCTCGCGCGTCGTGCCGTAGCGGTCCATGTGCTCGCGGCCGGCGTTGCCGAAGAACTGCGGCGCCGGCGGCGCCTGCGCGAAGCCGCGCAGCCCGACCATCACCTCGAACTGCTTGTCCATCGGGTTCGTGCGGTCGGTGAACTTCACGCCGAGCGAGCCCTTCTCCATCTTCTCGAAGCCGAGGGCGAGGACGCAGTCGGCGAGGCCACCCTGCACGAACTGGCGCGCCATGAAGAGCGCCGTCGAGCCCGTCGAGCAGTTGTTGTTGACGTTGTAGATCGGGATGCCGGTGAGGCCGAGCGTGTAGACGGCGCGCTGGCCGCAGGTCGAGTCACCGTAGCAGTAGCCGACGCACGCCTGCTCGACGGCGCTGTACGGGATGCCGGCGTCCGCGAGCGCCTTCTCGCCGGCCTCCTTCGCCATGTCCGGGTAGTCCCATGCCTTGGAGCCCGGCTTCTCGAACTTCGTCATGCCGACGCCCACTACGAAAACCTTACGGCCCATGCTGTCTCCTTCCGCCAGGGGGTAATGAACCGGGGCACTCTCGCCCGCCCCGCGCCCCTTTTGCAACCGCGCGCCGCGGCGCCGATCGGGCAAGCGACGCCGCGACCTCGGCTCGGGCCGGCGCATGCGCACCCGGAGCGGCGCCCGCGAACGCCGCCGGCCCCCG
Source organism: bacterium (assembly GCA_026129405.1). Taxonomy (NCBI): domain Bacteria; species bacterium. The sequence continues at coordinate 7,191 of JAHCID010000011.1, forward strand.
GGAGCCGCGCGACCACGCGCGCGACCCCCCACGACGCGCTCACGCGAGCGGGAACCTCCGCCGCAGCCAGTCGACCAGGAGCCGGTTCAGCTCGTCCGGATACTCCTGCTGCGTCCAGTGCCCGCAGCGGGGGATCTGGTGCATCTCGAGGTCGTCGACGAGCCCGCGCATCGGCGCGGCCAGCTCGGGCCGCAGCGCCGCGTCCCACTCCGCCATGATCATCAGCGACGGCACGCCGATGCGGGCGCCGTCGAGCTGCGGCGTCGTCTCCCAGTTGCGGTCCATGTTGCGGTACCAGTTGAGGCCGCCGGTGAAGCCCGTGCGCGCGAAGGTCTCGACATACGGCTGGAGCGCCGCCTCGGAGAGCAACGGCTCGCCCAGGTGCCGCTCCTCCTCGACCATCTCGACCATGTTCGGCATGCCGCCGCGCGCGACCATCGCGGCCTCGACGTCGGCGAGCGGCACGCCGCGCCGCATGAGCTGCGTGAAGACGCGGCGCACGTCCTTCGCGAGCCCTGCGTCGGCGACGCCCGGCTGCTGGAAGTGCACGATGTAGTGATTGTCGCCGAAGACGGCGCGGATCATCTGCACCGGCGGCATCGGCCCGCGCGGCAGGTACGGCGTGTTGACGCCGACGACCCCCGCCGTCCGCGCCGGATGCAGCAGCGGCATCTGCCAGGTGACGAGCCCGCCCCAGTCGTGGCCGACGAAGACGGCGCGCTCGATGCCGCACGCGTCGAGCAGCCCGGCGAGGTCGCCGGTGAGATGGTGGATGTCGTACGTGCCGACGTCGTCGGGCCGGTCGGTGTCGCCGTAGCCGCGCTGCTCGGGGACGAGGACGCGGTAGCCGGCCTCGACCAGCGCGGGCACCTGGAAGCGCCACGAGTACGCCAGCTCGGGGAAGCCGTGGCAGAGCACGACGGCCGGGCCGCGGCCCTCGTCGCGCACCGCCATGCGGATGCCGTTGGTGGAGACGACGCGGTTCGTGAAGGCGGCCATCGGCCGGGTTTGGCACGCGCGTGCGACGCCACGCAACGCGGGTCTCGCCTCGGCCCCCCGCGCCGCCTAAGAGACCACGCATGGGACGCGCCGTCGTCGTGCACGCAACCGGAGGCCCCGAGGTGCTCCGCGTCGAGGATCGGGACCCCGGGGTCCCCGGGCCCGGGCAGGTGCGCGTGCGCGTCGCCGCGGCGGGCGTCAACTTCATCGACGTCTACTTCCGCACCGGCCTGTACCCGCGGCCCGTACCGTTCGTGTCGGGTCTCGAGGGCGCGGGCGTGGTCGAGGCCGTCGGCGACGGCGTCGAATCGCTGCGCGCCGGCGAGCGCGTCGCGTGGGCCTCGGTGCCGGGCTCGTACGCCGACGTCGTGCTCGCCGTGCCCGACCTGCTCGTGCGCGTCCCGGACGGCGTGTCCGACGAGATCGCGGCCGCGGCGATGCTCCAGGGCATGACGGCGCACTACCTCGTGCACGGCACGCGCACGACGCGCCACGGCGACACGGCGCTCGTGCATGCGGCTGCCGGCGGCGTCGGGCTCCTCCTGGTGCAGATGCTGAAGGCGGCGGGCGCACGCGTCCTCGCGACCTGCTCGACGGAGGAGAAGGCGGCGCTCGTACGCGAGGCCGGCGCCGACGACGTCGTCGTCTACACCCACGACCCGTTCACCACCGCCGCGCACCGGTTCACGGGCGGCACCGGCGTCGACGTGGTGTACGACGCCGTCGGCAAGACCACGTTCGACGGTAGCCTCCTGTCGCTGCGCCCGCGCGGCCTGCTCGTCCTCTATGGCCAGTCGAGCGGCCCCGTGCCGCCGTTCGAGCTGCGCCGCCTCTCCGAGGGCGGCTCGCTCTTCGTCACGCGCCCCTCGCTCGCCCACTACACGGCGACACGCGCGGAGCTCGAGGAGCGCGCCGGCGCGGTGCTGGACGCAATCGCCGCCGGCGGGCTCCAGGTGCGCATCGGCGACCGCTTCCCGCTCGCGCAGGCCGCCGAGGCACATCGCGCCCTCGAGGGCCGACGCACCACGGGCAAGGTGCTGCTGATGCCGGTGCCGCGATGACGTCCCCCGCCGCCTACCGGCCGCCGACCGGCGTCGCCGCCTGGTTCAACCGTCTCGTGCGGGCGCTCGGAGGGCTCGGGCTGAGCCTCTACGGCTCGCGGAACCTCGCCGTGCGCGGCCGCCGCCCCGGCGCCTGGCAGGTCGTCCCGGTGAATCCGCTGTCGCACGACGGCGCCCGCTACCTGGTCGCGCCGCGCGGCGTGACCCACTGGGTGCGCAACCTGCGCGCCGGCGGCGAGGCCGAGCTGCGCCTCGGCCGGCGATCCGAGCCGATCCGGGCACTCGAGCTCGACGACGCCGACAAGCCGCCGATCCTGCGCGCCTACCTCGCACGGTGGCTCTTCGAGGTGAAGGAGTTCTTCCCGGGTCTCGGACCCGACGCGAGCGACGCGGCGCTGCGTGCCGCGGCGCCGCGATACCCCGTCTTCCGCATCGAGCCGCGCGCGTGAGCGACGCGCCGCCCGCGCATCCGAGCTGGACCGCCGACGCCCGCAGCGTCCTCGACCGCGCCTGCGAGCGCCACGGCGGCTGGACGCGCTGGCGCGCGCTGGAGCACGTCCGCCTCGGGGTCGCCGTGCTGCGCGGCGCCATCCCGTGGCTGAAGGGCGCCGGGCGGACCTTCCCGGTACCGCGCGCCGTCGAGGTCGCCCCGCACGCGCGACGCGCCTCGTTCGCGCGGTATCCCGACGACGCGCACGACGGCGTCTTCGCAGACGGCGGCGTCGCCATCCGCGCCCGCGCCGGATCCGCGCTGGTCGCGACCACGCCGACGCCGCGCACCGACGCCGCCCGGCATTGGCGCTGGACGCCGCTCGATGCCCTCTACTTCTTCGGCTACGCGCTCTGGCACTATCACACGCTGCCGTTCACGCTCGCCGCCGCTCGGCTCCTCGTCCGGCGGCGCGCCGGTGGGCACGACGTCCTCCAGGTCGCGTTCCCGCCCGACGTGCCGACGCACAGCCGCCGGCAGACGTTCTGGTTCGCCGCAGACGGTCTGCTCGTCCGACACGACTACCATGCCGAGGTCGTCGGCCGCTGGGCCCGCGGCGCGCATCTCTGGCGACGCCACCGCGACGTCGACGGCATCCCGATCGCGCTCGAGCGGCACGTCGTCCCCACGGTGGGCGACCACACGCTGCCGTTCCCCGCCCTCCACGCCGAGCTGGACGATGTCGCCGTCGCATTCAGCGTCGGCGGTTGACCCCGCGCGCCGCGAGCGCGTACGCCGTCCGCATGCGACTCCCGGTCCGGCCCGTCCTGCTCGTCGCGCTGCTGCTGCTCGCGCTCCCCGCCGCGGCTGCGGCGGCCAAGAAGCGGCCGAAGCCCGCGCCCTGTCCGCCGGCGCAGTACGCCGTCGACGGCGCCCCGCTCGGCGCCACCGGCGTCACCAGCGACACGATCGAGGTCGGCGCCCTCGCCGGCGTCGGCGACAGCTGCCCGCTCGCGGCCCCCGTCCGCGCGCGCACCAGCCGCAAGGGCGTGACCACGGTGCGGGCGCGCTGGAACGCCTGCCCGGGGTTCACCGGGCCCGTGCGGCTGCGTGCGCGCATCGTCGACGGCTGCACGCGCCTCGCCGGCAAGGTCCGCGCCCGCCGCCACCGGCGCGCCGTCACCGCGACGCGCGCGGACTGCGGCGACGGCATCCTCGACGCCGCGGCGCCGCCGACCCCGTACCTGCCCACGCGCGAGTCGCTCGCCAGCCACGAGATCCCGCGCTGGTTCCGCGACGCCAAGCTCGGGATCATGATCCACTGGGGCATCTTCACGATCCCGGCGTGGGCGCCGCTGACGATCGATCCGCACGAGTGGCTCTGCTGCGGCAAGCTGATCGAGCCGCCCGACTTCGGCGCCCCGTTCTTCACCAACATCCCGTACACGGAGTGGTACTGGAACTCGATCCTGATCGACGGCTCGCCGGCGCAGCAGCACCACGCGGCCACCTACGGCGCCGACTACCCGTACGAGGCCTTCCGGCCGCAGTTCGACGCGGCCGCCGCCCCGTGGTCGGGCGAGGCGTGGGCCGATCTCTTCCGCGAGGCCGGCGCGCGCTACGTCGTCTTCGTGACCAAGCACCACGACGGCTACTCCCTGTGGCCGACCGCGGTGCCCCACCCCACCCGCACCGGCTGGCACACGACGCGCGACTACGTCGGCGAGCTCGACGGCGCCGTCCGCCGCCGCTGCATGCGCATGGGGCTCTATTTCTCGGGTGGCCTCGACTGGTCGGTGAAGGCGGGGCCGATCGTGACCTCGCTCGACGGCGCCGTGGTCGCGCCGACGACGCCCGAGTACACCGCCTTCGCCGACGGCCAGTGGCGCGAGCTGATCGCGCGCTATCGCCCCTCGGTCCTCTGGAACGACATCACCTACCCGAGCGAGGACGCCGCGCTCCGGCTGTTCGCCGACTACTACAACGGCCAGCCCGACGGGCTCGTGAACGACCGCTTCTCGATCCTCCCCGGCCTCACCCATCACGACTACTCGACGCCGGAGTTCAGCGTCGTCGCCGACGTCTCGCCGCGGACGTTCGAGACCGTGCGCGGCATGGGCCGCGGCTTCGGCTACAACCGCAACGAATCCGACGCCACCCTCGACAGCGCCGACGCGCTGATCCACCTCCTCGCCGACGTCGTCAGCAGGAACGGCAACCTCCTGCTGAACGTCGGCCCGATGGCCGACGGCACCATCCCGGCGGCGCAGGTCGACCGGCTGCGTGCGATCGGCGCCTGGCTCGGCACCAACGGCGCGGCGATCTTCGCCTCGCGCCCGGCGACCACGCCGGAGGCCACGACCGCGGACGGCACGCCCGTACGCTTCACGCTCGGCGCGGACGGGACCACGCGCTACGCGATCCTGCTCGGCCCGCTGCCCGCCGGCACGGTCGCCTTCCCGCTCGCCGACGGCGCACCCGGCCGCGTGCGGCTCCTCGGCGACGACGCCCCGCTCGACTGGACGCTCGACGGCGGCGTCCTGCGCATCACCGTCCCCGCGACGCTCGCCGGGCGCGCCAATCCGGTGCTCGCGCTCGCGGCGCCTTGAGCCGCGCGGCTTGACGACGCGCGATCGGCTCCGCTAGCGCCGGAAGCGTCGATGCCCCGCCCGCCCGCCGACGCGCCCATCACCGAGGACGACGCCTTCCTCGCCGAGGCGCTGTCGCACGCGAGCGTGCCGACGCTCATGATGTCGCTCGTCCACCTGACCGGCGACGCCGCGCTGCTGGACGGACCGATCCGTCCCGGGACGGCCACCATGGGCGCGGTCGACGGCGGCCTCTCGCGCGCGGACAAGGCTGTCGTACGGGCGACGGCGCTGGACGCGCTGCGGGCCTACCGCGACCGCGGCTGCACGCTGCCGCCGCCCCCGTCCGCCGACACGATCCGGCGGATGATGAGCTTCATGGTCGGCGAGGAGGTGCCGGCCGAGTACGTCCCGATGATGCGCGAGGAGATGGCGCTCGACGGCCGCGACGCGCGCGACGTCGCCTGGGACGCCGTGCCGGCGGCGCGCCGGCAGGCGTTGCGCGTGGTCGTCGTCGGCGCCGGCATGTCGGGGCTGCTCGCCGCGATCAAGCTCGAGGAGGCGGGCCTCCCCTACGTGGTCATCGAGAAAAACGCGGGCGTCGGCGGGACGTGGCTCGAGAACGCCTATCCCGGCTGCCGGGTCGACGTCGCCAACCACTTCTACAGCTACTCCTTCGCGCCGAACCACGACTGGTCGGAGTTCTTCTCCCGCCGCGACGAGCTGCGCGACTACTTCGAGCGCGTCGCCACCGACTTCCGCGTCCGCGCGCACATCCGCTTCGGCACGGAGGTGATCTCCGCGACCTTCGACGACGCGACGAGCCGCTGGCGCGTCGTCCTGCGCACGCCCGACGGCCGGACGGAGGCGCTCGCGGCCGACGCGGTCGTGAGCGCCGTCGGCCAGCTGAATCGCCCGAAGCTGCCCGACCTCCCGGGACGGGACGGGTTTCTCGGCCCCGCCTTCCACTCGGCGCGCTGGCCGCGCGACTTCGACCCCACCGCCAAGCGCATCGCCGTCGTCGGCACCGGCGCCAGCGCGTTCCAGCTCGTCCCGGAGCTCGCCCCGGTCGCGAGCCGCGTCGTCGTCTTCCAGCGCTCCGCGCCGTGGATGGTGCCGAACCCGCGCTACCATGCGCGCGTCGGGCCGGCGAAGAAGTGGCTGCTGCGCCACGTGCCGTACTATGCGCGCTGGTACCGCTTCCTCCTGTTCTGGCCCGGCTCGGACGGCCTCATGCCGTCGCTCGTCGTCGATCCGACGTGGGAGCACCCGGCGCGCGCGGTCAACGCGACCAACGACGCGATGCGCGCCATGTTCACGCAGTACCTGGCCGCCCAGGTCGGCGACGACCCGGCGCTGCTCGCCAAGGTGACGCCGACCTACCCGCCGTTCGTGAAGCGCATGCTCCAGGACGACGGCAGCTGGCTCGGCGCCCTCACGCAGCCGCACGTCGACCTCGTCACCGACGCCATCGCCGAGATCGCTCCCGCCGGCGTCCGCACCGGCGACGGCACGCTCCACGAGGTCGACGCCATCGTCTTCGCGACCGGCTTCCACGCGACGCGCTTCCTCTGGCCGATGGCGGTGACGGGCCGCGACGGCGCCTCGCTGCACGCGCGCTGGGGCGACGAGCCGCGCGCCTACCTCGGCATCACCGTCCCCGACTTCCCGAACCTCTTCTGCCTCTACGGCCCGGGCACGAACCTGGCGCACGCGGGCAGCATCATCTTCCACTCCGAGTGCCAGGTCCGCTACGTGATGGGCTGCCTCGCCGCGCTCCTGCGGAGCGGCCACGCGACGATGGAGCCGCGCCGGGCCGTGCACGAGGCCTACGCGGCGCGCTTCGACGCCCGCCACGCGGAGCTGGTCTGGTCCCACCCCGGCGCCGGCAGCTGGTACAAGAACGCCGCCGGCAAGATCGTCACGACGTCGCCGTGGCGCCTCGTCGACTACTGGCGCTGGACCCAGGCGCCCGACCTCGCGGACTACGAGCTGCGCTAGTGTCCCGAGCCCGAAGTTCGTTGCCAAAGATCGGGTGGGATCGCGCCGCCCGGCGAGGCGCGACGACGAGGCATGGCCGTCGCCATGGTGAGGAGGCGCAACGCAGCCGGGCGGTGTGAGACCGCCCGAGATTTGGTGACGAACTTCGGACTCGGGACACCAGCGCCGGCGGCTTCCGATCCTGCCGGCGATCGCCACCGCGGCGAACCGTCGGCGCGGCGCTCTCCCAGGCCCGCGCGACGAGGCGTCACGCCGGCGGCGGCCGCCGGCCGCGCCTACGCCCCGCGCAGCACGTGGCCCGGCAGCGCGCCGGTCGGCGTACCGTTCTCCAGCACCACCCCGCCGTTGACGATCACCGCCGCGTAGCCCTCGGCGTCGACGACGTAGCGCTCGCTGCCGGCGGGAAAATCACGCGCGAGGCGCGCGTGGCCGGCACGCAGGCGGCTGCGGTCGATGAGGAGGACGTCGGCCCACGCGCCCTCGCGCAGGAAGCCGCGGCCGGCGAGCCCGTGCACGGTCGCCGGCATGCCGGCCAGGCGCCAGATCGCCTGCTCGAACGAGAGCGCGTCGGGCACCCAGTCGGTGAGCAGGCGCGTCGTGTAGTCGGCGCCGACGAACGACGCCAGGTGCGCGCCGCCGTCGCTCGATCCCGCCATGACGCACGGCTCGGCGATGCCCGCGCGCACGACGTGGGCGATGAACGCCTTCGCCATGTCCTCGAGCCGCGTCTGCCACTGCACGCCGAGGTCTTCCGCCAGCGAGCAGTCGAGGAAGGCGTCGAGCGACGTGACGCCGCGCGCGGCGGCCAGCTCGACGACGCTGCGGCCCACCCAGCCGGCGTGCGCCGGATCGCCCACCGCCTCGACCTCGAGCACGTCCCAGGTGAAGCCGGCGGCGCGGCCGGGGGCATCGAACTCGGCGGCGAGGCGCGCCCGCACCAGCGGATCGCGCAGCGCCGCCAGGCGCTCGGCCTGCGGCAGCGTCAGCGCTGCGCGCCAGGCCGGCATCTCGTCGAAGACGAAGGTGTCGGCGAGGCGGAGGTGCAGGCCCAGCTCGTTGGTCGCGAACTGCGGGTGCAGGCGCGCGCCCTGCGCCGTCGCCTCGCGCACGAAGCCGAGCGTCGCCTCCCAGCACATCGGGTTGTCCGGCGTCGGCAGGAGCAGGTTCAGCTCCACCGGGCGGCCCGAGGCGCGGTACATGTCCAGGATCAGCGCGCGGTCGGCGGCGTCGTAGCCGGCGGCGATGCTGCGCGGGATGATCTCGAGCGCGCCGCGCCCGAACTCCGCCAGCACCGCCGACAGCGCCACGATCTCGTCGGGCCCCGCGTGGTTCGACGGCACCTCGCGCCCGTCCTCGCCGACGTGGATGTCGAGCTGCGAGGTCGAGAACCCGATCGCTCCCTCGCGCATCGCCGCACGCACGACCTCCTGCATGGCGGCGATCTCCGCCGGCGTCGCGCGCCGCTCGGACGCCGCGTCGCCCATGACGAAGCGGCGCACGGCCGAATGGCCGACGTAGCTGCCGACGTTGACCCCGAGCGTGCCGTCGAAGCGCTTCCAGTAGTCGCCGAAGCTGCCGCCGCGAAAGCGCAGGCCGGCGCGCAGCGCCGCACGCGACATGCCCTCGACCCGGCTCAGCATGCCCGCGAGCCAGTCGACGTCCGCGGGCTTCGCGGGCGCGAGCCCGAAGCCGCAGTTGCCGGCCAGCACCGTGGTCGTGCCGTGCCAGCAGGACGGCGTCGCGAGGGGGTCCCAGTCGAGCTGCACGTCGTAGTGCGTGTGCACGTCGATGAAGCCCGGCGTGACGCTGAGCCCGCGCGCGTCGAGCGTGCGTCCGGCGGTGCCCGTGACGCGGCCGATGGCGACGATGCGGCCGTCGCGGATGCCGAGGTCGGCGTCCCAGCCGGGCATGCCGGTGCCGTCGTAGACGCGGCCGCCGCGGATCACGAGGTCGAACCTCATGCGCGCTCTCTCCCACGCCCGCTCCGGCGGCGGCAAGACCGGCGCGCCGACCGGCGCGCTGGCCGCCGCCGGACGCGCGCGCTATCGAGCCCGGATGCACGTCGGTCCCGCCGCGCCCGCCAGCGGCCCACGCCCGGACCCGCACGCCGGGCCGCTCCGGGCCGGCGCCGGCACGCTCGCGTGAGCGACCTCGTCGACGTCGCCGTCGTGGGCGGCGGCGCCGCCGGCCTCATGGCCGCGGTCACGGCCGGCCGCCGCACCACCGGCCGCCGCATCGTGGTGCTCGACGGCGCCAGGACGCTGGGCGCGAAGATCCTCATCGCCGGCGGCGGGCGCTGCAACGTCACGCACGACGTCGTCGGCGAGCGCGACTTCGCCGGCAGCTCGCCCAACGCGATCCGCAAGGTGCTGCGCCGCTTCGACGTGGCGACGACGGTCGCGTTCTTCGCCGAGCTGGGCGTCACGCTGAAGCGCGAGGAGACGGGCAAGCTCTTCCCCACGACGGACCGCGCCCGCACGGTGCTCGACGCGCTCGTCGGCGCGGCCCGCACGGCCGGCGCCGAGCTGCGCCATCCCTGGCGCGTCGAGACGATCGACCCGGCGCCCGACGGCTTCGCCCTCGCCGGCCCCGCCGGCCGCTTCCGCGCCCGCCGCGTCGTGCTCGCATCCGGCGGGCGCAGCGTCCCGACCACGGGATCGGACGGACACGGCTACGTCCTGGCGCAGCGGCTCGGACACGGGCTCACGCCGCGCGTCCTGCCCGCCCTCGTCCCGCTCGTGATCGCGCCCGGGCACTTCGTCACCGCGCTCGCCGGCGTCACCGTACCGGCGACGCTCACCGTCGAGCACCCTTCGGGAAAACGCATCGCGGCGTGCACCGGGTCGACGCTTTGCACGCACCGCGGGGTCTCGGGGCCGGCGGTCCTCGACGTCAGCCGCCACTGGCTGCACGCGCACCTCGACGTCCCCGACGCGCGGCTCGTCGTCTCCTGGCTGCCGGGCGAGCGTCCCGAGACGATCGACGCGGCGCTGCGCGACCTCGGCGCCACCAGTCCCGGCCGCTTCCTCGCCCGCCACCTGCCCGAGCGGCTCGCGCGCGCGCTCTGCGCCGCGGCGGGCGTCGAGCCGAGCGCCGCGGGTCGCACGCTGTCGCGCGCCGGCCGCCGAGCGCTGGCCGACACGGTGGGGGCGACCGTGCTCCCCGTCACCGGCGACCGCGGCTTCACGCACGCCGAAGCGACCGCGGGCGGCGTTCCGCTCGCCGAGCTGCGCCTCGAGACGATGGCCTCGCGGGTGGCCGCCGGGCTCCATCTCTGCGGCGAGGTGTGCGACGTCGACGGCCGCATCGGCGGCTTCAACTTCCAGTGGGCGTGGGCGAGCGGCTTCGTCGCGGGGGCCGGCGTCGTCGCGAGCGCCTGATCCCCGCCGGTGAGCGGCCAGCGGGGCCGCCGCTCGCGTCGACGTCGTGGCTCGAGGCGGATGCGCGACGCGCCTCAGGCGCGCCGCCACTGCGGCACGAGGTCGCCGTCGGGCGAGGGCGCGAAGTCGACGACCAGCGGCATGTCCATGCGCAGGTCCTCCGCGGCCAGGTCGAGGACGTTGCCCATCGTCCGCACGCCCTCCTCGCACTGCACGAGCACGACCACGTACGGCGCCCGCTCCTTCCACACCGCCAGCAGCGGCGGATGGCAGACGACCCACGAGAGCAGCGTGCCGCGGCCGCTCGCCCGTGCCCACTCGACGCCGAACGACTGGCACGAGGGACACATCGGTCCGGGCGGATGGCGCCACGTGCCGCAGTCGGTGCAGCGCTGGAAGCGCAGCTCACGCCGGCGCCCCGCCTCCCAGTATGGCATCCACCACTCGCCGCCGGTGCGGCGGACGAACGCCTCGGCCTGCTCGCTCATCTCAGTCTCCCCGCAGGAGCAGTGCACCCGTCGGCACCATGTTGCCGCTGGTCGCCATGGACAGCCGCGCGCCCGGCACCTGGTTGCAGGACGTGCCGCGGATCTGCCGCACCGCCTCGATGATGAGGTTGATGCCGTGCACGTAGGCCTCCGACAGGCTGCCGCCGCTGGTGTTGTTCGGCAGGTTGCCGCCGACGCCGAGGCCGTCGTGCTCGACGAAATCGCCCGCCTCGCCCGGCTTGCAGAAGCCGTACTCCTCGAGCGACGCGAGCACGAGCGGCGTGAAGGCGTCGTAGAGCTGCGCCACGTCGACGTCCTGCGGCGTCACGCCCGCCATGCGCCAGAGATCGCGCGCGGCATGGGCGCCGGGCGACTCGAGGATCGGGTCCTTGAAGAAGTTGTTCATCGTCACGTTGCGCGGCCCCATGCCCTGCGACGCCGCCATGATCCACGCCGGCTTCTGGCGGCAGTCGCGCGCCAGCGACGCCTCGGCGACGAGCACCGCGGCGGCGCCGTCGGTCTCGAGACAGTTGTCGAACAGCCGCAGCGGATCCGAGATCACCCGCGACGCGGCGTGGTTCTCGAGCGTCATGGGCTCGCGCATCATCGCCATCGGGTTGCGCATGGCGTGCTTGCGCGTGGTGACGGCGATCCAGCCGAGGTGCCGCGTCGAGTAGCCGCGCTCGTGGAGGAAGCGCCGTGTGAACATCGCCACCTGGTCGACCGGCCGCACGAAGCCGTACGGCGCGTAGATCGCGGTCTCGTTGCTCTCGCTCTGCGACTGGTCGCGCTCGCGCGAGGTGCCGGCCCACGGCCGGCCGCCGGAGCCGCGGTTGCGCGAGCGGTAGACGAGGACGCAGCGCGCCATCCCCGCCGCGATCGCCGCCGCCGCGTGCGCGACGACGCCGCACCCGCCGCCGCCGCCGTAGCCGACCTCGCCGAACCAGCGCAGGTTGGGGACGCCGAGATTGCGCGCGATCAGGTTCTCGGCGGTGTTCTGGATGCTCCACTTGCTCGTGCCGTCGATGTCCTGCGGCCGCAGGCCCGCGTCGTCGAGCGCCAGCCGCGCCGCCTCGAGCGCGGTCACCTCCTCGGGCCGGCCGATGTTCTTCGAGAAGGGGAGCTGCCCGATGCCGACGATCGCGGCCTTGTCCTTGAGCGACACGCGGGTCGTGTAGCAGGGGCACGTGCGAGCCGCCAAGACGGACGACGGACGCGCGGCGACGACCTCGCCGACGCGTCGGTCGTTTCACGCGCCATGCCGGATGCCTGGCCGCCCGCGTCTTGCTCGCGTGACCGCGTCTCCGGTACGCTCCGCGCCCGCAGCGATGGCACCATCCCTCAGGTCTTCCCGGTCGCGGTTCCACTGATGGCAGGCATCCGCGATCGCTTCGCTGCCCTCGTCGGCCCCGACCACCCCGTCGATCTCGCGCGTGCGGCGCTCGAGATCGCGCGCATCGCGTATCCCCAGCTGGAGCCCGAGGCGTGGCTCCAGTCCCTCGACGATCTCGCCGCAGCGGCGCGCCGGCATCTGCCCGAGGGAAATCTCGAGCAACGCGCGACGGCGCTGGCGCGCTTCCTCTTCGAAGACTGCGGCTTTCGCGGCAACCAGGACGACTACTACGACCCGCGCAACAGCTTCCTCAACGACGTCCTCACCCGACGCGTCGGCATCCCCATCTCGCTCGCGGTCGTGATGATGGAGGTCGGCCGCCGCGTCGGCGTGCCGCTCGAGGGCGTCGGCTTCCCCGGCCACTTCCTCGTGCGCGTGCCGAGCACCGGCGAGCCCATCCTGCTCGACCCCTTCCACGGCGGCACGCGACTCCGCGACGACGACCTGCTGGCGCGCCTGCACTCGCTGGCGCAGTCGAGCGGCCGCAGCGGACCGCGCTTCGCCGAGGTGCCGAGCGAGTTCGTCGAGCCGACGAGCCTGCGCGCGATCCTCGCCCGGATGCTCCGCAACCTGCTGCGCATCTACCAGGAGCGCGACGAGCATCTCGCTGCGCTGCACGCGGTCGATCTGCTCCTCGTCCTCACGCCGCGCTCGCCCGACGACATCCGCACCCGCGGCACGCTCTACGAGGCGCTCGAGTGTCCCGCCGCGGCGGCCGACGACTTCCGCCGCTACCTCGAGATCGCGCCCGACGCCGACGACGCCGACGACGTCCGGGGCCGTCTCGCCCGTCTCGCCGACCAGGAGCCGACGCTCCACTGAGCCGGCCGCACCGGTCCGCGGGTTGAACCCCGTGCGGGCGCCGTCTAGGGTCGGCGCCGGCGATGACGTGGTGGATGTGGGCACTGGGCGGGCTCTTCCTGCTCGGCATCGAGGTCGCGACCCCCGGCAGCTTCTTCACGCTGTTCTTCGGCGTGGCCGCGCTGGTCGTCGCCGGTCTCGCCCTCTTCGGTCTCGCCGGCCCGGACTGGGTGCAGTGGCTGCTCTTCTCGCTCGGGTCGGTCGGCTCGCTCGTGCTCTTCCGCCAGAAGCTGCTGCGCCGCTCGTTCGGCGGCGGAGCCCACGCGCCGGGCACGGTCGTGGGCGAGGTGGCCGTGCTCCAGGAAGACCTCGCGCCGGGCCAGGTCGGACGCGCGGAGCTGCGCGGGACCGTCTGGTCGGCGCGGCACGACGGCCCGGCGGCGCTCGCACGCGGCCAGCGCTGCCGCGTCGTGCGGATCGAGGGGCTGACGCTCTGGCTGCGCGCGGAATGACGCGCGGAAAGTGAGGACGGGATGTCGGGCGCGTTGACGGTGGTGGTGGTTCTCGCGGTGCTGGTCGCCTGGGTGGTGGCGAAGACCGCGGTCGTCGTGCCGCAGCAGAACGCCTACGTCGTCGAACGGCTCGGCAAGTATCGCGGCACGCTCCAGGCGGGCTTCCACATCCTGTGGCCGTTCCTCGACGTCATCCGCTACCGGCACTCGCTGAAGGAGACCGCGGTCGACATCCCGGAGCAGGTCTGCATCACACGCGACAACGTCCAGGTGCACGTCGACGGCGTGCTCTACCTTCAGGTGCTGACCCCCGAGCGCGCGTCCTACGGCGTCGCAGACTTCGGCTTCGCGATCTCCCAGCTGGCGCAGACGACGCTGCGCAGCGAGATGGGCAAGATCGATCTCGACCGGACGTTCGAGGAGCGCGGCCACATCAACGCGGCGATCGTGAGCGAGCTCGACAAGGCGTCGGAGCCGTGGGGCGTCAAGGTGCTGCGCTACGAGATCAAGAACATCACGCCGCCGAACGACGTGCTCGCCGCGATGGAGAAGCAGATGCGCGCCGAGCGCGAGAAGCGCGCCGTCATCCTCACGTCGGAGGGCACGCGCGATGCCGCCATCAACAACGCCGAGGGCGAGAAGCAGCAGGTCATCAAAGCGTCGGAGGCGAAGCGTCAGCAGCAGGTGAACGAGGCCGAGGGCGCTGCGCAGGCGATCGAGGCCATCGCCGCCGCGACCGCCGAAGGCATCCGGCGGGTCGCCGAGGCGACGCAGGTGCCGGGCGGCGCCGAGGCGGTGCGCCTGCGTGTCGCCGAGCAGTACCTGACGCAGTTCGGTCTGCTGGCGCGCGAGAACAACACGATGATCCTCCCCGCCAATCTCGCCGACGTCGGCGGGATGGTGGCCACCGTGATGGCCGCGCTCGACCAGACGCGTCCGCGCGGCTGACGCGCGTCAGCCGCGCAGCAGGCCGAGCGCACGGGCGCGGCGCAGCAGGCCGGCGACGTTGTGGACGCCGAGCTTCGCCATGATGTGCTTGCGATGGGTGTGGACGGTGCCCACCGCCAGCCCGAGCGTCGTCGCGATCTGCCGATCGGTCTGCCCGCGCGCGATCCGCTCGAGCACCTCGAGCTCGCGCGGCGTCAGGGGCCGCAGCCCCGGCGTCGGGACGTCGGACGGGGGCTTCTGCGCCTCGATCAAGGACCGGGCGACGATCGGACAGCAGTACGTGCGGCCGGTCTCGGCGGCTTGCACGGCGGTCAGCAGATCGGCGAGATCGGCCGACGTCGACACGCAGGCGCTGGCTCCGGCCTCGAACGCGGCGAGCACCTGCTCGCGGACGTAGTCGCGGCGCAGGACCACGACCCGCGGCGGCGTCCCCAGGCCGTGCAGCCGGCGTACGTCACCGAGCCCGTCGCCATCCCCATCCGACTGGAGGTCGACCAGGACGACCGCCGGAACAGCGCCCTCCCCGACCAGAGCCGCCGTTCCGTCGCAGTCCGCGCTGGTGCCGACCACCTCCACGCCATCGGCGCTGCGCAGGAGCGCTGCCATCCCTTCGCGCTCGAGCGCGTAGGGGTTCTGGATCACCACTCGAGTATGACTCGTCATGTACGGCCGATCGTCCAGCGACGACCAGACGTTTTCGCATAGCCCTAGATGCCTCCCTAGTGCAAATCAAATCCGACTTGCGCGTCAGTAGCCATCGAGACGAGCCACCCGATCACGATGGAATGCCGCGTCGCCGAAGGTCAGCTCGGCCGCGCGGGCGCGCTTCAGGAAGAACCCCACGTCGTGCTCGTCGGTCATGCCGATGCCCCCGTGCATCTGCACGCCCTCGTTGGCGATGAGGACGTAGGCCTCGGAGCAGCGGACCTTCGCGGCCGAGGCGAGGCGGGCCACCTGGCCGTCGTCGGCGCCGTCGTCGAGCGCACGCATCGCCGCCAGGACGATCGAGCGGACCAGCTCGGTCTCGACGAAGAGCCGCGCCGCCCGGTGCTTGAGCGCCTGGAACGAGCCGATCGGCATCCCGAACTGCCGTCGCGTCTTCAGATAGGCGAGCGTCATCTCGAAGCAGGCGACCATGCCGCCCAGCATCTCGGCGCAGAGGCCGATGATCGCGCGGTCGAGGACCCGCTCGAGCAGCGCCGCGCCCTGCCCCTCCGGACCCAGCACGGCGTCGGCCGACACGGTCACGCTGTCGAGGCGTACGATCGCCGCGCCGCGGGCGTCGACCCGACGCTGCGTGGTGACGGTGACACCCGGGGCGTCGCGCTTCACGAGGAAGAGCGTCACGCCGCCGGCGTCGGCGACCTCGCCCGCCGTGCGGGCCGAGACCACGAACCAGTCGGCGATCTGGCCGTCGAGCACGTGGAGCTTCTCGCCGCTCAGCTTCCAGCCGCTCCCCGCGCGCTCGGCGCGGGTCTCGACGTGGTGGACGTTCCAGCGGCTCTGCCCCTCCTGATAGGCGAGCGCGAGGAAGCGCTCGCCGGCCGCCACCGCGGGCAGATGCGCCTGCTGCTGGGCATCGGAGCCGGCGAGCTGGAGCGCCGTCGCGCCGAGGAGCACGGTGCCGACGATCGGCTCCGGCAGGAGGCCGCGCCCGAGCTCCTCCATGACCACGCCCAGCTCGGTCCAGCCGAGGCCGGCGCCGCCGTGGGTCTCGGCGATCGGGATGCCGACCCAGCCGAGCCGCGCCATCTCGGCCCAGAGGTCGCGCGAGAAACCGTCGGACTCGGGATCGTCGCGCAGCGCACGCAGGCGCTTCCACGACGAGCGGCCCGCGACCAGCTCGCGGGCGGTGTGCTGCAGGAGCTGCTGCTCTTCGGTGAGGACGAGTGCCATGGGTTCAGTCCGGAAGGCCGAGCACGTGCTTGGCGATGATGTTGAGCTGGATCTCGGAGGTGCCGCCCTCGATCGTGTTGCCGCGGGAGCGGAGCCAGTCGCGGGTGAGCGCGAGCTCGTCGTCGGCGAAGCCGGGGCCTTCCCAGCCGAGCGCCTGCGGGCCGGCGAGCGTCATCATCAGCTCGCGCCGGCGCTGGTTCAGCTCGGTGCCGTACAGCTTGAAGAAGGAGGTCTCGGCGCCGGGCGCCTGGCCGACCTTCAGCCGGTCGCGCGAGCGCGCGAGGGTGAGATCGAAGCAGAGCTGGTCGAGCTCGACCTGGGTGATGCGGTCGCGCAGGACCGGGTCGGCGACGCGACCGCCCTCGCTCGCGGGCAGGTAGCGGCGCGCCATCTTGAGGAGGCGCGAGCGGTCGTCGCGCTCCTTGAAGACGTCGGCGATCATATTGCGCTCGAAGCGCAGCAGCATCTTCGCGATGTTCCAGCCGGCGTTCTCCTGGCCGACGACGTTCGCGACCGGCACGCGGACGTCGGTGCAGAACGTCTCGCAGAACGGCGACGCGCCGCTGATCAGCCGAATGGGCCGCACCTGCACGCCGGGCGACGCCATGTCCATGAGCAGGAACGTGATGCCGCCGTGCTTCACCGTCGTATCGGTGCGGACGAGGATGAACATCCAGTCCGATTTGTCGCCGTACGACGTCCATACCTTCTGGCCGTTCAGGACGTAGTGGTCGCCGTCGCGCACGGCCCGCGTCTGGAGCCCGGCCAGGTCGGAGCCGGCGCCCGGCTCGGAGTAGCCTTGGCACCAGCGCACCTCGCCGCGGGTGATGCGCGGCAGGTGCAGCACCTTCTGCTCCTCGGTGCCGGCCTGGAGGAGGAGCGGCCCGATCATCTCGAGGCCGAAGCCGATGAGCGCCGGCCGCAGACGCAGCGCCGCCATCTCCTGCCCGAGGACCTTCGCCTCGTCTTTCGACAGCCCGCCGCCGCCGTACTCGCGCGGCCAGGTCGGCGCCGTGAAGCCGCGCTCCGCCATCACCGCGAGCCAGCGCCGCGTGTCGGGCGGATAGGTGCCCTTCTGCCCGCCCCAACAGACCTCGTCCGCCGACGTCGGCGGCGTGCGCATCGCGGCCGGCGCGTTCGCCTCGAGCCAGCGGCGCGTCTCTTCCCGGAACGTCTCGAGATCGGCCATCGGCGGACGCTAGCGTCGTGGCATCCCCGGTGCAACGACTCGGCGCGGCGCGCGCCTGCGCGGTGGCGGGCTCCTTTTCCGCGTGCTACCGCCGCGGGCGTGCCCACGCGCGACGCCCTCGCCCGGCGCGTCCACGAGCTCGAGACGGTCGTCGACGCCGTCCGCGCGATCACGTCGAGCCTCGACCTACCGGCCGTCCTGCGCGCGATCCTGGGGCGCATCAAGGCGCTCACCCAGGCCGAGGCGCTGTCGCTCCTGCTGCACGACCCCACGCGCGGGGAGCTGGTCTTCGCCGCGACCGAGACGCTGCGCGAGAACACGCTCGTCGGCGTCCCCGAGCCGTCACCGGCCGCGACCGAGCCCGCGGGCTGCGTGTGTACCGTCCCCCTCGAGCGCGACGGGCTCCCGCTCGGTGCCGTCGTTCTGCGCGCGCCGTTCGACGGCCAGCCGTTCGACGACGCGGCCCGCGCCCGCGCGGCGACGGCGGCCGGCGAGATCGCCGCGACGCTCGATCCGGAGCGCCTCACACGGGATCGCGCGGCCATGGCCGGCGTGTTCGCGCGGCTCGCGGCCGCGGTCCCGTGCGGCACCACCGAGCTGCGGCTGCGCGATCCGGAGGGCAACCAGCTCGCGCTGCGTGCCACGCGCGCGCTCGAGCCCGGCGTGATCGACGGCCTGCGACTGCCGATCGGCCAGGGCATCGCCGGCTGGGTGGCGGCGCACCGCACCCCGCTGCGGCTCGACGACGCGTCGGCCGATCCGCGCCACGACCCGACCGTGGCGGGCCTCACCGGCCTGCGCCCGCGCAGCATGCTCTGCGTCCCGCTCGTGAAACAGGGCACGCTCCTCGGCGTCGTCCAGGTCATCAACCGCTTCGACGGGCGCCCGTTCACCGAGGAGGAGCTGCACCTCGTCGAGCTGCTCGCCGAGCACGCCGCCCTGGCGCTCGACAACGCCGCCCTCTACCGCCGCGCCCATCTCGCCGCCCGCACCGACGACCTCACCGGCCTCGGCAACACGCGCTACTTCAACGAGGTCCTGCCGGCGCTGGTGGCGCGCGTCAGGCCCGTATCGCTGCTCGTCGCCGATCTCGATCACTTCAAGGAGGTGGTCGACCGCTACGGCCATCTCGTCGGCAGCGCCACCATCGCGCACCTGGGCGGGCTCATCGGCCGGCTGCTGCGGCCGGGCGACGTCGCCGCCCGCTTCGGCGGCGACGAGTTCGTCGTCGTGCTGCCCGAGACGCCGACCGCGGACGCGCTGCGCATCGGCGAGGCCGTGCGCGCGACGATCGAGAGCTGCCGCCGGCCGGGCGATCTCGACGTCGACGTGAGCGGGGTCACGGCGAGCATCGGCGTCGCGACCTATCCACTGCACGCCGCCGACGCCGACGGCCTGTTCCGTGCCGCCGACGGCGCGATGTACGCGGTGAAACGCGGCGGCCGCAACGGCGTCGCGCTGTCCACTCCGACGCTCACCAGCGCATGAGCTGCCAGCCGATGAACACCTGCAGGCCGGCGAGCAGCACGACGACGGCGCCGAGCCACGGGTGGACGCGGCGGGCCCAATCCGCGGTCGCCATCGACCGCGAGACCACCGCCGCCGCGACCACCGCGGCGAGCATCAGCGTGCCGAGACGGAAGTGCATGCTCGCCGCCGGGTGGAGGTCGTCGCGCACGAGCCACACCGTGAGCCAGCCGCCGAGCCAGCTGAGCACGACCAGCGCGACGAGCCAGGGACCGAAACGCGCATGTGCGCGGCGGGCGGCGCCGGCGCGCCGCCCGCCGCGCTGCATCGCCAGCCCGAGGCTCGCCAGCCGCAGCGCGAGCAGCACCGTCACCAGCCCGACCAGCGGATGCAGCCAGGAGACGAGGGTCGCGTCGGCGGTCACGCCCGGCAGAAGCGCGCGCCGATCTCGCGGACGCGATCCTCGAGGCCCTCGGGCCGCACCCGGGGCTGGACGATGAGGCGATGGATGCCGGCGGCCTCGGCGCGCTCGAGCAGCGCCTCGTCGAGCCGCTCGAAGGTCGTGAGCGAGATCTCGAACGGCGCCCCGTCCCGGCCGAGCTCGCGGCGCAGCCGTGCGAGCTCGCGCACGATGCCGGCGGTGTCGTCGACCGTGCGTGCGAAGCCGTACCAGCCGTCGTGGCGGGCCGCGCGCGCGAGCGCCGACGCACCGCCGCCGCCGATGACGATGGGCGGATGCGGCCGCTGGCGCGGCTTCGGCTCGAAGCGGACGTCGGCGAACGACGTGAAGCGGCCCCGATGCACCGGAACCTCCTCCGTCCACAGCGCGCGGATGGCGGCGAGCGCATCGTCGGTGATGGCGCCGCGCTTCGTGAAGTCGACGCCCAGCGCGCGGAACTCGGCCGCGACGTAGCCGCCGGCGAAGCCGGCGATGAGCCGGCCCTCGGAAACGACGTCGAGGGACGCCAGCGCCTTCGCGAGCACCACCGGGTTGTGATGCGGCAACACCAGGATGCCGGTACCGAGCTTCATCCGCGAGGTCAGCGCCGCGGCCCGCGTGAGCGCGACCAGCGAGTCGAGCATCGGCGTCTCGGGCGGCGTCGGCACGGGGTTGTCGCGAACCGGCAGGACGACGTGCTCGCCCGTCCACACGGAGTCGAATCCGCTCTCCTCGGCCGCACGCACGACGCGTGTCTGCGTCGCCGGATCGGCGCAGGCGCCGAAGTTGACGCCGAAG
The DNA here is from genome assembly GCA_026129405.1 of bacterium. Taxonomy (NCBI): domain Bacteria; species bacterium. The sequence continues at coordinate 27,581 of JAHCID010000011.1, forward strand.
AGCCCGAATCGCATCCGGGCCGACGCTGGCACCGGGGTGCCGGAGCGTCAAGCTGCCGCCTCCCGCATCGTCGGCGCGCGCCTACCGCTCCGCCGGGAGGCGGAGCAACGGGTAATCCGATCGCCTCGGCGCGGCGCCGTCGCTACCGTCGGCGGGTGCAGCAGAACCATCGGCATCGCGTTCTCCTGGTCGAAGATCATCCGGCGACCCGCCGCGCCGGCGTCGCGGTGCTCGAGTACGGCGGCTTCGACGTCGTCGTGGCGCGCGACGGCGTCGAGGCCCTCCGCCGTCTCGCCGGCGCCCCCCTTCCCTGTGTCGTGCTGCTCGACCTGCACATGCCGCGGATGGACGGTACCGAGCTGCGCCGCGCCCTCCACGCCGACCCGCGGCTCGCCGCGCTGCCGGTCGTGCTCTGGTCCGCCGACGCCGAGCTGGCCGCGCAGGCGGTCGTCCTCGGGGTCGCCGCCGTCCTGCGCAAGTCGGTCGATCCCGACGAGCTGCTGGCGGTCCTCGCCCACCATACCCGCTGCCCTGGCCCGATCGACGGCGAGCCGCTACAGGGCGTGGCATGGCCCGGCGACGGCGACATCCGAGCCTCGTTCCGCTCTCCCACGACCACCGCGACGCCCTCGGGCTCGCCTTCCGACTGCGCCATCCCGCTCCGCCGGGTCCGGTGACGGCCATGACCCCCGCGAGCACGCCGGCGTCGCGCGCCGCCGAGACGCTCGCGTTCTGGGACCGCCACCTCGTCGGCCACTTCGCCGCCGAGGAGACGCTGCTCTTCCCGTTCCTCCGCACCCACCTCGCCGACGCGGCGCCGCTGCTCGATGCGCTCGTCGCCGAGCACCGGACGCTGGCGGCGCGACGCGACGCCGTCGCCACCGCGGCCGACGCCGGCGGCCCGGCGCTCGACGCCGCCCTGCTCGCCTTCGGCGAGGAGCTCGAGCGACACGTGCGCCGCGAGGAGCGTGAGCTGTTCGAGCACTTCCCCGACGTCGCCGCCGACGACGGCCAGCGCCTGGCCGACGCGATCCGCGAGGCCCTGCCGCCCCGGCCGGCGACGCGCTGAGCGCACGCCTCAGTCGAGCCGGCCGCCGGATCCCGTCTCGATCGGCAGACCGCTGTCGCCCCAGCCGGGCTCGAGCCGGCCGTCCGGCCCCTGCGCGCCGCCGAAGCCGGGGCGCAGGTGCACGAGGCGCGTGAAGCCCGCCGCCGCGAGGAGCTCGTACGCGTGCAGCGAGCGCACCCCGCTCTGGCAGGCGACCACGAGCGTCGTGGCCTTCGCGAAGTGCCGGCCGACGATCGCCGCGAAGTCGGGGTTCAGCATGGGACGCCCGCTCGCCGGATCGCGCACGAGCACCGACACGTTGCGGGCACCGACCGGATGCCCGGCTTCGAACTCGCCCGCCGTCCGCACGTCGAGGTAGACGGCTGCCGGATCGTTCGTCAGCACGGCGTGGGCCTCCGCCACGCCGACGTCGCGCCTCGTCATGCGACGAAGATGGGCGGGCCGTACGACGGCTGTCAACCGGTCTGGAGTCCGGCGGTGATCTGGGATCTCGTCGGCGGCGCGCGATGACGAACGACGCCTGGTGGAGCCGCTCGCGGGCCGTGGACGTGGACGACATCCGCTGGGACGACGTCCCGCGCACGCCGCTGCGGCCCGCGACGGTGCGCGCGCTGCGCTACATGCAGGACGTCGAAGCGCACACGATCGTCTATCTCCGCCAGCTCCTCGCGACGCGCGCGATCGACGAGCCGGCCGTCGCGACCTTCCTCGCCACCTGGTTCTACGAGGAGACCGCGCACGGCCGGGCGCTCGACCGCTTCCTGCGCGCGGCAGGGTATGCGCCGGCGGCGCGCGTGCGCTCGCACGCCCCGCCGATCCACCGCCTCCAGGAACGCGCCATGGCGGCGCTCAGCCGCACCTGGCCCGATTTCGTCGCCGTGCACATGACGTGGGGCGCGATCAACGAGCTCACCGCGCTCGCCGCCTATCAGCGTCTCGCCGCGCTGGCGGACCATCCCGTCCTCACGGCGCTGCTCGCGCGCCTGGTCCGCGACGAGGCCCGGCACTACGCCTTCTACGCCCGGCAGGCGTCCCGCCGCCTCGCTGCGCCCGCGGCGCGACGGATCACCCGCGTCCTCGTCGATCGCTTCTGGGCCCCGGTCGGCTCCGGGGTCCAGGCCGACGCCGAGGTGCGGGCGCTGGCGGACTTCCTCTTCGGCGGCCCGGAGGGTCATGCCGCCGCACGCCGCATCGATGCGGCGCTCGGACGGCTCCCCGGCTTCGACGATGCCCGCGTCGTCGAGCGCTGGCTCGATCGCGCGCACGTCTCGCCGGCAGCCCCGCCGATCGCGCTCGTCCCCGCCGGCTGACGCGCCGGCTCAGCCGGCACGCTCGAGCGGCGGCAACGGCGTCGGGGCGTACCAGGCCGCGCGCGTGCGCGGGGACCGCGCCGCGTCCGCACCGGCGGGCTTCGTGGCCAGCGTCTGGTAGAGCCCGATCGAGCCCTGCGCGAACGCCACCGAGGCCGAGACGAGGTAGGCCAGCCACACCCGATACGTCCGCTCGCCGACCAGCGCGCGCGCCTCGTCGGCACGCGCCCGGAGCCGCTCGGCCCACTGGCGCGTGGTCCGCGCGTAGTGCTCGCCCAGCCCTTCGACGTCGAGCAGCGCGAAGCGGGCACGCTCCACCTCGCCGGCGAGCGTGCTGATCGCCTGGAGCTCGCCGCGCGGGAACACGTGGCGGTCGAGGAAGCGCTGGAGGCTCGTGGGCCGCCAGCGCACGTCGCGGCTGATGGCCTGGACGAGCAGGCGCCCGCCGGGCCGGAGACACCGCCACGTGGTCGCCAGCAGCAGCGGGGTCGCCGCGATGCCGACGTGCTCGAGGAGGCCCACCGCGGCGACGGCGTCGAAGTCGGCCGCCGCGGGCGGGAGGGATCGCCAGTCGGCGAGCACGACGCGGAGCCGCCGCTCGAGCCCCTCGCGACGGATCGCCTCCTCCGCGAAGGCCGCCTGCGCCACCGAGAGGGTGACCCCGACGCCCTCGACGCCGTGGTGCCGGGCGGCCCACAGGAGCAGCCCGCCCCATCCGCAGCCGACGTCGAGCAGGCGCGCCCCCGGCCGCAGGTCGAGCTTGCGACAGACGAGCTCGAGCTTGTCCTCCTGCGCGGTGTCGAGGTCGACGTCGGGTGCGCGGTACCAGGCGCACGTGTAGACCATGCGCCGGTCGAGGAAGAGCGCGTAGAAGTCGTTCGAGAGATCGTAGTGGTGCGCGATCGCCCGCCGATCCGCGCCCCGAGCGAACCAGGTCATCCGCCTCAGCCCATCCCGAACGCGCCCTCGAGCACGAGACGGCGGCGGGTCCACGGCAGCGTGCAGGCGAGACGCGCCGCGGCGGTGACGAGCCGCATCGGCACGTGCCGCGCGACCGCCCGCGCGAGACGCGACGGTACACCGAAGGCGTCGGCGACGTGCTCGGGATACGCGTCGGCACGGTCGTCGTGGATCAGGCTGGCGGCGATGCGCGCGCTGCGCAGGGCCGGACCGATCCCTTCGCCCGACCAGTCGTGCGCCAGTCCGGCGCTGTCCCCGATCAGCACGAAGCACGACCCGCCGATGCGCCGCGGCCGATCGCGACGCACCGTGTAGGCGTGGCCGCGGAACGGCGTCAGCGCGACGCCGCCCGGCAGGCGGCCGAGCGCGCGCAGGCGCTCGAGGAAGCGCGCGAGGCGCTTCGCGATCGGCAGCCCGCCCACGGCGCCGACCCCCACGTTCAGGAAGTCGCCCTTGGTGAAGTACCAGCCGTAGCCGTGGAAGTCGGGCTCGGCGAAGAGCTCCGGCGTGCCGAAGCACGGCGTCAGGGGGCGCAGGCGGTCGGCCCCGATGCGCGTCTCGCTCTCCTGCGTGACGACGACCGCCTCGTCCGGATCGGGCGCCCCGAGCGCGCGCCCGACGGGACACTGGTAGCCGCCGGCGCCGACGACGAGCGGCGCGGTGAGGCGCTCGCCGTCGGTCTCGAGCGCGAGGCCGCCGGGCACGGATGCCACATGGCGAACCCGCTGGCCCTCGCGGACGTCGACCCCCGCCGCGCGCGCGCGGGCGAGGAGATGGGCGTCGAACTCCGCGCGCACGATGCCGTAGCTCGCTGCCCGCGCCCAGCGCGTCTCGTGCGTGCGATCGTCGACGTCGACGGTCACGGCGTCGAAGGGCTGGATCGTGTGCGGATAGCGTTGCGGATCGACCTCGGCGTCGTCCAGCGCCGCCGGCGTCACCCAACCGGCGCAGAGCTTCACGCGCGGGAAGCGTGCCGCATCGAGCAGGCGGACGCGCCGCCCGCCCTCTGCCAGCTTGCGCGCGACGGTGCTGCCCGCGGGCCCGCCGCCGACGACGAGCACGTCGGCGGTCACGGCCGCACCGCCTCGAGCAATGCCGCCGCGCGCAGCACGAGCGACGGCCGCAGCCCCTCGAGGTCCTGTCCGGCGGTCATGGCCGCGAACAGGTCGCCCTCGAGGTCGAGCCCGCCGTCGATCCACGCCGTCCCGAAGGCGAGCGGCGTGGGACGCAGCAGGAGCCGCCGCAGCACGCGCCGGCGCGGCAGCACGACGGTGAATGCGGGCACGCCCGCGGCTCCGGCGGTGACGGTCGATCCGTCCCAGAGGCGGAACGCGACCGGCACCCGCAGCGGGGCGAACACCCGCCGCAGGAGCGAGCCCGCGCGCACCGCGCTCGTCGCCATGCCGTCCGTGTAGCGCACGACCGCGCAGGCGGGAAGCCGCGCGCCCACCGTGGACGCGCCCGCAGCCGCCGGGCGCGCTCAGTTCGCCCCGCGTTGACGCAGGTCGATCGCCTTGCCCGTGCGGTCGGCCTCCTCGATTTCCTCGAGGCTGATGCTGTCGTCGCCGGTGCCGAGGAGGTCGCCGACGCGAATGCCCTGCGTCTCGGGTCGCTTCTGGATGGCGTAGAACGCGACCAGGCGCTGCACCTCGGCCTCGACCTGCTCCGGGGTGCGGCGCGGCGCGCCGTCGGGGCGATCGCGCAGCATGTCCTGCTGGTAGGTCGTGTAGACGTACGCCGACCAGTTCAGCGACATCGCGCCGGTGGCGGCACGCGACGAGAGCGCCGTCACCACGTCGAAGAGCTCGGGCACGATCGCGTCGGGCGCCGGGCCCATGAGCAGCATCCGGTTCATCTGCGCGACCACCCGGCGACGCTTCTCGAGGCCGCCGGCGTCGCCCTCGCTCGACGCCATCCGCGTCAGGTACCAGCGGGCGCCGAAGCCGATCAGCTCGCTCTGCCAGTACCAGGCGGCCCCGCCGAGCAGGACGAGGACGACGAGGCTCCCCACGAGCACGCGACGCATCCTTTATGGCTTGCTCCCCGGGCCCGAGGGTCGTCAAGCTTCGCCGGCCGATCGGCCGCCGCCGCCGCTCGTGCGGTCCCGAACGGGCCGCGATACAACCGCCGCATGGTCCTCGCCGAACGACATGCCCTCGTGACCGGTGGCGGGTCCGGCATCGGCCGGGCCGTCGCGCTCCGCCTCGCCGCGCTCGGCGCCGCGGTGAGCGTCGTCGATCGCGACGCCGCCTCGGCGACCGCCACCGCCGAGGCGATCACGGCCGCCGGCGGCCGCGCCGCGTCCACGACCGCAGACGTCGCCGACGGCACGGCGGTGGCCGCGGCCGTCGCCGCCGCCCGCGCGGCGCACGGTCCGCTCCTCGTGCTCGTGAACAGCGCCGGCATCGCCGGCTTCGCGCCGCTCGTCGACCTCGACGAGGCCACGTGGGACCGCATGATCGGCGTGCACCTGCGCGGCACCTATCTCTGTGCCCGCGCCGTGCTGCCCGACATGCTGGCCGCGGGCTACGGCCGCATCGTCAACCTCTCCTCGGTCGCCGGCGTGCGCGGCGGTCCCCAGCTCTGCCACTATGCCGCGGCGAAGGCCGGCATCATCGGATTCACGAAGGCGCTGGCGCAGGAGGTCGGGCCGCGCGGGATCACCGCCAACGCCGTGGCCCCGGGCCCGATCGACACGCCGATGCTGCGCGGGTCGGGCATCCCCGACGCGGTGCTCGAGCAGTCGGTGCGCAACATGCCGGTCGGCCGCCTCGGCACCGCCGACGACGTCGCCGCGGCGGTCGCCTGGCTGGTCTCGCCCGACGCCGGGTTCGTCACCGGGCAGGTGCTAAGCCCGAACGGCGGCGGCTACATGTGACGCCGCCGCCGGCTCACTCGCCACGGAAGTGCGGGGGCCGCTTCTCGAGGAACGCGCGCACGCCTTCGGCGTAGTCCGCGCTCGCGAAGCAGTCCGCGATCAGCCGCTGCACGGCCGCCGTATCCCGCGTCCCGGCCGGACGCAGGCTCTCGCTGATGGCCCGCTTCGCGGCCCGCAGCGTGAGCGGCGCGTTCCCGGCGATCATGCCCGCGGTGCGGGCCGTCTCCGCATCGAGCTCTGCCTTCGGCACCACCCGGCTGAGGAGCCCGAGGGCGAGCGCGCCCGCCGCGTCGAAGGTGCGTGCGGTGAAGAACAGCTCCGCCGCCCCCGATGGTCCCACGAGCTGCACGAGCCGCTCGACCCCGCTCTGGTGGTACCCGAGCCCCAGCCGCGCCGCCGGCAGGGCCAGGCGCGCGTCGGCAGCGGCCAGCCGCAGATCCGCGCACGCTGCGATTGCGAGCCCGCCGCCGACGCAGACCCCGTGGATCGACGCCAGCAGCGGCTGCGGCAGCCCGAGCATGGCCTCGAACGCGCGCGCCGTGACCGCCTCGTACGCCGCCGCGGACGTGGGATCGGCCCGCCGGGTCGCGAACTCCGAGATGTCGGCGCCCGAGGCGAACGCCTCGGTCCCGTGGCCGCGGAGGACCACCACCCGCACGGACCGGTCCGCCGCGAGGCGCGCCATCGCCGGCGGCAGCGCCTCCCACATCTCGAAACGGACGGCGTTGCGGCGCGCGGGGTTGCGCAGCGTCACCGTGCCGACGCCGTCGGAGGTATCCACGTCGATGCCGAACTCGGACATCCGCCGCGCATACCATGGCGATCGGAGCGGGGCACCCCGGCCGGGGCCGAGGCCGCACGTGCCTCAGAAGCGCTGCATGACGCATGCTCGCCGAACGCAGCACTACATCGGCCCATTCACGGCGCATTGCGCGCGGCGGGCCAAACCCAGTGCCAAGAGCGCAAGCGCTACCCGTAGATTAATCTCTTCGTGTACCCCTTCCTTATTCTTGACGCGGTACCGTCGGACATGATCTTACGCCGCGCGACGTTCGGATGGACGTCGTGCAGCCAGGACGATCCGTCCCGGCCGCGCGCGGCACACGATCGACCGAGTCCACACACCTTCGCCACAGTCTCGCGACGATCGCAACTTATTGAATTTCCCAACATTTTCACCACACCCCCCGCAAGAGTACTTTCCCAAGGTCTCCTCCATGCATATGCGTCACGTCGTCTTCGGCTCGATCCTCCTCGCCTCGCTCGTCGCCGCCGCTCCGGCGCTGGCGCACCACATCAGCGGCAAGGTGTACTGCGATGACGACTACAACGGCGTCATCGGCACCGGGGACACCCTCCTGTCGGGCATCACGGCGCGGGCCACGTCGCTCGACGCTTCGCCCGGCTCGACCTGGTCCAACAACACGAACGCCAGCGGCTACTACGAGATCGGCCTGCCGGCGCGAAACGACCGCTACCGGGTGCAGCTGATCGGCCTCCCCGGCGGCTGGACGGTGGTGGATCCGGCAAGCGGCCAGCACATCGTCCAGATCATCACCGGCAGCTCGTCGACCGACCACAAGGACAACGTCAACTTCCTCGTGCAGGGCTGCAAGCCGCCGCCGACCACGACGACGACCACCACCTCGACCACCACGACGACGAGCACCACCACCTCGACCACCACGACGACCAATCCGACGACGACCACCACCAGCACCACCACGCTGCCGACCACGACGACGTCGACCACGACCACGAGCACCAGCACCACCACCTCGACCACGACGATCCTGGACCCGGCCTCCTGCGGCTGCGACGGCGTGCCGTTCATGGTGAACCGGCGCGGCCGCTTCAACAACGACGGCGACCTGCGTGCGAGCATCGGCGCCAACGCGCCGGACGGCCAGATCCAGATCGGCAAGTCCGTGTACATGGCCGACGGCACGAAGATCGTCGCCGACCTCGTCGCCGTGAGCGACGGGTCCTCGGTCGATCACATCTCCGCAAACAAGGTGAAGGTCGTTCGTACGGCCACGCTCCGCAACGGCACGAGCGTGCCGACGCTCCCGATCGTGCAGCCCTACTGCCAGATTCCCCCGATCGACTGCGGGCACGAGACCGTGGTGGTGAAGACGGGCGTCGTCCAGAGCCCGCTCACGCCCGGCGTGTACGGCCACCTGCGGGTGATGAACGGCGCCACGCTGCGGCTCGCACCGGGCGACTTCACCTTCTGCGACATCAAGACCGGCCGCGGCGCCGCGATCCTCACCGAAGGCCCGGTGACCATCGGCGTCGAGAAGAGCGTCGCGATCGGCTCCGGCTCGAAGCTGATGGCGCCGATCGGCCAGCCGCCGATCCTCGTCAACATCGCGGGTAAGAAGATCCGCGTCTCGCAGGGCGCCGTCGCGCAGGCGCAGATCCGGGCGCCGTTCGCGAAGGGCCAGTTCGGCCGCGACTCGACGGTGCTCGGGTGCTTCTGCACGGACGAGACCCGCACCGACAAGCACATCACGCTCGCCTGCCAGTAGGCGGCGGCGGGCGGACGGCGATCGCCGCCCGCCCGTCAGTCAGTCTGCCGCCGCGTCGTGGGTCGGCATCGTGAGCTCGACCACGACGGCGGGACGCGCGGCGGGACCGTCGTCCTCCTTCACGATCGCCGCCGCCACGACGCACGGCTCGCCCGGGCGGACCCAGGCGACGCGCCGGTAGGCCTCGCCGCGAAAGCACGGCTTGCGGTAGACGATGCGGGCCGACGCGGCCCATCGGCGGCGCAGGTCGTCGCCGCGGGCGAACAGGACGGCGGCCGCGAACGCCTCCAGCACCCGCAGGTAGGCGACGCCGTTCACGTGCCGGTTGGCGTCCGTCTGGCCGAGGTGCCAAACCTGCGGCTCCGCGTCGCGCGCGTCGGGCGGACGCGCCTCGACGAGCAGATCGCCGAGCGTCGGTGCCGTCGTCGTCCGCGACGGGCTCGGCCCGAGGCCGAGCGACGCGGGGAGCGTCGCCACGCGGCGGCGGGCCGGATCGGGATCATAGCGCGTGAAGGTGTTCACGTAGCGTCCCCGGGCGACGCGGGTGCCGTCGGCGCGGTGCAGCGCGTGCAGGCCGTCGCGCACGAGATGGCGCACCGCGCCGTCCGCGCCGAGGACGCGCGCCAGCCCGCTCTCGCCGCGCACCGCCAGCCTGCCGCCGAGATCGCACGGCACGTCGTCGACGGCGATCTCGACGTAGGTGAGCGGCGTGAACACCCCGGTCATGCCCGCGAAGTCGGGGGCGCCGAGGATCCGGTGCCAGGGCGCGAAGTGCGAGCGCGCGGTGTAGCGCGGCACCGCGGACAGGCGCAGCGTCAGCCGCTCGGTGAGATCCGGGAAGTGCAGCGTCTCGCGGAGGCGCGTGCGCACGATGCGGTCGGCCGGATTCGAGCCGCGCGCCACGGATCAGAAGAGCCGGCGCGCGGCCAGGTCGGCGCCGGCCCGGAGGGCGCGCAGCTTCGCCCAGACGACGTCGTCGGCCACCGCGCCGAGGCCGGCCGCGGTGTCGAAGCCGCAGTCGGTGCCGGCGACGACGCGTTGCGGATCGCCGATCACGTGCGCGAGCCGCTCGAGGCGCTCGGCGATCAACGCCGGATGCTCGACGTAGTTCGTCGTCGTGTCGATCACGCCGGCGACCAGCTGCCAGCTGCGCGGCGGCGGCGCGTCGCGGAAGCACCGCCACTCGTGCTGGTGGCGCGGGTTCGCCAGCGCCAGGACGAGGCCGCCGACGCGGGCGCGATAGAGGTGCGGCAGCAGCGGCTCGAGGTCGAGGTCGCAGTCGTGGGGCCCCTCATAGTTGCCCCAGCAGACGTGCAGGCGCACCCGCTCCGGGGGAATGCGCGCCAGCGCCCGGTTGAGCGAATGGATGACGAGGTCGACGAAGTCGAGGAACTCGTCGAGCGGGCGATCGGCGAAGCGCGTGTGTCGCTCCATCGCCAGATCCGGCGCGTCGATCTGGAGCACGAAGCCCTGCGCGACGATCGCCTGGTACTCGTGACGCAGTGCCTCCGCGAGCCCGGCGACGTAGTCCTCGAAGCGTTTGTAGTGGCGGTTCTCCATCGCGCAGGCGACGATGCCCGGCGACGGCGCGGTCATGAACGACTCGGTGAAGCCGGGCGCCTCCTCGGCGAGCACGCGCCGGTAGAGGTCGGCCTCGCGCTCGACCGCCGCGGCGTCGGCGTACTCGACCGCCGCGGTCGCCTGCGGTGTGCGCACGAGGCTCACCATGGTCCGCGAGAAGTCGGGCAGCTTGTGGCGCAGGAAGCCGGGATAGCGCACGAGGTCGCGCATCAGCGGCCGATCCCACGCGCCGGAGAAGCCGTGCATGCGATGCTGGAGATGGGTGAAGAAGCTCTCGCGCTGCTGCTCGCCGTCGTTGCCGACGTCGATGCCGCAGTCGAGCTGTGCGCGCACCACCCGCCGGGTCGCGTCCTCGACCGCGGTCGCGAGCGCCGCAGCGTCGTACGGCTCGTGCCGGCTCTTCCTGACGAAGAGCTCCACGAGCTCGGGCGGGCGCGGCAGGCTTCCGGCGTGGGTCGTCAGGATGCGCCCGACGCTGCGTTGCATGCGCCCTCATAGCGGCGCGCCCGGCCCCAGGCGAGGGCCGGCGTGCGCCGGGGCCGACACGCTCGCCGATGCATCATACGGCCCGGGCCCGACGCGCGCGCCCGGATTGCCGCGCACCACACCTACGCCCGGCGCGCAGGGACGCTGCTCGCTCACCTCGCCGCCGACCGACGCCGCCTTGTCGGCCGCCGCCGGAGGGCGCTACAGGTCGCGCATGCACGTGGGCATGGCGACGATCTTCCAGAACCCGCACGACCAGCGACCAGACGGCGACGTCTACGCCCTCGACGCCCGCCTCGCCGACCTCGCGGAGCCGCTCGGCTTCGACTCGGTCTGGGGCGTCGAGCACCACTTCACCGACTACACCATGTGCCCCGACGTTCTGCAGTGGCTGACGTGGGTCGCGGCCCGCACGACGCGCGTGCAGGTGGGCTCGATGGTCGTCGTGCTCCCGTGGCACGACCCGGTGCGCGTCGCCGAGCAGATCGCGATGCTCGACCACCTGAGCCGCGGGCGCGCCGTGCTCGGCATCGGACGTGGGCTCGGCCGCGTCGAGTTCGACGGCTTCCGCATCCCGATGGAGGAGTCGCGGGCGCGCTTCGTCGAATCGGCGACCATGCTGCTGGACGGCCTCGAGAGCGGCGTGCTGGCGGCCGACGGGCGCTACGTCCGCCAGCCCCGCGTGCCGATTCGTCCGCGCCCCGCCGGCACCTTCCGCGGCCGCACCTACGCCGCCGCCGTCTCGCCCGACTCGATGCCGATCGTGGCGCGTCTCGGCTGCGGCCTGCTCGTCATCCCGCAGAAGCCGTGGGAGGTGGTCGAGGCCGAGCTGGTCGAGTACCGCCGCGTCTACCGCGAGGTGAACGGCACCGAGGCGCCGCCGCCGCTGGTCGCCGGCTGGGTCTTCTGCGACCCGGACCCCGCCCGCGCCCGCGCCGGTGCCGAGCGCTTCATCGGCGGCTACTGGGAGTCGGTCGTGCGCCACTACGAGCTCGACGGCGACCACCTCGCGCGCACCGCGGGCTACGAGAGCTACGGGCGCATGTCCGAGATCGCGCGCCAGAAGGGCGGCATCGACGCGCTCACCGAGTTCTTCCTCGGCCTGCAGATCTGGGGCACCCCGGCCGAGTGCCGCGCGCGCATCGACGACATCCACCGGCGCGTCGGCAACGCCGGCTTCGTCGCCGTGTTCAGCTACGCCGGCATGCCCGCCGACGTCGCCGAGCGGAACATGCGCTGCTTCGCGGACACCGTGCTGCCCGGCCTGCGCGAGGTGGCCGGCGTGCGCGGCGCGCTCGGCCCCCTCGCCGCGGTCCCCTGAGCACTCCCGGCCCGGAGCGTCCCCGAGGGGTGGGGACGCTCCGGGCCGCCTCCTCACAGCTGCGAGCGCACCTGGCCCGGCAGGCTGATCGCCGCCGGACCCGGCAGCCCCGCCGGCGCGTCCAGAAGGACGTTGCCGGTCGCCGGAACGCAGAAGACGGACGCGAGCGTCGCGGGCTGCGGCACGAGCGACGACAGGGCAGCGTTGGGTGCGCTGCCCGTCTCGGTGATCGAGCGGCAGCTCGGATTGCCGAAGCAGCCCGGCACCGTCTGGCCGGGGCAGAAGAGCCCGCTCGGATTCGACAGGCTGACGCTGCCGGTCGTCACCGGGCTCAGGTTGGCGTTGATGCTGCCGACGTCGACGCTGCTGTCGCCACCGCCCGGCAGGCAGTCCTTGGAGAGGCCCTGCGAGTTCGTCGTGCTGCACGCGAGGCCGGCGCGCGCCCCGCGATCGCAGGTCCCCGTGCCGATGGCGCCGGGCGCGCCCGTGGCGCTGCACCGCGGACACGGCTGCGCGGCGTTGCCGGTCACGTAGACGTGCAGCGACAGCGGCACGTTCGTCGTCGTCGCGCCGGTGAGGAGGTTCACGGAGCCGCTCACCGGACCCGAGAAGGTGTTGACGCTGCACGCCGACAGCCCGCCGTTCGGGATCGGCACGGGGGCGCCGAAGAAGCAGCCGGTCGTCGTGCAGTCGTAGCCGGCGCCCGCCGTGGGCTCGGGTCCGAGCGCGCAGGTGAGCAGCGGCAGCACGGAGCAGCCGCCGAGCTTGAAGTGCACGACCGCTCCGTCCGGCAGCGCCGACGGCGGCAGCGAGCCGCCGCCGTGCCCGAGCGCGAGATCGCCGCAGGCGAGCGTACCCACCACCGCGCCCGAGCCGTTGCGCATCGTGCCGCAGCTGCCGCTGCCGGCGAGGCTCGCGAACTCGACCGTGAGGGGAAGGAGCGGCGGCAGGAGCGTCGTCGTCGTGGTGCTCGTCGTGGTCGTCGTCGTGGTGGTCGGGCCGGCGACCGTCGTCGTCGTGACCAGCGTCGTCGACGTGGTCGTCGTGGTCGGGCCGCCGGGGAGCGTGCGCAGCGCGATCGAGCCCGGCAGGCTCGCCGCGCCGGGCCCGGGCAGGCCGGCGGCGCCGTCGATCACGATGTTGCCGACCGCGGGGATGCAGAACGCCGACGCCAGGCTGACGGCCTGCGGCGTGTCGGGCACGATCGGACCGGCCGGGAGGCCGTCGACCTGGAAGCTGCGGCACGCGGTGGCGCCGAAGCAGCCGGCGTTGCCGCCCGCGGTCTGTCCGGGACAGAAGAGCCCGGCCGGATTCGCGGCGCTCGCGGTGGTGGTGACGAGCGGCGAGAGGTCGACGGAGATCGAGCCGAGGTCGGAGCTGCCGTCCGCACCGCCGGGCGCGCAGTCGGCCGATAGGCCCTGCGAGTTGGTCGTGCTGCAGGACTGCCCGGCGCGCGCGCCGCGGTCGCAGGTGCCGACGCCGGGGTTGCCCGGCGAGCCGGTCGCGGAGCAGCGCGGACACGGCTGCGCCGCGTCGCCGGTGAGAAAGACGCGCGTCGCCAGCGGCACGGCGAGCGACAGCGCGCCCGTCGCCTTGTCGAGCGTGCCGTGGCCGTTGCTCGCGAACGTGTTGACGATGCAGGTCGAGAGGCCGGCGTTCGCGATCGGCAGCGGCGGCCCGAAGCGGCAGCCCGCCTGGGTGCAGTCGATGCCGCCGGGGGCACCGGCCGTGGCGACGAGCGTGCAGCTGGACCCGTCGCAGCCGACGACCTGGAAGCGGCTGGTCGCACCGTCGGGGATGAGGCCCTCGGGCACCGTCGCCGCGCCGCCGCCGATGTCGAGGCCGCCGCACGCGATCGGTCGGATCGTGCTCGACGAGCCGTCGCGCACGACGCCGCACGCGCCCGTACCGAGCAGCGTGGTGAAGTCGAGCACCTCGGCGCCCGGCGGCAGCGTCGTCGTGGTCGTGGTGGCGAAGATGGTCGAGGACGTGGTGGTCGTCGCCGGGAGCGTGGTCGTGGTCGTGCCGGGTTCGAGCGTCGTGGTGGTCGTCGTCCCCGGCGCCACCAGCTCGCGCAGCGTGATGTTGCCGACGAGGCTGTTCGCCCCGGGGCCCGGCAGGTTGGCCGCGAAGTTCACCAGCGGGCTGGTGGTGGTCGGAATGCAGAAGATCGACGCGAAGGTGATCGGCCGCGTCGTCCCTGCCGGCAGGAGCGCCCCCGCGGGCACCCCGCTCTCCTCGATCGCCGTACAGTTCGCGCCGCCGATGAAGCAGCCGCGCTGGCCCGCGGCCTGCCCCGGACAGAAGAGCCCGTTCGCCGCCGTGCGCGACACCGCGCCGGTGGTGAGCGGCGTCAGGTCGATGGGGATGGCGCCGAGGTTCTGGCTGCCGTCGGTGCAGGTGGCGCCCGGCGTGCACGGGTTGCCGCTGCCGGCGCCGCCCGGCGGGCAGTCGCGCGACAGGCCCTGCGAGTTCGTGCTGGCGCAGGCGAGGCCGCTGCGGGCACCGCGGTCGCACGTGCCGGCGCCGGGCGCCTCGGGCGTGCCGCTCGCCGAGCAGCGCGGACACGGCTGCGTCGCGTTGCCGGTGAGATAGAGCGACGAGGAGAGCTTCAGGCTGAGGTCGCTCGTCGTCCCCGTGGCGAGATCGAGGCTGCCGGCGACCGGCGCCGAGAGCGTGTTGACGACGCAGGTCGACGTGCCGGCGTTCGCGATCGGCAGCGGCGGCCCGAAGCTGCACCCGGTGGTGGTGCAGTCGAAGCTCGGCCCCGGCGCCGCCCACGGCCCGAGCGTACAGACGTCGTCCGTGCAGCCGGTGACGGCCATGCGGTTGGTGCCGCCGTCGGGCGTGATGCTCTCCAGCACGGTCGAGTTGCCGCCGCCGATGTTGAGCCCGCCGCAGGTGAGGCTCTTCAGGACGGCGTCGCTGGCGTCGCGCGTGACGCCGCACGCGCCGGTGCCCACGACGGTGGTGAAGTCGAGCACCGTGGCGTTGCCGGCGGGCAGCGTGGTCGTGGTGGTCGAGGTCGCGCCGCCGCCGAGGCTCGCGTCGGAGCAGTCGGCGATCGCCGGTGCGGCGGCGTTGACGGCGGTGAAGCTGCCCGCGACGTCGCGGCGGATCGCACCGGCGGCGAACACCGCACAGCTGCGCAGCGTGCCGGTCGTGACCCGCACCGCCACCCGGCCCTGCGGTCCCGCGAGCGCGAGCCCCGTGGCGGCGGCGGTGATCTTCAGCAGCTTGCCCTGCTTCAGCACCGCCACCTTGACGGGCGACGGTCCGGCGGGCGCGGCGCCGTTGGCGTAGCGGTAGGAGTCGGTCGCGGCGTCGGTGACCTTCCAGCCGGGCTTGCCGATCCCCGGCGGAACGCTCAGCGCGTGCGGTCCCCCCTCGGTCTGCGAGAACAGCTCGACGGTCATGCCGCCGGGCGTGCCGCTGGCCGGATCGTCGGCGCTCCCCACGGCGGGGAACGGGAGGCCGGCACCCTTCACCAGGAAGACCAGCTTTTCCCGCCCCGAGCCGGCGCGCTTCAGCAGCAGCTTCTTGGCGGCGACCGGCGCGTCGGCGGCGGCGGCCAGGATCGGCAGCGCCGCGGTGGCGATCAACACGAGCGCGGTGGTGCGGACCGCCGCGCGAGACGTGATGGACATGCTCCCCCCTCCGGAGCGGCACGCTTGGGCCGCCTCCGAGGGGCGTTAGCGAGGGCCTCCCGCCCGAACCATCCCGTCAACACGTGGTTTCCCACGCGGACGGCGGTGAAGGCTCTTCAGCGCCGCCGGGGCTCGGCCTTGGCGACGGCGGTCCCGCCCGCCTTGGCCCAGCCCGCCGAACCGGAGCCGCGACCGCTCGCCGCGCCGGACTTCGCCCAGCCGCCGGCGCCGCCGCTGCCGCCGCTCCTGGTCGCGCTGCGCGCCGCCGGCCCAGCCGCCCTTCGCGCCGGCGCCTGGCTCGCCCAGCCGGCCTTGCCGGACCAGCCGCCGGCTCCGGTGTGCCCTTACCGCAGCGCCGCCCATCGCGTCGCCGAGCGCCCCCGCCTTCGCGGCGCTGGACGCCCCGGCGCGGCCGAGGCCGCTGGCGACCCCGCCGCGCGCGGCCGCGGCGTTGCCGGCACTCGCCCCGGAGAGCGCGCCGGCGGTGTCGAGGGCCGCGCCGGTCTCGCCGAGCGTGAAGGCCGCGCCCGGCGCCGCCGCGCCGAGCACGAGCGCCGCACCCAGGATCGTCGTCGTCACCGATCGCCGCATGCGACGATGCTAGCCGCGGGGTGCACGGGTCGAAAGGTCCACGGTGCCGTGCGCCCTGCGCGGGGCGGGCTACAACGTCGCCCGCACCGCACCCTGGAGGCTGATCGCCGCCGGCCCCGGCAGGCCGGCCGGCCCGTCGAGCACGAGGTTGCCGGTCGCCGGCACGCAGAACGCCGACACCAGCGTCGCCGGCGCCGGCAGCAGCAGCGAGGTGATGGCGAGCCCCGGTGCCGAGCCGGTCTCGACGATCGAGCGGCAGGCGGGATTGCCGAAGCAGCCGGCCGTCGCCTGTCCGGCGCAGAAGCTGCCGCCGGGGTTCGAGCGCGTCACCGTCCCCGTCGTGACCGGGCTCAGGCTGGCGGCGATGGTGCCCGCCTCCACGCTGCCGTCGCTGCCGCCGGGGAGACAGTCGCGGCTCAGGCCCTGCGAGTTGATGCTGGTGCACTCGAGGCCGGCGCGCGCGCCGCGATCGCACGTACCGCTGCCGGGAGCGCCCGGCGCGCCGGCCGCGCTGCATCGCGGGCACGGCTGCGCCGCATCGCCGGTGACGAACACCTGGAGGGCCAGCGCGACGTTGGCCGAGGTCGCGCCGGTGAGGAGGTTCACCGTGCCGCTCGCCGGAGCGCTGAAGCGGTTCACGCTGCACGCCGACAGCGCGCCGTTCGGGAGCGGCACCGGCGGGCCGAAGAAGCAGCCGGTCGTGGTGCAGTCGTGCTGCGCGCCCGCCGTGTCCTCCGCCGCGAGCGCACAGGTGAGCAGCGGCAGCAGCGAGCAGCCGCCGATCCGGAAGTGCACGACCGCGCCGTCGGGGAGGGCGGCCGCGGGGACCAGCCCGGCGCCGTCGCCGAGCACGAGGTCGCCGCACGCGAGGGGAGCCAGCGTCGTGCCGGCGCCGTTGCGGATGCTGCCGCAGCTGCCGCTCGGCGCCTGGCTCATGAACTCGAGCGTCAGCGGCAGCAGCGCGGGCAGGAGCGTCGTCGTCGTGGTGCTCGTCGTGCTCGGCGTCGACGTGGTCGTCGTCGAGCCCGCGAGCGTCGTGGTCGTGGTGGTCGACGCCCCGCCGCCCGGGTCGGTGGTCGTGGTCGTCGTCGTCGGGCCGCCGGCGGTCTCGCGGCGCGTGACCGTCACCGAGAGGCTGGCCGCACCCGGGCCCGGCAGGCTCGCCGCGCCGTCGATCACGATGTTGCCCACCGCGGGGATGCAGAACGTCGAGGCGAGGTTGGCGGCCGCGGGCGTGTCGAGCGCGAGCGGGCCGGCCGGTAGGCCGGACACCTCCATCGCACGGCAGGCCGGCTTGCCGAAGCACCCGGCGTCCCGCTGCGTGCCGCAGAACGCTCCGGCCGGGTCGCTCGCCGTCGCCGTGGTCGTCGCCAACGGCGTCAGATCGACGGCGATGGCACCGAGATCCGCGCTGCCGTCACCGCCGCCGGGAGGGCAGTCCGCCGACAGCCCCTGCGCGTTGGCCGAGCTGCACGGCTGTCCCGCGCGGGCGCCCCGGTCGCAGACGCCGGCCCCCGGGCTCTCCGGCGTGCCCGAGCCCGAGCAGCGCGGACACGGCTGCGTCGCGTTGCCGGTCAGGTGGACGCGGGTGCCGAGCGGGACGACGAGCGACAGCGTGCCGGTCGCGGTGTCGACCGTGCCGCCGCCGGCGCCGGCGAAGATGTTGACGACGCACACCGACAGCCCCGCGTTGGGGATGGGCAGCGGCGGTCCGAAGCGGCAGCCCGCGGCCGTGCAGTCGAAGCCGTCGCCGGGCGTCGCCGTGGGGTGGAGCGTACAGCTCGAGCCGGTGCAGCCGCCGACGACGAAGCGGTTCGTCGCCCCGTCGGGGATCAGCCCTTCGGGCACGCTCGAGCCGCCGCCGCCGATGTCGAGACCGCCGCACGCGATGGTGCCGATCGGCGTCGCGCTCGCGTCGCGCAGCTCGCCGCACACGCCCGCGCCGGCGCCGATCGTCACGTCGAGCAGCGGCGTGCCCGGGACGAGCGTCGTGCTGGTCGTGGTCGGCGCGGATGACGTCGTGCTGGTCGTCGTGGCGCCGCCGCCCGGCGCCGTCGTCGTGGTCGTCGCGCCGACGCCGGGAGCCATGGTGGTGGTCGTGGTCGCGCCGCCCGCGTCGTCGCACGTGCCGGCGCCCGCGGGCGCGTCGGTGCCGACGAAGCGGCCCGGCCGGTCGCGCTTCACGCTCGCACCCGCGAAGGTGACGCACCGGCGGATGCTGCCGACGGTCACGCGCACGCGCACCTGCCCGAGGGGCGCCGTCTGCGCGAGCCCGGTCTCACGCGCCACGAGCTTGAGGAGTCGCCCCGGCTTCAGCACCACGAGGCGCAGCGGCGACGGGCTCGCCGGTGCGCGCGGATTCGCGAAGCGGAACACGCCGCCGCGCACCTTCCATCCCGGGCGTCCGGCGCCGCCCGGCGCCGTCAGACGCGCCGACTCGCCCGGCGTGAAGACCTCGACCACGATGCCGCCCGGCGTGCCGGCCGGGTCGTCGGCCCCGCCGACGCGCGGACCCGGCACCTCGACGTCGCGGGCGACGAGGACGAGCTTCGCGCGTCCATTCTTGGCGCGCGAGAGGAGCAGCTTCTTCGCGCCGATGACCGCGTCCGCGGCGAGCGCGGACGAGGCCAGCAGCACGACGACGGTCACCAGGGTCGGGACGAGCGGGCGACGGGGCATGGGGTCCTCCGATGGCCAGGCGAGGCGTGAATCAACGCCGCATGCACGACTGTATGCAGATCGCGTCGAGTCACCAGCACCGCATCGACGTCCGCCGCGCGGAGATGGGGGATTCGGCGACCAGGAAAGTCGGGGGCTTGCATGGCGCGCGGCGCCCGCGTTGACGGTCCCGTGCGCCTCTGCCAACCGTCGTCGCGCACATGCGCCGGCGCCTGCGACCGTGGATATGGCTGCTCTTGGCGCTGATCGCGGTGGTCGCGGTCGCCGTCGCGCTGGTCACGCGCGAGGCCGCGCGCGTCGTCGCCGCGCGCCTGAGCGCCGCGAGCGGCCTCGAGGTCACCATCGCCGACCTCGACCTCTCGCTGTGGCCGTTCGGCGTCGCCGCCGACGACGTCGTCGTGCGCTTCCCCGGCGCGCCCGAGCCGTCCCTCAGCGCCGAGCGCCTGGTGCTCGCGATCGACGCCCGGACGCTGCCGCAGCGCCTGTGGGAGGGCCAGCCGCACGTGCGCCGCGCGCGTCTGGTCGGCCCGCGGCTGCACCTCGAGCGCGCCCGCGACGGGCGCCTCGTGCTCGCCGGCGCACCGGCGGCGCCACCGTCGAGGCGCGCCTGCCGAGATCCGCCCGCACACCGCCGCCGCCGGTGGCCCTGCTCGTCGATCGGCTCGACGTCGTGCGCGGCACGCTCGTCTTCGACGACGCCACCCGGACGCCCGCACGCAGCACGACGCTCGATCTCGACGCCGTCCGCGTCCGCGGCCTCGCGGTACGCGGCGACGGCAGCCTCGCCGACGCCGCCTTCGCGGAAGCACGCTGGCGCGCAGTGACGCCCGTGGCGCCCTCGCCGGCCGCTACGCCGCGCGCACCGACGGCGTGCGCCTGCGCCTGCGCGCCGACCTGACGCGTCTCGCGCTCGCCGACGCCGCGCCCTACCTCGGTCCCGACCTCCTGCACGGCGGCACCGTGAGCGGCCGCATCGACTATCGCTGGCGCGCGGACACGGGCATGCCCGCGCTGCGGCTCGAAGGTCCGGTCGTGGTCGAGAACCTCGACGTCGGCGACGGCCGCAGCGTGCCGCGCACCGCGGTGCGCACGCTGCGCGCGCGCGGCACCGACATCGACCTCGCGGCGCAGCGCGTTCGCGTCGCGCGTCTCGTGCTCGAAGGCGTGCGCATGCAGCTGCCGCCGCCGGCCGCGAAGCCCGCGAAGGCACGGCCCGCGGCCGGCGGGCCGGCATGGGACTTCGCGGTCGACCGCCTCGCCGTGCGCAACGCCGGCGTCGAGCCGCCCGCCGGCGCCGGCTGGCCGGTCACGGTGCACGCCCTCGCCGGCCGCGACCTCGCCTCGGGCTGGACGAGCGGCGGTCTCACCGCCGCCGCCGCGCTCGCCACCGGCGGACGCCTGCGCGCGCGCATCGTCTTCGATCCGCGTGACGGCTGGACGTGGATGCGCGTCAAGGCGGACGCCGTCGCGCTGCCGACGCTGGCGCGCGACCTGCTGCCGGCGCGGCTGCGACTCGACGCCGGCGTGCTGCGCGGCCAGGCGACGGTGGTGACACCTCCCCTGCGCGTCTCCGCCGGACGCGTCGCCGTCGACAAGCTCTCGCTGGTCGCACCCCGCAGCGGCGGCAGCGACCCGGTGCTGGCGCTCGACGCCGCCCGCCTGCGCATCTGGTCGCTCGGGCTCGATCCGCTCGACGCCTCGCTCGGCCCGCTCGAGCTCGCGTGGCCCTACCTCGTCGTCCGCCGCGATCCCGAGGGCGTCTATCCGCTGCACCTCCTCGACGACGCTCCCGCCCGCGGCCCCGCCCCCGCCGCCCGCGGCCCCGCCGCCGGCCGCGTGATGCTCCAGTCGCTCGCCGTGCGCGACGGCACCGTCTTCTTCGAGGACCGCGTCGTCCCCGGCGGCTTCTTCGGCAGCACGAGCCAGATCCGGGCGACGGCATACGGCCTCTACGGTCTGCCGGTCCGCATCGGCGACCTGACCCTCGCCGGCAGCCTCAACGAGGTCGCGCCGATCACGCTCGCCGGCTACCTGAGCGACACGACCTCGGCCCGCGGCGACGTCACGCAGCTCCCGCTCGCGCCGCTCAATCCCTACGTCGCGCCGGCCACCGGCTGGGCCGCCGACGCGGGCACCGCCGACCTCGGCGCGACGGTGGCGCTGCGCGACGGCCGCCTCGACGCCGACGCCCGGGTCGTGCTCGTGCACGCGGGCCTGCGCCGCGCCGGCGACGTCGACGTGCTCGGACATCTTGTCGGCGTGCCGCTGACGACCGCGCTGCGCCTCATGCAGGACACGCGCGGCCGCGTCACGCTCGACTTCCCCGTAGCGGGCGCGCTCGACGCGCCGGGCGTCGAGCTGAACGGGCTCATCGTCGGCGCGATCGGCCGCGCCATCGCCGGGGCGGTCACCAGCCCGCTGACGCTCCTCGGCTCGGCGTTCGCGCGCGGCGAAGCGCCGCCCGAGCTGGTGCTGGCGCCCGTGCTGTTCGCGCCCGGTGCGGCGGCGCTCGACGTCACCGCCGAGCGGCGCCTCGACCTGCTCGCCGTCCTGCTCGGCCAGAAGCCCGACCTGGTGCTCGATCTCACCGGCAACGCCGGCGCCGCCGACGCCGCGGCGCTCGGCGCCGGCGCGGCGCCCACGACTTTGCGCTCACGCGACGCTGGCGCGCCGCGCGGGCCGACGCGGTCGTGCAGCGCCTCGTCGAGCGCTATCGCGTCGCGCCGGCCCGGCTGCGGGTCGCGGCCGCCGCGCGCACCGACGCGGAGGCGAGCGTCGTGCTCACGCCGGCCCGCTGACGAGCGGCCCGTTCGCGCCCGTCGTCACCGCGATCACGGTCATCGTCGCGTCGAGCGCCGCTTCGGGCACGCGGACGAGGACGTCGCAGACGGGATCGCGACCGAAGAGCCGATCGACCGCGGAGAGACGCAGCTCGAGCTCGAGCGACACGCCGGTGCCGAGCGCCCGCACGCCGGTGATGCGCCGGCCGTGCACGCCGCGCAGCACCACCAGCTCCTGCGGCCGCATCGGGCAGAGGAGGAAGGTCGTGTCGCCCCGGCGCGTCGTCGGCCCATAGAACTGCCACGGCGCGAGCCCGCGCTGGGTACCGAGGATGGCGTCGCGGTGGCGCGCCATCCAGTCCGCCATGCCGTCGAGACGCTCCGCCTGCCAGTCGGGCAGCCGGCCGGCGCCGTCGGGCGAGACGTTGACGAGGAGGTTGCCGCCCCCGCTCGCCGTGTCGGCGAGCATGCCGAGCAGCTGGCGCACCGACTTGCGCTCGCGGTCGGCGTCGACGTTGCCCCAGCTGTGGTTCATCGTCACGCACGTCTCCCACGGCCCGTCGGGCGGGTGCGCCGGCAGCGCCTGCTCGGGCGTGGCGTAGTCGCCCGTCCCCGGCAGGCGGTCGTTCAGCACCACGTCGGGCTGGAGCGCGCGGATCGTCGCGACCAGCTCGTCGGTGCCCCACTCGTCCGCGCTGCGCTCCCAGCCGCCGTCGAACCACAGCAGGTCGATCGGCCCGTAGGCGGTGAGAAGGTGGCGCAGCTGGCGCAGGAGATGGGTGCGGAAGCGCGCCCAGCGCTCTGGCTCGGGGCGCGGATACGCCACCAGCGCATACGGCCGCATGGCATCGGTGAAGGCCGGGTAGTCGGGATGGTGCCAGTCCGACAGCGAGAAGTAGAAGCCGACGCGCAGGCCCGCGTCGCGGGTCGCGGCGACGAAGTCGGCGACGAGGTCGCGCCCGCCCGGGACGCGGCCGACGCCGAGCTCGCCGTCGGGATCGGGGAAGAGCGAGAAGCCGTCGTGGTGCTTCGTCGTCAGCACCGCGTACTGCATGCCGCAGCGCCGCGCATGCGCGAGCCAGGCGCGCGGCGCGTCCGCCGGCGGCGCGAAGCGCAGCACGTCGCGGTAATAGGTGGCGACGGGGACGTCCTGCCCGTGCGGAAAGGCGGCGCTGCCGCCGACGAGCGGCCACGACGGCTCCCAGCCGTGCATGCTGTATGCGCCCCAGTGCACGAAGAGCCCGAGACGCGCGTTGCGGAACCAGTGATCCTCGCGCACGACGTGCCGAGTGCTAGCTGCGTCCGCGGGCGGGCGTCAACGCACTCCGCATGGCGCACCCCGCACGACCAACGGCCCGCGATCTCGCGCTCCTGCGTCGGGCGTGCAGTCGTGCATGCCCCGGCTCTTCCGAGGCCCCGTGGGATCGTGGCGGCGGCACGGCATAGCCTTCGCACTCCCGCGAGCCGAGCCTTGACACCAACCGGCGGGATGCGGTTCCCTCCCCCCACTCGCGAAAGACCGTCCACGGAATGACGACCCGCACGATCCGTCTCGCCACCCTCACGCTGCTCGCGCTCACCGTCGCCACCCCGGCCGTGGCGAAGCATCGGCAGACCGCGCCCGTGACGCCGCTCACGGTCGCCGGCGACACGCCGCTGCCGCGCACCATATCCCCAGCCAAGCGCATCCTGACCCTCGCCATCGGCGCCCCCGGCAACCAGCGCATCGTCACCGTGAGCCCCTTCATCGACCCCACCAGCCCCGCGCAGCTCGCGCCGCTCGGCGACAACGCCAACCCGGCGATCTCGTACACCGGGCGCTCGGTGGCCTGGGACACGACCGAGGACCCGCTGGGCACGGGCCTGCCCGGACGTCAGGTCGTCGCGCAGATCAACGGCATCCTCACCCAGGTCTCGAGCGACCCGAGCGGCACGAGCGCCAATCCGAGCCTCGATACCGTCGGCCGTACGATCGCCTGGGAGTCGAGCGGGAACCTGACGGGCGACAATCCGAGCGGCGCCTCCCAGATCTTCCTGAAGGATCGCGTCGCCCTGGTGCGTCAGCTGAGCGCCGGCTCGGGCACCAGCCGCAACGTCGTCGTCTCCGCGCGCAAGGGCTGGATCGCGTTCGAGTCGAGCAGCCACCCGATCACCGGCGCCGACACGGGCGTCCCGCAGATCTGGTTCGGCAACGCCTCGAGCCAGATCCCCGCGCCCCTCACCGCCGGCCTCGGCTCGAGCCGCAACGCCGCGATCAGCGACGACGGCCGCATCCTCACCTTCGAGAGCGAGGCCGACCTCGCCGGCAACGGCGCCGACACCGGCGTGCCGCAGATCTTCGTCTACGACACCAAGACGGCGACGTTCGCCCGCGTCACCAACGACGCCGGCGGCTGCACCCTGCCCGCCGCCGCCAAGGTGAAGCGCGACTACCGCATCGCCTTCGTCTGCGGCGGTACGCCGTACTTCTACATGCTCCGCGCCGAGAGCCGCTTCCAGGTGCAGACCGGCGGCGGCCACACCCAGCGTGTCGCCGGCGAGCTCGGCATCCACTTCATGGCCCTCAGCACCACCGGCAACCTCGCCGCCTCCGGCACCACCCCCGGCCATCAGGTGTACCTGGTGAACCTGTACAAGCGTCCCGCGCAGCCGGTGGCAGGCCCGCTCGCCGTGTGGTGGCCGTTCCGCGGCCTCTCGGCGTTCTGATCCCGCGCCGGGGTCGGGCCGCGGGATCGCTGCGGGCGCAGGACGAAGGGACGCGTAGCGGCCGCACGCGCGGCGGAGCGCTGCGCGCACCGAGACCGCGCCGCCCGCTCCCGCGCCCCTCGGTTCGGGGCGCGGGGGGCGGACGTAGGTTTCAGGCCGACACGCGGTCGAACAGGGTCGGAACTTCGCTCGGCTCCGGATCGTAGGCCGGGGGCGGGAGGATGGTCGGGATGTCGTCGTCCATCGTCGACGGCAGCGGCTCCGGCGGGGCGCCGCCGAGGAGAGCGACGAGGGGGCTGCCCTGGGCGCGCTTGCGCTTCAGCTTCTCGAGGAGCGTCGTGCGGTTCACGCGCAGGAGGCGCGCGGCCTCCTTCTTGTTGCCGCCGGAGAGACGGAGGGCCTGGGCGATGATGCGGTCCTCGATCGCTTCCATCTCGCGGTAGAAATCGATGCCGCCGGCGCCGAACTGCCAGGGCATCGACGGCGTGCCGTCGAGGAGCTCGCGCGGCGAGACGAGGTGCGGCGGGAGGTCGGCGACGGCGATCACCCCTTCGGGGCGGCCGAGGACGACCAGCTGCTCCAGCAGGTTGCGCAGCTCGCGCACGTTGCCCGGCCAGTTGTAGCGCTGCAGGACGTCCATCGCGGCCGGCTCGATGACGAAGCGCGGCAGCCCCTTGCGGACGAGGCCGGTGAGGATGTGCTCGGCGAGGAGCGGGATGTCCTCGCGGCGGCGGCGCAGCGGCGGCATCTCGATCGGCACGACGCGCAGCCGGTAGAACAGGTCTTCGCGGAAGGTCCGATTCGCGACCGCCTGCTCGAGCGTGCGGTTCGTCGCCGCGACGACGCGGACGTCGACCTGCTGGGTGAGCACGCTGCCGACCGGCTCGAAGCGGCCGTCCTCGAGGACGCGCAGCAGCTTCACCTGGAGCTTGGGGCTCATCTCGCCGATCTCGTCGAGGAAGATCGTACCGCTGTCGGCGAGCTTGAAGCGCCCCACCCGGCTCGCGACCGCACCCGTGAAGGCGCCGCGCTCGTGGCCGAACATCTCGCTCTCGAGCAGGTCCTCCGGAATCGCGCCGCAGTGCACCGGCACGAAGCGCTGCGACCCGCGGCGCGACAGCCGATGCAGCGCGGCGGCCACCAGCTCCTTGCCCGTGCCGCTCTCGCCCGTGATCAATACCGTCGCATCCGTCGCCGCCACGCGACGGATGATCTCGAAGATGGCCCGCATGCTCGCATGCTGGCCGATGATCCCGGCGAAGCCCGGGAGCTCCGTCCCTGCCACCACCCCCTCGTCCCCACCACCCACACAGTGCGCGTGATCCATGTCCCTCGTCCCCTCCTGGGCGCGTCGTGTCGCCCGGGAGGGCGCAGTAGCAAGACGCACTCCCAACACCGGGACGACACCGTTTTGACCGTGTCGGGTGTCAGGGAACCGCCGCCAACCCAGCGGGAACCTTGACATTCCCATTCGCCGACGGGGTGCGTCCCGGCTTCGGGGGAGGCGGGGATCCGTGCCCCGGGGGCGCACCACTTTGTACGGCGGCCGTCGGCAATGCGACGGACCTGTACGATGCGCCCCCGCGGCGCGGCGCGAAACCTCAGCGCGATTCGGCGCCGGACACGGACTCGGGAGCCGCGAGCAGCGGATGACGCGTCGACCAGCCGCCGCTCTCGAGCACGACCTGGCGACCCGCGCGCGTCGTCCCGTCGATCACGAGGGGAGCCATCAGGTTGGCCGTCATGCGCCGCGCCTCGGCGGGCACGGTCACGATGGTCAGGACCGCCGACTCGGGCCCCGCCCCGGCCGAGCGCGGCAGGCGCCCCGCATAGCCGGGGAAGAACGCCTCGGGGTCGCAGACGAGGAAGCCCAGCTCGGGCTCGTCGAAGGAGACGAGGTAGCGGAACGGGGAGCCGTCCTGGGCCGGCTCGAGGAGCGCGAAGCGCCGCACGTGCGGCAGGCCGACCAGCCCGTCGGCCAGCTCGACCACGCGGTCCGCCGGTACGTCGTAGGTGCCGAACCGACGCGACCGCAGGGGCACTGCGGCGCCGCTGGTCACGGTTTCTCCTGCTGTCGCTGCTTCCACAGCTCGGTGGCCTCGTCGAGACGGGCCCGCTCGGTGACGGCCGCGTCCTCGTTCTCTCGCTGGATGGCTCGGTAGATCTCTTCGCGGTAGATGCGGACCTTCGCCGGGGCGTCGACCCCGATCCGAACCTGATTGCCTCGAACCTCGAGCACCCGGATCGCGATCTCGTCGCCGATCCGGATCACCTCTCCCGACTTCCGTGTCAGTATGAGCATGCGGGGACGCTCCTTGTCGCCCGTTCGTCTTCTCGGCCGATCCGGCCGAGAGCTTTAGCTCTGCCGCGGCATGTCCCTCAGAGCCGGAGCAGCCCGACGAGGCTGTTGTCCTTCATCTGAACGGCGGCGGCGAGCAGCGCCTGGAGCGCCGTCTGCGCCTGCGCCAGCTGCGTCGCGACGACGGTGAAGTCGGCGTCGCGCGCCGCGGACCGCACGCCCGCCTCCTGCGCCGTCAGCGCCTTCACCTGCGCCGAGCGCGTGGTCAGCTGCGCCTGCCGTGCGCCGACGCTCGCCCGCTCGGCCGCGAGCCCGTCGCGCGCCGCCGCGAGACCGCCCAGCGTCGCGCCGACGTCGCCGTCGTTGGCGAGCGCCTGGTCGAGCGCCTCGACCGCCTGCAGCGCGCTGCCGAACACCGTGCCGCCGTTCGTCGTCAGCCGCACGCGGTCGCCGTTGTTGCCGATCGTGGTTTCGAACTCGTGCGTCGAGCCGCTGTACGCCGTCGCCGCCGTGTAGCCCGGCGCATCGGGGTCGGCGAACGGCGCCGGCGCGTCGAGCGCGAGGCCGCCGAAGAGCCGCCGGCCGGCGAGCTCGGAGTTGCCGAGCGTGGTGAGCCCCTGGAGGATGCCGTGCACCTCCTCGCGCGCCGCCGCGCGCTGCGCCGGCGAGTAGAGCCCCGACGCCATCTGCGACGCGATCTCCTCGGCACGCACGAGCAGGTTGTTGGCCTGGCCGAGCGCCGTGTCCTCGGAGTGCAGCACGCGAACGCCGAACTCGGCGTTCTCGTCCCATTGCGACAGCGCGCGCAGGCTGGCGTTCGAGCGCACCACCTGCCCCGCGCCGAGCGGATCGTCCGACGACGCGAGCAGCCGCCGGCCGCTCAGGATCTGCTCCTGGAGGCGGCGGATGTCGACCTGCACCTCGACCGTGCGGCGCTGGAAGAAGTCGAAGGTGTTGGCGTCGCTGACGCGCCCGATCATCGCACCAGACCCATGAGCTCGCCGAGCACGTTGTCGGCGACGCTGATGACGCGCGCGGCCGCCTGGAACGCCCGCTGCGCCTTCAGGAGGTTCGTCAGCTCCTCGTTCAGGTTGACGCCCGAGACGGCGTCGCGCTGCGCCTGGACCTGCTCCGCGAGGAGCGTGCTGGCGCGGGCGACGGCCTTGGCCTGCGCGGCGTCCTGGCCGAGACGCGACTGCTCGGTGGCGAGCCAGCCCTGGAACGTCGTGTTGCCGAGCGCGGCCTGCGCGGTCGTGCGCAGGTCGGCGAAGGCGAGCGCGTTCTGGTTGTCGCCGGGCTGCGCCGAGCGCGCGGCCGCGATCCGACGCGGATCGGTGATGACGACGGCGATCGTCCCCGCCGTGGTGCCGGTGAAGAACGGCACCGCGGCGGTCGGGTTGCCGTCCTGGTCGACGGCCGCGGCGTGCTGCTGCACGGCGTTCACCGCCGAGGCCAGCGACGCCGCCAGCGTGTCGAGGTTGGCCTGCGCCTTCGGGATGTCGCCGTCGCGCACGCCGAGCAGGGCCGCGATCTCGCCGCGCTGGAACATGCCGGGCAGCGCCATGAAGCCGCCGTTGGCGTCGGCGACGCCCACCTGATGCAGCGGCAGCCCGTCGATGCCGTTGCCGCTCGTCTGCGTCGTCAGCTGCCGGGTGACCACGCCGGCGTCGACCAGCACGAGGCCGTTCTCCGCGGCGACGCGCACGCTCCCGTTCGGGTACTCGGTGACGCTCACGCCGAGCGTCTGCGCGAGGTCCCGGAGCGCCCGCTCGCGCTCGTCGCGCAGGCTGTTCGCCGACTGCCCGGTCGACTCGGCGTCCGCGATGCTGACGTTCAGGTCGGCGATGCGCTGGAGCGCGTCGTTGCCCTCGCGCACGAGCGAGACGAGCCGCTCGTCCGCCCCGCGCTGGAGCTGCCCCAGCGCGACGTTGCGGCGGTTCAACTCGGTGGCCACCGAGCGCGCCGCGCCGAGCAGCGTCTCGCGCTCCGGGCCGCCGTTCGGATTGCGCCCGAGCGCGTCGGCGGCGTCGAAGAAGGCGCCCACCGCCTCGGCGAGCGACGGTTCGCCGAGGTCGCTCAGCACGCCTGCCAGACGCTCCAGCTGGTCGCTGCGTGTCGCGGCCTGACGCTGGTCGCTGATGAGCGAGCGCAGGCGGCGGTCGAGGAGCGGATCGACGATCTGCTCGACGCTGCGGATGCGCACGCCGCGGCCGACGAGCACGCCGGTCCCGTCGGCGTACGGCTCGATCGCCCCCTGCACCACGCGCTGGCGCGAGTAGCCCGGGGTGTTCACGTTCGCGATGTTGTTGCCCGCGACGTTGAGCCCCATCTCGGCCGCGAGCAGGCCGCTGCGTCCGATGTCGAGCGCCGGCAGCAGTCCCATGGTCAGGCCGTCCGGTGCAGCGTGTCGGGCGCGGGCGGCGACGTCAGCGTCGCGTCGGCGCCGTAGGTGGTGCCGGGCATCTGGGCGCGCAGCGCCGCGATCAGCTCGTCGACGCCCGCGAGGCTCTGGCCGGCGAGGTGGGCGTTCTGGCGCTCGAGGCCGCTCGTCTCGAGGAGCGCCCCGCGCAGGCGGCGCAGCCCGCCGCGCAGGCGGTCGCGCGGCGCCGGCGGCAGCAGCGGCAGCAGCTCGATGGCCTGGAGCGTCTCGCCGCCGCGGCGCGCGCTCGCCGTCCGCACGAGCGAGCGGCGCGACGCGGCGAGGTCGCCGAGGGTCCGCTGCAGGGCCTCGCGCCGCCCGAGGCAGTCGACGATGCGGTCGGCCTGGAGCCGCACCACGGCGACCTGCTCCTCACGCAGCACCGCGGACAGCGCCGCGCACACGCGCGTCTCCTCGTCGAGGACCGCGCACAGCTGCTCGAGGTCGTCGGCCCGCTCCATCCCGGCCCTCCGTCCGCTCAGCGGACGAGGTCTCCCAGCACCTCGCGCAGGAAGGCGCGCGCGGTGGCCTCGGCGTCGACCCGGTAGGTGCCGCCGGCGACGGCGGCCTTCAGCGGCTCCACCTTCTCGGGGCGGACCGGCGCGGCGTCGATCTCTCCGCCCTCGACCAGGCGGGCCAGCGCCCGCGCCGCGGGCGAGACCTCCACCGAGTCGCCGGTCGGGTTTTCGACACCCTCCGCGCGCCCGCCGCGTACCCCGTCGGCGACCCCCTGGGGGCCGCCAACCTCCGGATTCCGAATGGCCTTTCGATCGCTTACCTTCATGGCTCCGGCCCTTCCTCCGCGCTCGTCGGCAGAGGTTGCCCACCAGAGCTATCGGCGGAGGGTCCGGAAACCTTTAGCCCGGCCCCCGGCGGCGCCATCGCCTTGACCAGCCCGAAGGGGTCGCCCTCCCCGAGGACCTCCGCCATCGTGCGGTCGAACGCCCCCTCGAAGACGGTGCGGGCCTCCGAGCGGGGGAAGAGCCCGGCGTCGGGGACGGTCTTGCGCAGGGCGCCGATCAGCTGGGTGAGGAACACGGTGCCCAGCTCGCGCGCCGCGGCCTGCGCGTCGCGCGCCCGGCCGGTACCGCCCTGGCCCGGGCCGAGGAGGGCCTCGAGGCGCCCGACCGCGCCCATCCCCGTCGGATCGATCACATGATCTCCAGCTCGGCCTCGAGGGCGCCCGCCTGCTTGATCGCCTGGAGGATCGCGATCAGGTCCTGCGGTGTCACGCCGAGCGCGTTCAGGCCGGAGACGATCTGCCCGAGGCTGACGCCGTTCTTCAGATAGTGGAGGTTGCGCTTGTCGCCCTCCTTCACCTGGATCTCGGTCTCGGGGACGATCGTCGTCACGCCGCCCGAGAACGGCGCCGGCTGCGAGACGCCGTAGTCGGTCTGCACCGTCACCTGGAGGCTGCCGTGGGCGATCGCGACCGGGCGCACGCGCACGTCGTTGCCGATGATGACCGTGCCCGTGCGCTCGTTCAGGACCACGCGGGCGGCGACGTCGGGGCTCACCTCGAGCCGCTCGACGCGGGTCACCGCCTCGATCGCGGCCTCGGGGTCGTTGCTGCGCAGGCCGATGGCGATCGTCCCCGCGTCGACGACGTGCGCCACGCGGCCGAGCTCGCGATTCACCGCCAGGACGACGCGCTCGGCGGTGGTGAAGTCGGGCTGATGCAGGGCGATCGTCACGACGCCGCCGGCGCCGAGGCTCGACGGCACCTCCTTCTCGACGATCGCCCCCTGCGTGAGCCAGGCCGCCGTGGGATGGCCGCTCTGTGCGCTCGCGCCCGGGCCGCGCGCCGAGAAGCCGCCGCCGAGCGACACCGCACCCTGCGCGACCGCGTACACCTGGCCGTCGGCGCCGAAGAGCGGCGTCTGCACGAGCGTGCCGCCCTGCAGGCTCTTCGCGTCGCCCAGCGACGACACCTGCGCCGGCAGCCGCGTGCCCTGCCTCGCGAACGCCTGCAGCGTCGCGGTCACCATCACCGCGGCGACGTTCTTCACCTGCAGCTGCCGCGGGTTCACCGTCAGCGTGATGCCCTTGCGGCGCAGCATGTTGATGATCGACTGCGGCGTGAAGATCGCCTGCTGGCTGTCGCCGGTGCCGTTCAGGCCGACGACGAGGCCGTAGCCCGAGAGCTGGTTGCCGCGCATGCCTTCGACGGCGGCGATGTCCTTGATGCGCGCGGCATGGGCGCTGGCGCACGCCAGCGTCCACGCGGCGAGCACGACGGCGAGTCTCGTCAGAACGGCCATAGCCAGTCGAACAGCCGATGCCCGAGGGGCGTGCCCTGCTTGTCGCCCACCGAGCCGTAGCCGTAGTAGCTGATGCGCGCGTCGGCGACGCGGCTCGAGAGGATCGTGTTGTCGGGGAGGATGTCCTCGGGGCGGACGACGCCGGTCAGCACGATGTGCTGGTCCTCGCTGTTGATGGTGACGATCTTGTCGCCCTGCACGTGCAGGTTGCCGGCGTCGTCGACCTGCACCACGGTGACGGTCACGCTCGCGGTGAGCGTGCCCTCGCGCGTCGTCGTGCCGGCGGCGTCGTGCGAGCGCTTGGTCTGCGCGGTCACGACGGCTTCGGGGTCGTAGCCGCTCGGCAGCAGCTTCAGCGCCGACACCGGCAGCCCGAAGAAGTCCTGCACGCTCGCCGAGATCGACGAGTCGGCCTTGCCGTCGGTGGTGGCGTTCTTGCGGCCCTTGGACGCCTCCGAGACGACGATGGTGAGGAGGTCGCCGGGGAAGCGCGCGCGCACGTCGAAGACGGCGTAGTTCTGCGGCAGCTCGGGATGCCAGAGCGAGCCGTTGGCGGGCGGCGGCGACGGCTGCGGGCCGATGCGTGCCGGCAGCGGCTGGAGCGCCGGCCGGTTGGCGTAGCAGCCGCTGACGACGAGCGCCGCCAGGGCGACGAGGAGGAGGCGACGGCGCCGCACGCCTAGAACTCCACCTGCACGGTGCGCGCGTCGACGACGCGGCCGACGATCTTCTTGCCGCTGAGGCGGTTCAGGACCGGAACCGACTCGCCGCGTCCCGCGTCCGCGCGCACCTCGCCGGGCGTGGTGATGCGCAGCGCACCCTGCGCGGCGACGATCATGACCGCGTCGCCGCGCCGCACGAGGGCGTTGGTGCCCACCTGCTCGCGGCGCACCGGCGTCCAGGGCACGAGCGGCTGGCGGACGGTGAGCCCCACCAGCTCGGCCGGATCGGTGACGATGCCGCGCGGCAGGTCCGACAGATCGAGCCGCTCGACGGTGACGTCCTTCTCGGTCAGCACCTCGCCGCGGCCGACGGCGCGGGTGGCGACCACGACGTCGGCCGGGCGCGCGATGTCCGCCGTCACCCAGACGGTGCGCACGAGGCGGTCGTCCTGACGGAAGTCGACGCCGAAGCGCACGCGGCCGACGAGCGGCGCGCCCGCCGGCGCCGTGACGGTCGCGCTCCACGGCCCGGACGGCACCAGCACCGGACCCGTCGTCTCGACCGAGCGCACGGTGACGTCGGCAGCGCCCGGCCCGAGCTCCTTCGCGAGGTGCGTCTCGACCAGCGCCCGCAGCTCCGCGGGCGGCACGTCCTGGGTCGCGCGGCGCACGCGCAGCAGCGGCGGCAGCGTGTAGGTGACGCGGGCCGGGTCGAGCCCGCCCCGCTTCAGGGTGTCGAGGAGACGCAGCCCGTCGAACGTGCGCGACTCGCCCGCGCCGGGCGCCGGCCCGAGGACGACGTCGCCGAGCGCCTCCGCGGCGCCCTCGAGCGCGGCGACGTCGCGCACGCGGATCGGATCCGCCGACACGACGACCTCGCCCGGAACGACGATGCGGCCGCTCTCCGCCGCCGCCGCCGCACCGAGCAGCAGCCCCAGGATCGATCCCAGGATCCCCCACACCCGCGTCATGCCCGCCTCACGCCACGATCTGGTTCGTCACCCGCAGCATCTCGTCGGCGGTCGTGATCGCCTTCGAGTTGACCTCGTAGGCGCGCTGGCTCGTGATGAGCCCGATCAGCTCCTCGACGATGCTGACGTTGGAGTTCTCGAGGAACCCCTGGAGCAGCGTGCCGCGGTTCTCCTCGCCGGGGTTCCCGAGGCTCGGCGGCCCCGAGCTGTCCGTCTCGGTGAAGAGGTTCTTGCCGATGGCGTTGAGGCCCGGCGGATTGGTGAAGCGCGCGAGCTGCATCTGGCCCAGCTGCGTCGGCGCCGTGGCGCCGGGCAGGATGGCGGTGACGATGCCGTCCTGGCCGATGGTGACGTCCTTGCTGCCGTCGGGGATGGTGATGCCCGGCTCCATCGGCATGCCCTCCGAGGTGACGATGCGCGACTGGTTGTCGAGCTTCCACGAGCCGGCGCGGGTGAACGCCTGGCTGCCGTCGGGCATCGTCACCTGGAACAGGCCCTGCCCCTCGATGGCGACGTCGAGCGGCGCGCCGGTCTGGGTGTAGTCGCCCTGCGTGAAGATGCGCTGCACGGCGGCGGGCTTGGTGCCGAGGCCGACCTGGATGCCGGTCGGCGACTGCGTGTTGTTGGTCGTCGGCGCCCCGGGAGCCCGCAGCGTCTGGTACAGCAGGTCCTCGAAGTCGGCACGGCTGCGCTTGAAGCCGGTCGTGTTCACGTTCGCCAGGTTGTTGGCGATGACGTCCACCGCGAGGGCCTGCGCCTGCATGCCCGTCGCGGCGCTGTACAGCGCACGGATCATCCGACCCTCCCGACCTCGTCGATGGTACGGCGCGCGATCTCGTCGAGCCGCGTGATGGCGCGCATGTAGGATTCGTAGCCGCGGGCGATCTCGACCAGCTGCGTGACGCCCTTCACCGGGTCGACGTTCGAGCGCTCGAGCGCGCCCTGCGTGAGCGACACCGCTTCGGCCTGGAGCTCGGAGCCGAAGACGCCGGGCACCGGCGCGAAGGTCTCCGCGCCCTCGGGGACGAGCCGCGGGCTCGGACCGAAGTCGACGAGGCGCAGCCGGTCGATGCGCACCTGGTCGACCCACAGCGTGCCGTCGTCGGCGATGTCGAGCGCGCCCTCGCGCTGGTCGATCCGGATGTCGCCGCCCTCGCCCTGCACGCGCTGGCCGTTGCCGGCGACGAGGAAGCCCTCGGCGTCGAGGGCGAAGGTGCCCTGACGGGTGTAGCGCTCGCCGCGCGGCGTGGAGACGGCGAAGAACGCCGTCGGGTTGCCGATCGCGACGTCGAGCGGATTGCCGGTCGTGGTGATCGGCCCGGGCGAGAAGTCGCGCCGCTGGAGGCTCTCGACCACCTGCGGGATCAGCTCGAGCAGGACGGGATCGTCGACCGGCGGCAGCGGCCCGTTGAGGAGCGGCGACGACTCGAAGACGAAGCGCTCGGCCTTGTAGCCGGGCGTGTTCGCGTTCGCGACGTTGTTGGCCACCGCGTCGAGCTGCCGCTCCATCGCGAGGCCGCCGGAGGCCAGAGTGTAGAGTCCGCGGTTCATGCGCGTCCGTCAGGCGGAAAATGCAAGGCCGATGCCACGCGCCGGGCCCCGCGCGGGCGGGGCACGGCGCACGGCAGGACCTGCCTACGCCAGGCGACCTCTGCCCAGGCTGAGCTCCAGCTCGCGGCGCAGCCGCACCTCGGCCGGATCCGGCCCGGCGTCGGTCTCGTCGACCACGTCCGCGAAGGGCCGCACGAGCGGACGCCCCTCCGGCGCCGGACGGCCCGCGCGCGCGGCGAGCGAGCCGTCGGCCTCGGCGCGTCCGATCTCGCGGAGCAGGCCGCGCAGGCTGCGCTCGCGCGCGGCCAGCGTCTCCTCCAGCGTGCGCGCGCGCGCCTCGGCCTCGCCGAGGAGATGCGCGAGCTCGCCCTGGAGCCGCGCGAGGACGTCGCGCTGGTCCGCCGAAGCGGCCTCGCGATCGCGCCCGCTGCGCGTGACGAACCACGCGAGCGCCATGACGGCGAGGCAATCGACGATCGTCGTGACGAGCAGGACGGTCTCCATGGGTTCCTCCTTGGGGTGCGGATGCGCGGGATCAGGCGATGACGTCGAGCCGGGAGCGGGGCGCCGGATCGGCGGGGATGACCGCCGGATCGGCGTCGGGACCGGGATCGGACGGCGGCGGCGTGCCGGGACGGCCGGGGCGCGGGTGGCGGTCGCGCGCCGTCCGGCGCGGGTCCCGCTCGCGAAGCCCCTGCACCGCGCCGGCGTCCATCACGAGTCCTCCGCGTCCTCCGGGGCGAGGCTGGTGCGCAGATGGCTCTTCAGCCGCAGCGTCGCCTGGGAATGGAGCTGCGAGACGCGCGACTCGGTCAGCCCGAGCACCGCGCCGACCTCCTTCATGGTCAGCTCGTCGTGGTAGTAGAGCGAGATCACCAGCTTCTCGCGCTCGGGCAGGCGCGCGATCGCGTCGGCGACGAGGTGGACGCGCTCCTGCGACAAGAGCGTGCCGAGCGGATCGACGTCCTGCTCCTCGAAGCTGCGCTCGACGTTGAAGCGCTCCTCGCCGGAGCCGAAGCCGAGATCCTCGAGGCTGAACAGGCTCATCTCGCCCACCTTCGTCAGGAGCTCCTGATACGCCGGCAGCTTCATGCCGAGCTCGGCGGCGATCTCGTCCTCGACCGGCGGACGCCCGAGCCGGCCCTCGAGCTCGTGCGACACCTTCTCGATCAGCGCCGCCTTCTGGCGCACGCTGCGCGGCACCCAGTCGAGCGAGCGCAGGTGGTCGAGGATCGCGCCGCGGATGCGGAACTGCGCGTACGTCGAGAAGAGCGCTTCCTTCTTCGGATCGTACTTGCCGATCGCGTCGAGCAGCCCGACGATGCCCCACGAGACGAGATCGTCGAGGTCGATGTGCGGCGGCTTGCGGACCGCGAGCCGCTGCACCACGCGCCGCACGAGCGGCATGTAGCGGCGCAGGATCTCCTCGCGGTTGCCCTGGAGCGCTTCGTACGCCTGCCCGCGCGCCTTGCCGGCGCGCCGGCCACGAACGAGCTCGCCGTAGCCGGTATCGGCCATGATCATTCCTTCCCCGCCTCGGCGAGCAGACGCCGGAAGAAGAACTGGACCCCGCCCGTCGGTTGCGCAGGGGGACGCGCCGCCAGGCGCTGGGCCAGGCGCGCGATCGCCTGGCTCGCAGGCGAGCCCGGCGCCGTCAGGACGCACGGCTGCTGGCGACGCACCGCGCGCGCGACCGCGTCGTCGAACGGCACGAAGCCGAGGTACTCGAGCCGCACGCGCAGGAAGCGGTCGGTCACCTGCGCGAGACGGCGGAACGCGGCCTCCGCGTCGGCGACGCTCGCCGCCATGTTCACCAGCACGAGGAAGTCGCGCCGGCCGTGGCGCAGCGCGAGCAGCTTCACGAGCGCGTACGCGTCGGTGAGCGCCGTCGGCTCGGGCGTCAGCACGACGAGCGTCTCGGCGGCCGCCGCGGCGAACCACAGCACGCTCGGCGACACGCCGGCGGCGACGTCGACGAGCAGCGCGTCGACCGCGCCGTCGAGGCCGTCGAGCTCGTCGAGCAGCGCGCGCTGCTGCGCCGTCGACAGCGTCGTCAGCTCGGCGACGCCGCTCGCGGCCGGGATCAGGCGCACGCCGCCCGGCCCCTCCACGATCACGTCGTCCAGGCGCGCCTCGTCGCGCAGCACGTGCAGCAGGCTCCGCGTCGGGCTGACGCCGAGCACGACGTCGAGGTTCGCCAGCCCGAGATCCGCGTCCAGCAGCCAGGTCCGCAGCCCGCGGCGCGCCAGCGCCACGGCAAGATTTGCCGCCACGCTGGTCTTGCCCACGCCGCCCTTGCCGCTGGCCACCGCGACGACGCGCAACGGCGCGAGCGCACCCGCTGCGGCCCCGATCGGCGCCGTCTCCACCATCACCTCGTCCATGCCGTCAGGCGACCTCCCCCGCGGCAGCCGTGAGCAGGCACCGTGCCAGGCGCGCCGGGGTCGCGGGCCGCAGGTCGCCCGCCATGCGCCGTCCGTGCGCCAGCAGCGCGATCGGCACCCCGGCCCGCCACAGCGCCGCGACCGAGGGAGCGCCGGAGGCCGCGTCGCATCTGGTCAGAACGGCGGCCGCCGGGCTGAGCGGCGCGAACGCGCCCCAGGCGCTTTTCCACCGCGGCGGCGGCGTTCGTCGCGCTTTCGCGACCAGAAGCCGGCAGGCGTTCCGCCCGCCGCGCCGCCAGCGCGGCCAACTCGGCGAGTTCGTCCTTCTGACCCGGCGCCGCGCCCGGGGTGTCGACCAGGACGACGTCGGCGTCGGCCGCGGCGACGGCGGCCGCCACGGCGTCGGGCGTGGCGGCGCGCACGACCGGCACGTCCAGCACCCGCCCGTAGGCAGAAAGCTCCGCCGCCGCGCCGAGGCGCACCGCGTCCGCACCGACGAGGCAGACGCGCCGGCCCTCGCATCGCGCGCGCGCCGCGAGCTGGACGAGCGTCGTCGTCTTGCCCTCGCCCGGCGGCCCGAAGACGACCTGCACGCGCTCGTCGATCGCCGGCGGCTCGGGGAGCGCACGCACGAGCGCGTCGGCGAGCGGCTCCCCGTTCGCGGCGCGGCGGCGCGCCGCGGCGACGAGCGCCGCGGCGAGCTCGCGCTCCACCCCCTGGCCGACGATCCGGCACAGCAGCGCGCGCGCCTCGTCGTCGTCGCCCGCGGGCAAGGCCAGCTCGCGCACGAGCGCCATGAGCGCGCGCACCTCGCCGAGCAGCTCGGCGTCGCCGCCGCCCGGCGTGAGGCCGGGCAGCACGCCGGGGTCGTCGTCGACGGCGGCGCTCACGCTGACGCCGTCGGCGCCGGTGTGGGTTTCGAGCAGCACGGCGTCGGCGCCGAGCGCCGCCTTCACGAGGCGCAACGCCTCGGCCATGGTGGGAGCGGTGAAGCGTCGGATTCTCATTCGAGGGTCACCGTGCCGAGCGAGCGCACGCGGACGTTGGGCGCGATCTCCGGCGGCGAGAGGACGACGAGCTGCGGCAGGTAGCGCTCGAGCAGGCGGCGCAGATGCGGCCGCAGCGTCGCCGCGCAGAGCAGGACGGGCGAGAGGTGCTGCGCCGAGAAGCGCTCGCCCCACTCCCCCAGCTTGACGACGACCTTCTGGGCCAGCGTCGGATCGGGCGCGAGCGTGGTGCCGTCCTCGCTGCGCTGGAGGGCGTCGATGAGGGCGCGCTCGATCGCCCCCGCCAGCGTCATCAGCGCGAGCGAGCCGTCGGCGCCGACGAGGCGCTGCGTGATGGCGCGGCCGAGGGCCTGGCGGACGTGCTCGGTGAGGACGTCGGGGTCCTTCGTGCGCGGCGCCACGTCGGCGAGCGTCTCCAGGATGGTCGCGAGGTCGCGCACCGAGACGCCCTCGCGCAGGAGGTTCTGGAGGACGCGCTGCACGCCGCCCACGGACAGCACCTGCGGCACCAGCTCCTCGACCACCTTCGGCCGCGACTTCGCGAGCTGGTCGAGGAGCACCTGCACCTCCTGCCGTCCGAGCAGCTCGTGCGCGTGCCGGCGGATCACCTCGGTGAGGTGCGTGATGACGACCGTCCCCGGGTCGACCACCGTGTAGCCGGCGAGCTGCGCGCGCTCGCGATCCGCCGCCGCCACCCACAGCGCGTCGAGGCCGAACGCCGGCTCGCGCGTGGGCACGCCCGGCACCGCCGCCGACGCCGTCCCCGGGTTGATGGCGAGGTGGCAGCCCGTGCGGATCTCGCCGTGCGCGATCTCGACGCCCTTCAGCAGGATCGAGTACGCGTGCGGCTTGATCTGGAGGTTGTCGCGGATGTGGATCGGCGGGACGATGAAGCCCATCTCGAGCGCGAGCTGGCGCCGCAGGGCGCGGATGCGCTCGACGAGGTCGCCGCCCGGCGCGGCTTCGCCGTTGCCGAGCTTGCCGTCGACGAGGGTCACCAGCTCGAAGCCGACCTCCAGCTCCATGAGGTCGAGCGGCAGGAGGCCCTCGGTGCGCTCCTCGCGCCCCTTCGTCGCCGGCACCCCCGCCGTCCCGGCGGCGGCCGCCTCCTCGGGCGGCTTCGGGCGCGCCAGGCCGCCGTTCGCCGCCAGCCCGCCGGCGGCCCCGGCGAGCAGGATGAACGGCAGGAACGGCAGCCCCGGCACGATCGCGAAGGCGCCGAGGATGCCCGAGACGATCCACAGGACGCGCGGGCTCGTCAGGAGCTGGCCGGCGACCTCGGTGCCGAGATCGCTGCCCGAGGTCGCGCGCGTGACGATGATGCCGGCCGCGGTCGAGATGAGCAGCGCCGGCAGCTGCGAGACGAGCCCGTCGCCGATGGTCAGGATGGTGTAGGTCTGCGCCGCGTCCTGCCAGTTCATGCCCTGCTGGACGATGCCGATGAAGAAGCCGCCGACGATGTTGATCGCCGTGATGACGAGGCCGGCGACGGCGTCGCCGCGGACGAACTTCGACGCACCGTCCATCGCGCCGTAGAAGTCTGCCTCCTCCTCGATCGCCTTGCGGCGCGCGCGGGCCTCCTTCTCGGTGGTGAGGCCGCTGTTCAGCTCGGCGTCGATGGCGAGCTGCTTGCCGGGCATCGCGTCGAGGGTGAAGCGCGCCGCCACCTCGGCGATGCGGCCGGCGCCCTTCGTGATCACCGCGAAGTTGATGATGACGAGGATCAGGAAGATGACGAGGCCGACGGCGTAGCTGCCGCCGACGACGAAGCTGCCGAAGGCCTGGATCACGTGGCCGGCGGCGGCCGTGCCCTCGTGGCCGTGCAGGAGGATGAGGCGCGTCGAGGCGACGTTCAGCGCCAGCCGGAACAGCGTCACGACCAGCAGCACCGAGGGGAAGGTCGAGAACTCGAGCGCGTTCTGCGTGTACATCCCGACCATCAGGATGACGAGCGAGAGCGCGATCGAGATCGCCAGCAGCAGGTCGATCAGCGCCGACGGGAGCGGCAGCACCATGATGATGACGACGCCGACGAGCGCGAGCGGGATCGCGAGCTCGCCGGTGGCGGCCCCGGCGACCGGGCGCGGTGCGGCGGCGACGGCGGAGTCGGCCATCGGCTAGCGCCCTCCCCCGAGGGCCGGCGCGCCGCGCAGCGAGTAGATGTAGGCGAGGATCTCGGCGACCGCCTTGTAGAGCGCCGGCGGCACCTCGCCGCCGATCCGGACGCTGCGGAAGAGCGCTCGGGCGAGCGCCCGGCGCTCGACGATCGGCACGCCGGCCGTGCGCGCGGCCGACTTGATGCGCTCGCAGAGCTCGTCCGCCCCCTTGGCGATCACGATCGGCGCCGCGCCCTCGGTCGGCCGGTAGCGGAGCGCCACGGCCACGTGCGTCGGGTTCGTCAGCACGACGTCCGCGGTGGCGACGTCGGCGAGCATGCGCCGCTTCGCCATCTCGCGGTGCGCGCGGCGGAAGCGGCCGCGGATCTGCGGATCGCCTTCCGACTCTTTGTGCTCCTGCTTCACCTCCTGGCGGCTCATCTTGAGCGAGCGCTCGTGCTGGAAGCGCTGCCAGAACCAGTCCGCGAGCCCGAGGGCCGTGAGCGGGAAGATCATCACCAGGAAGAGGCGCCGGAGGCCGTCACCGGTGAGCGCCAGGATGTCCTGGAGCGGCATCCCCGGCGTCGCCACCGCCGCCTCCCCGATCGTGCGCAGCACGCGGTAGGCGACGAGCAGGACGACGGTGATCTTGACGACCGCCTTCACCATGTTGGCGGCGCCCTGCATCGAGAAGACGCGCTTCCAGCCCTGGGTCGGGCTGATCCGCTCCGGCTTCGGCAGGAGCAGCTCGGCGCGCGGCTGGAATCCCACCTGCGCCACCACGGCGCTCACGCCCGCCACGCCGACGAGCACGAAGAACGGCCCGAGCAACGCGCCCAGGTCGAGCGCCGAGCGCCAGGCGAGCGGCATCACCGGGTCGTCCGAGCCGCCGAGCGGCCCCACCGCCGCGAGCCAGGCGCGCATCACCTCGCCCATCCGCGCCGTCAGCAGCGGAGCGCCGATGGTGGCGATCGTCAGCGCGAAGAGCATCACCACCACGGGCGCGATCTCCGGCGAGAGGACGACCTGGCCGTGCTTGCGCGCTTCCTCGCGACGTTTTGGTGTCGCTTCTTCGGTGCGATCGGCGCTGTCAGCCACCGGCGAACCCCCGCAGGAGCCCGCCGATCGTCGGCCCAAGGGCCGCGAAGCGCTCGG
This sequence comes from bacterium, assembly GCA_026129405.1. Taxonomy (NCBI): domain Bacteria; species bacterium. The sequence goes on from JAHCID010000011.1 coordinate 68,925, forward strand.
CGAGGAAGCGGAAGGTGAACGGCAGCGAGGCGCCGAGCACCATGAGGCCGACGCCGACGTTCACCGGGAAGCCGACCACGAAGACGTTCAGCTGGGGGATCGTGCGCTGCAGCACGCCGAGCGTGGCGTTCGCGAGCAGCAGCACGATCAGCACCGGCGCCGCGATGCGCAGCCCGATCGCGAACACCTGCGCCGCCTGCGACGGCACCGCGAACAGCACCTCGCGGTCGATGGTCCCATGCGCGATGGGCGCGATGCGGAAGCTCTCCACCAGGGCGGCGACGAGCAGGTGGTGGGCGTCGAGCGCCAGGAAGGCGAGCAGCGCCAGCAGCTGCTCCCATTCCGCGATGACCGTCGACTGCGCGTTCGACTGCGGGTCGACGAGGTTCGCGAGCCCGAAGCCGATCTCGATGCCCGCCATCTGGCCGCCGAGCTGCACGCCCGCGAACACGAGCTGCGCGACGAAGCCGATCGTGACCCCGATCACCGTCTCGATCGCCGCCCGGCCCGCCAGCTCGGCGATCGAGCTCGCCGGCGTCATCGCGCCCGCGACCGACGGCGCGAGCGCCAGCGCCAGCACCATGGCGAGGCCGACGCGCGCGCGCCGCGGCACGAGCAGATGCCCGAGCAGCGGCGCCGCCATCACCAGCCCGGCGATGCGCGCCAGCACGAGGACGTACGGCGTGGGATCGGGGATCGGCACGCGGCTCCGCTCAGCGCACGAAGGTGGGCAGGCTCTCGAAGAGCGTCGTCGTGTACGAGACCAGCCTCGTCAGCATCCAGGGCCCGAAGAGCGCCAGCGCGAGCCCGGTCGCGACGATCTTCGGGATGAAGGTGAGCGTGATCTCGTTGATCTGCGTCATCGCCTGGAAGACGCTGACCGCGAGCCCGGCGACCAGGCCGAAGAGCAGCACCGGCCCCGCGAGGGCCAGCGTGATCTCGACGGCACCGTGGCCGATGCCGATGACGGATTCGACTCCCATCCGGCGATCTCCTCAGCGGAAGCTCTGGACGAGGGAGCCCGTGAGGACGTTCCACCCGTCCACGAGGACGAACAGCATGAGCTTGAACGGCAGCGAGATGAGGACCGGCGGCAGCATCATCATGCCCATCGAGGTGAGGACCGAGGCGACCACCATGTCGAGGATCAGAAACGGCACGTAGACGAGGAAGCCCATCTGGAACGCGGTCTTCAGCTCCGAGATGAGGAACGCGGGCATCAGCACCTGCGGCGGCACGTCGGCCGGGCCTTCGGGCCGCGCGCCTCCCGTGGCGCCGACGAACAGCGCCAGATCCTTCTCGCGCGTCTGGCGCAGCATGAACTCGCGCAGCGGCGTCCAGGCGCGTTCGACGGCTTCCTTCCCGTCGATGCGCTCCTCCTGGTACGGCACCATCGCCTCGGCGTGGATCTGGAGGAGCGTCGGCATCATCACGAAGCCGGTGAGGAAGAGCGCCAGCGAGACCAGGACCTGGTTCGGCGGCATGCTCTGCGTGCCCACCGCCTGGCGCAGGAACGAGAGCACGATCACGATGCGGACGAAGCCCGTGAGGGTGACGAGGATCGCCGGCGCCAGCGACAGCAGCGTCAGCAGCGCGACGATCTGGAGCGGCGTCGCGACGGCGCCGTCGCCGCCTCCGATCTGGAGGCTCACCTGGGGCAGGAGCGGCGTCATGCCGGCTCGCCGTCCTCCAGGTCGTCGTCGCGGCGCGCCCCGCCGAGCTTGGTGACCAGCCCGACGCGGTCGCCGGTCACGCCGAGCAGCAGGCGCTCCCCGTCGACCTCGACGATGGTGAGGTAGCGCTTGCCGCCGAGATAGCGGCTGCTGACGAGCCGGATCGCGTCGGGGGCGGCGGCGGCGCGGCGCTGGCGCCACGCGAGCACGAGGCCCACGAGCGCGAGCACGCCGCCGACGAGGGCGACGACGGTCTCCGACATCACTTCAGCCCTTCGAGGCGCTCGCGCGGGCTCACGATGTCCGTCAGGCGCACGCCGAACTTGTCGTTCACGAGCACCGCCTCGCCGCGGGCGATCAGCTTGCCGTTGACGAGCACGTCGAGCGGCTCGCCCGCGAGCTTCGCCAGCTCGACGACGGCGCCCGGCGTCAGCTGCAGCAGCTCGCGCAGCGGCAGCGTCGTGCGGCCGATCTCCGCCGTCACCTCGAGCGGGATGTCGAGCAGCAGGTCGAAGTTGCCGGGCGCCTCGCCCCCGCCGATCGCCCCCGCGCCCACGTCCTCCGTCATGTCCCCTCCGTCCCTCGTCGTCGGCTCAGAGCCGCGCGGTGACCCGCACCGCGTTGTTGCTCGCCGACACCCCCGGCGCGCCGTGGAAGTGCGGCCGCCCGGCGACGCGCACGAGCACCGGGCCCTCGCGTCCCGTCGGCAGCTGCACGACGTCGCCCACCTTCAGCGCGAGCACCTCGGCCATACGCATCGCCGTCGTCCCCAGCTCGGCGCTGAGCTCCACGGGGGCGTCGCCGAGCACGGCCTGGAGGCGCGCCGCCCAGCTGGTGTCCGCGGCCTCGTCGGCCATGTCCGGATCCTGGAGGCGGGCGAGCGCCTGCCGGATCGGATCGAGCGCGCCGTTCGGAATGCAGAACGCCAGCGTCACGTCGTCGCTGCCTTCGATGACGATCTGGAGCTCGACGTGCAGGACGAGCTCGTGCGGCGCGGCGATGGTCGCGAACAGCGGGTTCGTCTCCGTGCGCAGCAGCGTGCACTCGAGCGGCGCGATCGGCCGCCAGGCCTCGCGCAGGTCGGCGAGGACGCGGCCGCCGAGGCGCGCGAGGACGCGCTGCTCGATCGACGAGAACTCGCGTGCCGCCGGCACCGGGTTGCGCCCGGGGACGCCGCCGAAGAGCACCTGCATCACCGACGCGACCAGCGTCGGACGCAGCACCAGCATGCCCTGCCCGCGCAGCGGCGCCAGCTTCCAGAACTGGAGGCCGACGGGCTGCTGGAGGCGCTGCATGTAGCCGCCGAACTTGCGCAGCTCCACCGTCCCCACGGTGACGTTCGGCACCTGCCCGAAGAACGGCGCGAGCGAGCCGCGGAGGTCCCGCACGAGACGTCCGAGCACCACCTCGAGCCCCGGCAGGCGGCCCCGCAGGCTGCGCTCCTGGTTCGTGAGGTCGAGCGTGCGGACGCCGCCGAGGCCGTCCTCGGCGGTCTCGGGAGCCGCCCCTGCGACGGCGCCGTCGCCGACGGCCTTCAGCAGCGCGTCGACTTCGTCCTGCGAAAGGATGTCGCTCACGGAACCCGCTACTGGACGATGAACTCGGTGAAGTAGACGGCCTTCACGGCGTCGGTGCGCAGCGCGTGGTTGAGCCGGGTGACGATCTCGTCGCGCAGCACCGCCTTGCCCTGCGGCGTGCGCACCTCGGCGAAGGTCTTGCTCGAGAAGAGCGTCAGCATGAGGTCGCGCACCTGCGGCAGCCGCTGCGTGAACTCGGGCGGCGCCGCCGGCCGGAAGAACTCGACCGACAGCGTCGCCTTCAGGTAGCGGCGCCCGTCCTCGTCGCTCAGGTTGGCGATGAAGGGGTCGAGCGGCACGAGCGCCCCCATGCCGGCGCCCGCCGCGCCGCTTGCCGCGGCGCCGCCGTGCTCGCCGCCCGCGGCGGCGTTGGCCGGCTCCGCCCCGAGGTCCTTGGCCTCCGCGTGCTTCGCCTTGGCGCCGAGGAACCCGAGCTTCCACGCGACCCCGCCACCGCCGCCGAGCAGCAGGAGCACCGCGGCGACGAGGACGACCAGCTTCTTCCTGCCGCCGCCACCCGCCGCTTCGGCGCCGCCGTCGGCGCGCTCCGCGTGTGCCTCCTCCGCCATCGCCCCTCCTCGCAGCCCGGACGGGCCGCCGGAGGGCTCCAGCAACGGCGGTGCCAAGCAGGGACGGCCATCCGTGCCGGGTGGGGCACGGCGCGCGCGTCAAGAAACCGACCTGCCGCCCGGCCTCGGGCCGGATCCCTGACCGGGGCGGGCGGCAGATTCGGCCGATGCGGCAGGGTCTACCGGACGATGTTGATGAGGTCGCCGAGCAGCTGATCGCTCGCCGTGATGACGCGCGCGTTCGCCTGGAAGGCGCGCTGCGTGCTGATCAGGTCGATGAACTCCTGCGCGATCTGCACGTTCGACTGCTCCAGCGCCGACGCCAGCACCGAGCCGTTGCCCTGCGACTGGGCGGTGGCCACCGCGGGCGGGCCCGAGTCGATCGAGGCGCGGAAGAGCTGGTTGCCGGCGGGGATCAGACCCTCGGGATTGCGGAAGGAGGCGACCGCCAGCTGGAAGAGCGGGCGCGTCTGACCGTTGTCGAAGGTGGCCGACAGGACGCCGACGGAGTTCACGGTCAGGCTGACGAGGCCGCCGGCGCCGAAGCCGTCCTGGCGGACGGCGTTCAGGCCCGAGGGACCGGCGACCTGGGTGAAGTCGTCGAGATCCACCGCGATCGACTGCGCCGCCGCGCCGGAGAAGGTCACGTTGCCCGTGAGGCTGCCCGTCGTGTTGACGGTGCCGTCGGTGTTGAAGGTGATCGTGCCGCCGGCGCCGTTGATCAACTGGATGTTGCCGGCGGTGCCGCCGGTGTCGCCGGCGTCGACGGCCAGGTTCACCTGCCACGAGTTCGCGCCGGTCTTGGTGAAGAAGACGGTCATGTCGTGCGGGCTGCCGAGCGAGTCGAACACCTGGATCGACGTCGAGTAGCTGCTGGTGTTGAACGCCGTCGTGAAGCTCGTGCCGTCGAACGTGCTCGCGCTCGTCGTCGAGTCGAGATTGCCGCTCAGGTTCACGAGCGACGTCGGGTTCGCCTGCGACTGCAGGCCCGAGACGTTGACGTCCTGGAGGCCGCCGATCGGGCGCCCGGTGGCGTCGACCGGCGTACCCTGGAGCACGTGCCCGAGGCTGTTCGTGATCGTGCCGTCGGCGTTCTTCTGGAAGTTGCCGGCGCGGGTGAAGATCTGCGCCTGTCCCTCACGCAGGACGAAGAAGCCCTGGCCCTCGATCGCCAGGTCGAGCGAGCGCCCGGTCGCCTCGATCGCGCCCTGCTCGAAGAGCGTGCGCACCGCGCCGATGCGCGCGCCGAGGCCGATCTTGCCGACCTGCCCGCCGGCCTCCGCCGAGATCAGATCCGCGAACTCGGTCCGGCTGCCCTTGAAGCCCACCGTGCCCACGTTCGCGATGTTGTTGCCGATCACGGACAGCGCCGCGCCGTTCACGATCAGGCCCGAGCGGCCGCTCGAGAGTGCTCCGAAAATCGCCATCGTTCCTCCGTCGTTTCGTCAGGCGTCGTCGTTCGCCGGCGACCGCACCTTGGTCACTGCGTCGTAGGGGATCGACTGCCCGGCGATGGTGAGGGTCGGTGGGTTGGACGAGAGGTCGACGCCCTCGACCGCGCCGCGCGCCAGCGTGATCACGCCGAGCGGCTCGTCGCCCTTCTTGATCTGCGCGGCCACGTCGACCGTGTACTTGCCGTTCGGCAGCGCCGCGCCGTTCGTGGCCTTGCCGTCCCAGGTGAAGGTGTACGACCCCGCGGCCTTCGCGCCGAGGTCGATGACGCGCACGATCGTGCCCTGCGCGTTGCGGATCGTCGCCGCCATGGCCGCGACGTCCCTGCCGATCGTGTAGTGGAGGTCGGTCGCCTTGCCGTCGCTCAGCTGGACCTGATCGCCCTCGAACTCCACGTCCTTGCCGAGCATCGACAGCATCGCCGCGGTGACCTGCTTCTGCGTGGTGTCGGCGAGCCCGGTGAGCTTGTCGTTCACCGCCGTCAGCTGCTCCACGGTCGAGAACTGCGCCAGCTGCGCGGTGAGCTCGTTGGGCTCCATCGGCGCGAGCGGGTCCTGGTTCTTCAGCTGTTCGATGAACAGCAGGAGGAACTCCTGCTTGTCGACGACCTGGTTGGCGGGCAGGTAGCCGGCCTGGGTGGCCGCGCTGCTGCCGGCTGCGCCGAGGGGATCCGTCATGCGCGAAGGCTCAGGGCTCCGGTCGGCGGAACCACGGGTTCGGGCGCGACGAGCGGACTCGTCGCGGCGGTGGTGGGTCGGGCGGCGGCGGGCGCCGGCGGCGCGGGACGCGCGTCGGCCTGCCCCTGGCCGGGCTGGTTGCCGTGTCCCTGTCCGAGATCGACGGTGAAGCCCTCGAGCCGCAGGTTCTGGCGGCCGAGCGCGGCTTCGAGCTGCGGCCGCTGCGCCACCAGCGCGTCGCGCGCGGGGTCGCCGTTGGTCCGCAGCGTGGCGTGCACGGCGTCCTGCTGCACGCGCACGTGCAGCTCGACGCGACCGAGGGCGTCGTGGTTCACCTCGAGCCGCATCTCGCCGCCGTCGGACACGCGCACGCGGCCCAGCTCGGCCAGACGCACGAGCTGCTCGACGTCGCGCGGCGGCGCCGGCGGCGCCGCGCCGCGCGCCGTCGCGTGGGTCGCGCTCGTCTCACGCGGCGGCGGCGGCGCCGCGTCGTGGCGCGCGGCGGCGGGCCGTGGCTCATCGGCGGGGCGTCCGGCGCGAGCGGCGCGGCGTCGTGCCGCGGGCCGGCGTCGCCGCCGCCCGCGTCGGCGGTGTCCGTATCCGCACCGGCGTCGCCCGACGCGGCGCCGCTCGAGGCGCGCGAGCGCGACCTCGGGCGCCGTGGCCGCACGGGCCGGCGCCGGTGGGTTCGGCTCCAGCGGCGCGCCTCGGCCTCTGCGGGGGTCGCGGGCGCCGCCGCCGGCGCCGTCGCGGCGAGGCGCGGCGGCGGCCGGCGGCGGCGGAACGACACCCGACGGCTTCGCCGCCGCCTCGCGCGGCGCGAGCGCGATCCGCGGCGCCGGCGCGGCCGGCGGCGGGACCGGCGGCGTCCGGCGCCGGCGTGGCGGCAGCGTCCGGCGCGCTCGCCGCGGGCGCCGCAGGCGGCGGCGGCGGATCGCACGCGGCGGCGGTGCTGCGCCGCCGTCCGCGGGCAGGTCCGACGCCGGCATGCCGGGGGCCGTGGCCTCCGTCTCGGGCGCCGCCGTTGCGGTCGTGTCGTGCGGCGGCGGTGCGCCCGGCGGCAGCGGCGCCGCGGCGCCGGGCGCCGCCAGCGCCGCCGGCGTCGGCGGCACCGGACGACGGCGGCCGGCCCGCCCGCCGCGGCCGCGTGCTCTCCGCCGCGGCAGCAGGGCACTCGCGACGGCGGGCACCGCCGACGCCGCCGCGACCAGCACCTCCGCCGCCAGCGCGGTCGCGGGATCGCGCTCCGCCTCGGGACGTCCCTCGTCGCCGCCGGCGGCCGCCTGGGCCGCGCCGCCGTCCGGCGCCGGACCGCCGCCAGCGCCGCCGCCGACGAGCAGCGCGAGCAGCGCCCCGAAGTCGACGCCGCCGAGCAGCGCCGTCACGCCGCTCGCGACCCCCGAGGCGACGGAGGCGGGGCTGGACGCGGCAGGAGCGGCGGACACGGGCACGACGGACATCGCGGGGCGGAAGAGCAACCGCGATGCCACCGCGTCGCCCAGCATCCACGGGCGTCACGGCCGCGCCCCGCCCGGCACCATCTACCCGGGGGGTACGAACGAGCCGGTCGAAGCTGCCCGGTGCGCGGCGCGCACGGCCGCGAGCACCCGCTGCGGGTCGGAGCGACGCATGTAGTCGGTGGCCTGGTCGATCCAGCGCACGATGCCGGCGGCGTCGACGAGGATCGTCGTGGGGATCGGCAGCGGAATGACGATCCCGGGGCGAGGCGCGAAGTTGCGCGGGTTGCGCAGGCCGAAGCGGTCCGTGATGGCGAGGTCCGGGTCGGGCAGCATGGTCGCGCGCAGCCCGTGCTTCGCGCGCCCCACGCGGATCTCGGCCGCGTCGTCGGCGCACACGGCCACGATCGCGACCCCCTGCGCGTCGAGCGCCGGCCGCAGCTCCGCCTCCCAGCGCCGCAGCTCCGCCGTGCAGTACGGGCACCAGTGCCCGCGGAAGAACTTCAGCAGGACGGGACGGCCGCGCAGCGCCGCCAGGGCGAACGGGCGCCCCGTGTCGTCGGTCGCCACCAGATCGAGGACGGGCGCGCCGACGGCCACCGCCGACGACGTGCGGCGCTGCCCGCTGGCCGCGAAGAGCGCGAGGAAGGCGAGCCCCACGACCAGCGCCAGCGCCGCCCGACGCCGCCGGCGACGCCGGGCCCGCGCGCCACGGCCGCGGCCCCGAGCAGCACCGCCGCCACGCTCGCGGCGACGTACGCCGTCGCGTTCGCGGGCAGCCGCACCGCCTGCATCCGCTGCCACCAGCGCGCCCCGGCGCCGAGGATGAGCGCCCCTGCCGCCATGCCGAGCACTGCTCCGTCCATGCCTGCCTCCTGTGCGCCGCCGCCGTCGTTGACGGCGCGTTTGGGTACGGTGTACGTAAAAGCCAGCGCCGCTCGGATGGGTCAAGGCGCCGGCACCGAGGATGGGACGCCCTGCGAAGTTCTCGCGCGATCGGCTTCAGGCCGCGGCCCTGCGGCTGGTCGACCGCGACGGCGTCGCCGGCCTGTCGATGCGCACGCTCGCGCGCGAGCTCGGGACCGGCCCGATGACGCTCTACAACCACGTCGCCGATCGAGCCGATCTCGAGGTGCTCGTCGTCGAGGCGGTGCTCGCCGAGGTGAGGTGGGCGCGACGGCGGCACGCCGACTGGCGCGCGGACGCACGCAGCGTCGCCACCGCGATGTGGCGCGCGGTGCGCCGGCACCCGAACGCCATCCCGCTGGTGCTCGTCCGCCGCAGCCGGGCGGCGGCGCTGCTCGCCCCGTCCGAAGCGCTGCTCGCGGCGCTCGCCGGCGGCGGGCTGCGCGGCGCCGCCCTCCTCGTGGCGTTTCGCGCCGTCACCGCCTTCGTGATGGGCTTCGCGCAGGCGGAGCTGGCCGGCCCCCTCGCCACCGCCGCCGACGAGCCGGCCGCGGCGACGATCGCGCGCTTCCGGGCCCTCCCCCGAGCGCGCTATCCGCAGCTCGTCGAGATCGCCGGCGCCGCGGCGCGCAGCACGGCGGCGCGCGAGTTCCGGCAGGGGCTCGACGCGCTGCTGCGCGGTCTCGTCCCCGAGTGATCCCGCCGCGCGTGGCGCGCGGTGGCAAGCGGCGAACGCGGCGACGCGGCACAGTGGCGGTGTGAGACCGCCCCGATCGTCCGGGTGGCGCACCGTCTCTCCCGCCCGTTCCGCGTCACCGACGGCAAGCGCTTCCGGCTGAAGGACGTCGACCGCCGACGCCCGAGGAGACCGCCATGCCGACCACCGAAGTCAGCCAGCTCGCGACCGTCGGCTGCCTCGTCACCGCCGCCGACGCGGACACCGTCCATCGTGACGTCTACCTGCGCCGCGCCGCGGCGCTGCTCGCGCCGCTGGTCACGCCCGAGCACCACCGCGAGGCGCTCGCGAGCCGCGCCCGGCTCGATCGGCTGCTCGCCCGGGCCCACGCCGCCGTGACGCAGCAGGATTGGCCACGCGTGCGCGAGCTCGGCCGGGAGGCGAGCGCCCTCCAGCACACGCTGGCCGCCGAGGCCGAGGCCCTCGCCGCCGCCGACGCGGTGTACGGTGCGCCGCCCGTGGTGCTCGATCCGCTGTCGGCGGGGCTGCCGCCGTCGAAGCGCTGGAGCACCCCGGGCGCCGCCCGCGTCGACGTCCTGGCCGCGCTCGACACGCTCGCCGCGGCCGACCCGCCCCAGCGCGCGCTCTATGCGGCCCGCCGCGCCCGGCTCGAGGCGCTGGCGCTCCCCGGCACCGTCGCCGCGACGCCCACCGAGACGCCGCGCTCCGGTCTCGGCGCGCAGCAGCAGGCTCTGCTGGCCCTCGAGCGGGGCGACGCCGAGGCGCTCGAGCGCCTGGCCGACGGGGTCCTCGGCGCGCCGGCGCTCGCGGCGACGGACACCGCGCCGACCGCCGCGGTCCGCGTGGTCGCGCCCGCGGAGCTCGGCGCACCCCTGCCCGACGGCTGCGCGGCGCGCGCGGGCGCGCTCGGGCTCGAAGCCGCCGAGACGATCCTCGGCCCGGGCCCCATCGCCGACGCGGTCGCGACCTTCGTCGAGCGCTGGGCGCTCGGCGCCTCGCCCGCCGTCCACGATCGCGCCCGCGACGGCGTCGCACGGCTGACGGGCGCCGCGCGCGAGATCGACATCCCGGTCGAGATCGCGGCCGTCTTCGCCGAGACCATCTCGCTCTTCGCGCTCCACCAGTACGTCAACTCGGCGGGCGTGCGCTTCGTGCCGGTGCCGGTGCCGCGCGAGATCCTGCTCGTCGAGGGACACGCCGAGGGCGACGAGACCCCCGGCCCGCTGCTCCGGGCGCTCGGCCTCGAGCGCCGGAGAGGCCTCGCCCGCGACGAGATCGAGGCCGCCCTCCTCACCCGCGGCGCCGACGTCGTCGCCGACCGCCTCGGCCTCGACCCGCTCGCGTTCCGCCTCGTCTGTGTCCCGCCCGACGCGTTCATGCGCCTCGGGCGCACGCGCGGCTGGGGATCGCGACCCGAGTGGACGCACTTCGACGGCTACCAGGTCCTGCGCGGCGGGCGCCTGCGCGCGCTCGTCGGCGGCAACGCCCAGTTCGGCGGCCTGTTCGACCTGTGCAGCATCGCCAGCGACGACGGCCGCGAGAACACGCTCGTGCGCTTCGCCGTGATCCGGCGGGAGCGGCTCGCCGTGCGCCTCGCCTGACACGGCTCCGGCCGCTCACGGACAGGGTACGCGGGCGGTCGACGCGGCGCCGGCCGGTACGTCCGCGAGATGGGTACGGCGATAGTCGCGCGGCGACTGCCCGCACCAGCGCCGGAACGCGCGCGTGAAATGCGCGTGGTCGGAGTACCCGATGTCGAGCGCGACCTCGAGGATGCGCGCGTCGGTCTCGGCGAGCATGCTCGCCGCCGACGCGAGCCGCGCCCGGTCGACGAGCGCCTCGTGCGTGACCCCGTACGAGGCGAGGCGGCGCTGCAACGTCCGCGGCGTCGTGCCGAGCGCGACGGCCGTCTCGCCGACCCGCGGCGGCCGCTCCCAGGTGAGCGTCTCCACCACCTGGGCGACCGCGTCGGCGAAGGTCGCCGCCGGCGCCGTCGCCCGCCAGGCCGCCACCGTCGCCCCGTCGCACGGCATCGTGGCGGCCGCCAGGCGCACGTCGAGCAGCCGGCGCGGGAAGGTGATGGCGGCGACGCGCTGCCCGAAGTCGATGCGAGCCCCGGCGAAGGCGTCGACGGCGCGCGCCGCCGCCCACTCGGGCGTCTGGAACTGCACGCGCGGCGGCCGCCACGTCGGTCCCGCCCCGAGCCGCAGGACGCCGAGCAGCAGGCGCACGACGTAGTGCTCCCCCTGGCGCCAGACCGGATCGCCACCGTGTGGGACGCCGAGGCACAGCTCGAGGTCGGCGCCGCGCTCGTGCAGCCAGATGCGGCCGTGCGAGGCGAAGCGACGGCGCTGCGCAATGCACTCGCGCAGCGCGTCCCGCATCGTCGGCGCGGCGCACACCAGGGCGCCGAACACGCCGAGCGCCTCGACACCGCCCTCGCCGCCCGCGAGCGCGCCGAAGGCGTCGATCCCCTCCCGGCGGGCGGCGTTGCGCAGGAAGCGGGCCGCCGCCTCGCTCGGGATCAGTCCTTCCGGGGTCGCGAGCGTCGACGCCGGCAGGCCGACCCCCACGAGCAACGGCTCCGCCGCGCCGCCGATGCGGCGGAGGAACGCCAGCGCCGGCGACAGCACGCAGGCACGAATGAGCGACAGAGCGGCCATGCCCCGCTAACAAACCTCGTGCCCCGCGCCGCCGCAGGCCCGCGCGGCCCGGCCGGTGGCGCTCCTTCCGAGCCACGGGAATGGGCGTCGAGCCGGCGACGCGCCTTCCGGAATGGCCGGCGGCGATTGCCGATCGCCGCCGCGGATGTGCCTCCCGTCTCCGGCTCCCCGCGTGCGCCCTGCGCCTCGCCGCGGTGCCGCCGCCGAGCAGTGCCCCGCATGGAGGGCGCGAGCCGGTGAGCCCCGCCGCGGCGGCGCTCTACGGCGCCGCGGCCTCGCTGCGCGTGCCGGCGAGGAGCTTCGTCAGCGCGACCGCGCGCTCGCGGCTCATCGCCGCGAGGATGGCGCCGATCTGCCGCTCCTTCATGCGGCCGAGCACGGCCCGCAGGGTGTCGTCGTCGACCTTGTCGAGGATGCCCGCCGCCTCCTCGGCCTTCATGGTCTCGAAGATGCGCGTGATCTCGACGACCCGCTCCTCGGCCGCCGGGCTCGCGGCGGAGGTCGTCGTGCCCGCCGGCTTCGCGCCGGGCTTCGGCCGCGCGCCCGCCGGCGCCGCGGCGTCGGCCGGGGACGGCGCGCCGGTGAGCGACTCCAGGCGGGCGACCTCCTGGCTCACGGTCTGCTCGAGCGACGCCAGCCCGGCCTCGCGCGCCGCGAGCTTCTGCTCGCGCTCGTCGAGCTGGCGATTGCGCTCCGCCACCGCGCTCAGCATCTCGCGGAAGCCGGCGCTCTGCTCGAGGAGCTCCTTCGGCAGGCCGGCCTCGGCCTTCTGTCGGGCAGGCGCCTCGGCCTGCACGACCGACGCGGCCCACCACGTCCCCAGGACGACGAGCTTCGCCGTCAGGCTCACCGCCACGATCAGCCGGATGATCCGCATGCCTACTCCCGCTCTCCCCTGCCGCGCAGCGCCAGCTCGTCGAGCAGCCGCGCGTCCTCGCGGGCCGCGTCGGCGTCGAACCGGTCGCGTGCCCGCTCTTCCAGGCGCTCGAGCTTGCGCTCCTCCTGCCGCTCGGCGAGCAGCGCCTCGCGCTCGCGCTCGAGCTGCACGAGGAGCTGCTCGCGATCGCGCCGCAGGACGCGCTCGCGCGCCGCGGCGGCCGCCTCGAACGACCGCCACCGCGCCAGATCCGCGCCGGAGCAGCCGGCGGCGCTCGCCGCCTCCTCCGCCGCGCGCGCCTCGGCCTGGCTCGCCGCCGCCGCGGCGATCCGCTGCTCGAGCGCCGCCAGCGCGGCGCGCGTGCGGGCGACGTGCTCCTGCGCCTGCTGGCGCAGCTGGGTGCGGACGCGCAGCACGCGGCCGAGCCGGAACCGGAACGTCATCGGACCACGCCTCCCACCAGCGAGGTCAGCGCCGCCGTCGCCTCGTCGAGCGACGCGGGCTCGGCGATCGCCTGGCGCAGGAAGCCCTGGATCTCGGGCAGCCGGGTGATGGCCTCGTCGATCGCGGCGCTGGCGCCGCGGGTGTACGCGCCGATCTGGATCAGGTCCTCCGCGTCGCGATACGTCGACAGCAGCGCGCGGACGCGCTGCGCGTGCGCGAGCTGCGCCGCCGGCACGACGTCGAGCATGACGCGCGAGATGCTCGACAGCACGTCGATCGCCGGATAGTGCCCCTCGCTCGCGAGGCGGCGCGACAGCACGACGTGGCCGTCGAGGATCGAGCGCGCCGTGTCGGCGATGGGCTCGTTCATGTCGTCGCCTTCGACCAGCACCGTGTAGAGCCCCGTGATGCTGCCGCGCGGCGCCCGGCCCGCGCGCTCGAGGAGCTTCGGCAGGAGCGCGAACACCGACGGCGTGTAGCCGCGCGACGCCGGCGGCTCGCCGACCGACAGCCCGACCTCGCGCTGCGCCATCGCGACCCGCGTGAGCGAGTCCATCATGAGCAGCACGTCGCGCCCCTGGTCGCGGAAGTACTCGGCGATCGCGCTCGCGAGGAAGGCGCCGCGGATGCGCACCAGCGGCGGCTGGTCGGACGTCGCCGCCACCACGATCGAGCGCCCGAGGGCGTCGCCGAGGTCGCGCTCGATGAACTCGCGCACCTCGCGACCGCGCTCGCCGACCAGGGCGATGACGTTCACCTCCGCCTTGGTGTAGCGCGCCATCATGCCGAGGAGCGCGCTCTTGCCGACGCCGGAGCCCGCGAAGATGCCGAGACGCTGGCCGCGGCCGCAGGTGAGCAGCGCGTTGACGGCGCGGATGCCGAGGTCGAGCGGCTCGCGGATCGGCGAGCGGTCGAGCGGGTTGAGCGGCGCGCCGTAGAGCGGGTACTCGACGCCGCTGGCGAGCGCCGGCCCGCGGTCGAGCGGCTCGCCGAGCCCGTCGACGATGCGCCCGAGGAGGTCGTCGCCGACGTGGACGACGGGCCGCTCGCGCACCAGCGTCACCCGGCTGCCGGGTGCGACGCCGGCGAGGTCGCCGAGCGGCATCAAGAGCACGCGCCCCGAGCGGAAGCCGACCACCTCGGCCGGGATCGGCCGCGCGCCGTCGCCGCCGATCTCGCACAGCGACCCCACGGGCGCGCCCGGCCCGGTGGCCTCGACGACGAGCCCGATGACGTCGGTGACGCGGCCGGAGACGCGCACGGGGTTCAGGATCGCCAGCTCGCGCTGGGCGCGGGAGAAGTCGAGCTCGACCACGGCTCAGCCCCCCATCCGCACGAGCGCGCGCTCCGCCACCGCGAGCTGCGTCTCGACGCCGATGTCGACCTCGCCGTAGCGGCTCTCGACGATGCAGCCGCCGGGTGGGAGGGCGGGGTCGTCGACGATCTGCATCTCCTTCACGTCCTCGAGCTGCGCCTTCAGCTCGGGCGCGTGCTCGAGCAGCCAGGCCGCGAGCGCCGGGGGCACCCGGATCAGGATGCGCTCGCGGTCGACCGCCTGGCGCACCGCCGCGCGCAGCATCGCCATCCAGATCTCCGGCCGCTCCTGGAGCTCCTGCTGCACGACCTTGCGCGCCACGCCGAGGGCGACCAGCAGGAGCTCGCGCTCGTAGCGGCTGCGCAGCTGTGCCTGGAAGCGTGCGAGGCTTTCGAGCGACTCGGCGAGCGTGCGGTGCCCGGCGTCGATCTCGGCTGCGAGCTCCGCACGGGCTTGCGCGAAGCCGGCCTGCCACGCGGGATGGTCCTCCACGCGGTCGATCGGCGCGGACTCGGCGTCGCCCGGCTCGGCGCCCGCCGCCGCACCCTCCGGCGCCGCCGGCGGCCGCTCGGGCGCCGGCGCGGGTCCGCCGCCCACGAACGGCCGGAAGCCGCCTGCGTCCCCGCCGCCGCCGACCAGCGGCGCGAAGCCGGGCGGCTCAGACGAGGGCATCGTCCCCTCCGCCGCCGAGCTGGATCTTCTGCTCCTCGGCCAGCCGGCGCGCGACGGTGATGATGTTGGCCTGCGCCTTCTCGACGTCCTTCAGGCGCACCGGGCCCATCGTGCCCATGTCCTCCTGGAGGATCTCGGCGGCGCGCGCGGAGATGTTGCGGAAGATCTTCTCCTGCATGGTCGGGCTCGCGGTCTTCAGCGCCAGCATGAGGTCCTCGCGCGCGACCTCCTTCAGCAGCGTCTGCATGCCGCGGTTGTCGAGCCGGGCCAGGTCCTCGAAGGTCAGCATGAGGTTGCGGATCTGCTCCGCGACGTCGGGGACGGAGTCGTCGAGCTCGCTGAAGACGCGCGACTCCACCGCCTTGTCGACCAGGTTCATGATGTCGGCTGCGAGCTTCGTGCCGCCCAGCCCGCCCCCGCTCTTGCCGCTCGACGTCGCCGCCGCGCCGCCGAGGCTCTGCACCTGGCCCAGGATCACCGCGCCCACCTCGGCCAGCAGCTCGGGCTCGACGCTCTTCAGCTCCGAGATGCGGCGCACCACGTCCGCGTGCAGCTCCTCCCCGAGCAGGTTAAGGACGTCCGCCGCCTGGCGCGGCACGAGGTGGCCGAGCACCATCGCGATCACCTGCGGGTGCTCGGTCCCGAGCACCTTCGCGATGACCGCGGGCGACACGCCCTCGAGCTTCGCGCCGAGCGAGGGGCTGCCCTCGCCCTCCTTCGCGCGCGCGAGCTCGCGCATCGCCTCCTCCTGCGCCCCGCGGCTGGTGGGAGCGAGCGCCTGGATCAGCTGGCGCACGAAGGTCTCGCCGTCGACGAGGAAGCCGGAGCGGCTGGTGAGCCAGCGCCACGCCTCCTCGTGCACGGCCGCGGCCTCGGGCCGCGGGATGGAGCGCGTGCGCGCCATCGCCGCCGACAGCGCCCGCACCTCGCCTTCGCCGAGGTGCTTCATGACCTCGCGCGCGGCGTCGGGGCCGAGCGTCAAGAGGAGGATGGCGGCCTTTTCGATGCCGACGGCGGGTCCGGGGAGCCGCGGCGGGCGTGGCGTGAGGGCGGTCTCGCTCATGGTCAGGCGGTCCGGGTCTCCTGGTCTTCCTGGAGCCATTCGCGCACGAGCTGCGCCGCGCGCTCGGGATGCTGCTGGGTGAGCATCAGGTTCTCCTGCGTGAGGGCCGTCATCGCCGCGGTGACGTCGCCGCCGCGCAGCGCCTGCACGGCCGGGCTGTCGCGCCGCACGGCCAGCGCCAGCAGCAGCGGCCGCACGACGTAGAGCAGCGCGAAGGCCACGAAGGCGACGCCGAGGAGCCGCGTCAGCACGGCGGGCATCCAGCGTCCGACCGCCGACAAGACGCCGCTGCCCGTGGCCTCCGGCGCCTCCTGGAACGGGGCGCTCATCACCTGGATCTGGTCGCCGCGCTCCTCGTTGAAGCCGACGGCGCTCTTCACCAGCTCGGTGTAGCGGTCGAGCTCCTCCTGCGGCCGCGGCTGGAAGGTCCGCGTGCCGTTCTCCTCGGTGTAGGTGCCGTCGACCACCACCGCGACCGACAGGCGCTCGAGCGCGCCGACCGGGGCGATCGTCCGCGACACCATCTTCGAGATCTCGTAGGTGACCGACTGCTCGCGGCGCTCCGTGGTCGGGCCCGACGGCACGTTGGTCTCGACGACCTCGTTCGTCAGGTTCGACTGCGTGCCCGGCACGCCGCCCGTCGGCGGCGCGCCGACGGTCTCCTCGCGGCGCTGCTGCTCCGTCTTGAGGACCGCGCCGTCGGGGTCGAAGCGCTCCTCGGTGCGCTCGGCGCGCGCGAAGTCGAGCTTCGCCGCTACCCGCGCGACCACGGCGCCCCGGCCGACGATGGCGCCGAGCAGGCTCTCGACGCGCTCCTCGGTGCCACGCTCCATGGCGCGCTGGTAGTCGAGCGCGGTGCCCGACGCCGCGCCGTCGTCGAGCCCGGCGCCGCGGTCCGGCGTCAGCATGCGGCCCGCCTCGTCGACGACGGTGACGCCGTCCGGGTCCATCCCCTCGACGCTCGCCGCGACCAGGTTCACGATGCCGTCGATCTGCGCCCGCGACAGCGCGCGCCCGGGCGCGAGCTTCACGACCACCGACGCCGACGGCCGCCGGTCCTGGGAGACGAACAGCGAGCGCTCCGGCAGTGCCAGGTGCACGCGCGCCGAGTCGACGCCGCCCAGCTCCGAGATGGTCCGCGCGAGCTCGCCCTGGAGCGCACGCTGGTAGTTGAGGTGCTGGAGGAAGTCCGTCTGCCCGAGCGTCTGGCGGTCGAAGAGCTCGAAGCCGACGCCGCCGCCCTCGGGCAGCCCGCGGCTGGCGAGCGCCAGGCGCAGCTCGTAGAGGCGCTCGCCCGGGACGAGGATCGCGCGGCCGCCGTCGTCGAGCTGGTAGTCGACCTTCTCGTCGCGCAGCGCCTGGACGATGCGGCCCGCGTCGTCCTGCGACAGGTTGGTGAACAGCGGCCGGTAGAGCGGCCGCTGCACCCACCAGGCGAGGCCGAGCACGAGGAGCACCGACGCCACGCCGACGCCGACGATGGCGATACGGCGTGCGGGCGGGAGCGCGACGAAGAAGTCGCGGACGTTCTCGAGGAGCTGCTGGACGCGTGCGTTCATCGCTTACACCTGCATGCGCACGATCTCCTGGTAGGCCTCCACGATCTTGTTGCGGACCTGCATCATGAGGCGGAAGGAGAGATCGGCCTTCTCGAGGGCGATCATGGTGTCGTGCAGCGTCGTGGGGCCGCCGCTCGCGAGATCGGTGATCGCGACGTCGGCCTGCTGCTGGAGCGAGTTGACCTGGGTGAGCGAATCCTCGAGCAGCTGCCCGAAGGTCTGCCCTCCCGCCTCGGCGAGCCCGAGGCCCTTCCCGAGGTTCTTCTTGTAGTCCGGCCCCTCGATGGTCGGGGGAAGGCCCGGAACGAGACGGGTGGGCTCCATCGTGCCTCCTAGCCGGCGATCGACAGCGCGGCCTCACCGAGCCGCTTGGTCGCCGTCACCACCTGGATGTTGGCCTCGTAGGCGCGCGTCGCGGCCTGGAGGTCCACCATCTCGAGCAGCGGGTTCACGTTCGGATAGGTCACGTAGCCGTCGCCGTCGGCGTCGGGGTGCCCGGGATCGAAGACCATGCGTCCCGGCGTCGGATCGTCGACGACGCCGACGACGGACACGCCCGGCCGGCGCCCGCCGAGGCCGAACTCGGCCAACGTGTTCGCGAAGTCGCCGTCGAGCTCCTGGCCCATGAAGACGACGCTCTGGCGCACGTACGGGCCGCCCCCGACGGTGCGCGTGGTGTTGGCGTTGGCGAGGTTCGTCGCGATGACGTCGAGGCGCATGCGCTCGGCGCGCAGGCCGCTCGCGGCGATCGCGAAGGTGGGATTCAGGACGTCGACGTTCATCAGCGGGTCCCTTCGATGGCCGAGCGCAGGAGGCCGAGACGCTTCGAGAGGATGCGCGTCAGCGCCACGTAGCGGCCGGCGTTGTCCGAGAGCTCGGCCATCTGCATGTCGAGATCGACGGTGTTGCCGTCGGCGCGTGGCGCGACGTCGTCGTCGTCGATCACGCGGGGATCGACCTTCGCCGTGCCGCCGACCTCCGGCGCCTGGAACGCGCGGCGCAGCTCGGTGCGGAAGTCGACGTCCTGGGCGCGGTAGCCCGGCGTCTCGACGTTGGCGAGGTTCGTCGCCAGCACGGTGTGGCGCCGGTTGTGCACCGTGAGGGCGTTGGCGAGCCCCTGGAGGGTCGGATCGAGCAGCGGTGTGCGCATGTCAGGATGCCTCCGCTCCGGCCGCCTCGGGCCCGAGCTCGCCGTGCCGGCGGTACTCCGCCAGCTTGTTGCGCAGCGTGCGGATGCTGATGCCGAGCAGCCGTGCCGCGTGCGTGCGGTTCTGGTTGGTGCGCTGGAGCGTCTCCAGGATGAGACGCCGCTCCATCTCGCGCACGGTGAGGCCGGCCAGCATGCCGGCGCCCATGCGCTGCGGCGCGGGCTCGCGGTCGAGCAGCTCCTCCGCCGTCACCTCGGTGCCCGCGCAGAGCAGGACGGCACGCTCGATAGCGTGCTCCAGCTCGCGGACGTTGCCCGGCCAGGCGCGCTCGCGCAGGACGGCGCGGGCGGCGTCCGAGAGCGTCCTCGGACGGCCCGACGCGAAGCGCTTCACGAAGTGCTCCGCGAGGAGGTCGATGTCGCCCTTGCGATCGCGCAGCGACGGCATGGTGAGCGGGATCACCGCCAGGCGGTAGAAGAGATCCTCGCGGAACGTGCCGCGGTCGACCATGTCGCGCAGGCGGCGGTTCGTGGTCGCGACGACGCGCACGTCGATCGGCACCGGGGCCGTGCCGCCGACGCGGTCGACCTCGTACTCCTGCAGGACGCGCAGCAGCTTCGCCTGCAGCGCCGGCTCCATCTCGCCGATCTCGTCGAGCAGGATCGTGCCGCCGTTGGCCAGCTCGAACTTGCCGGTCTTGCGGGTGAGCGCGCCGGTGAAGGCGCCGCGCTCGTGGCCGAACAGCTCGCTCTCGAGGAGATCGCGCGGCAGCGCGGCGCAGTTGACCGCGACGAACGGGCGGCCGCGGCGGCTGCCGGCGTCGTGGATGTAGCGCGCGAGCAGCTCCTTGCCGGTGCCGCTCTCGCCCTGGATCAGGACGGGCGCGCGGCTCGACGCCACGTTCTCCGCGACCTCCAGGAGCTTCATGACCGCCGGGTCGTGGCTCACGATCGGCCGGCGCACCCCTTCGCCGCGCCCGCGCCGCGGCGCCGGCGCAGGTCCGCTGCGCTCCGCGAGCGCGCGCGTCGCCAGGTGCAGGAGGTCGCCCGGTGAGAACGGCTTCTGCAGGAAGTCGATGGCGCCGAGCTTCATCGCCGCCACCGCGTCCTCGATCGTGCCGTGCGCCGTGATGACGATCGCCGGCACCTCGAGCTCGGCCCGCCGCGTCTCGCGCAGCAGCTCCAGGCCCGAGCGACCGGGCAGGCGCAGGTCGGTCACGAGCAGCTCGATGCCGCCGCGCTCGAGGCGCTCCAGCGCCTCCTCCGCGCTCGCCGCCGCCTCCACCAGCCCGCCGCCGCGGGTCAGCACCTCGACGAGGCCGGCACGCATGCCGCTCTCGTCGTCCACCACCAGGATCCGCCGTCCGTCCATCATGCCTCCGCCGCGCGCAGCCGTGGCGCGTCGGCCTCTTCGCTCCGGCGCGCCGCGGCGCGCGGAATGCTCACCGTGAACTCGGCGCCGCGCCCGGGCTCGCTGCGCAGCGCGAGCGTGCCGTCCATGGCGAGCACCAGCTCGCGCGCGACGGCCAGCCCGAGCCCCGTGCCCTTCGCCCGCGTGGTGTAGAACGGGCGGAACACCAGCTCCTGCTCCGCCGCACCGATGCCGGGACCGGTGTCGGCGACGACGACGCGCACGCGGTCCGCGTCGAGACCGACGGCGACGCGCAGCGTGCCGCCGTCGCCCATCGCCTGCACGGCGTTGCGCACCAGGTTCAGCAGCACCGGGCGCAGGAGATGCGGGTCCGCCTCCGCCGTCACCACCGGCGCCGCATAGGCACGCTCGACGACGATCGCGTTCGCGGCCCGCAGCTCGCCGGTGTAGCGCAGCGCGTCCTCGACCAGCGCGCAGCAGTCGACCGCCGCCCGGGCGGCCACGCGCGTGCGCGTGAACTCGAGCAGGTTGGTGACGAGATGGTTCAGATCGGCGATGCCCGACGCCACCTGCCGCGCGAGCCGCACCGTGTCCGGCTGATCGGCGAGGTCCTGGAGGAGGAGGCCGGTGAACAGCTCCATCGCCCCGAGCGGGTTGCGCACCTCGTGGGCGAGCATCGCCGCCATCTCGCCCATGGCGGCGAGGCGGCTCTGGCGCAGCGCCTCGGCCTCGAGGCGGCGCTCGCGCTCGAGGCTCTCGGCGAGCAGCCGGTTCTTCTCCTCGAGCTCGGTGGTGAGGTCCTGCACGCGGATGCGGAGCGCGCCGTACTCGTGCTCGAGCCGCGCGGTCGCGTCGCTGAAGTGCGCGAACGCGCGCGCCAGGCCGTGCAGCTCCGGCGGCGCCGCGGCGGCGCCGTCCAGCGCCAGCATCTCAATGGGCATGGCGTTCCTCCAGCGAGGCGGGCTCGACCGGCGTCAGCGGGACGCCGTCGGCCGCAGGCCCGGCGGGCAGCTCCACGCGCCCCAGCGCGACCGCGGCGCGACGCACGAGCGGATCGCCGCTCTCGGTCGCGGCGGCGAGCGCGAGCCGCGCCTTCGCCCCCGTCGCGGCGCGTGAAGGCGATGCGCACGAGACCGGCGGCGGCGCCCGCCCGGGCCCGCACGCCGGGCCGAAGGCGGCTGCGCCTCGTAACGCGCCGTCGCGGCGTTCACCCAGTCGCCCACCGGCGAGCGCGGCGTCGCCCGCCGACGACGAAGGCGGCGGCGATCTCGCCGTCGAGGGCGTCGTCCAGGAGCGCTCCGCCGCGAGGCCCGCGGCGGTTCGGGTCGCCGTCGGCGAGCGCGATCCGGGTCCGCACGCGGGCGAGCCGCGGGACGAGCGCGGATTCCATGGTGCGCGGCTCGATCCGCGCCACCGCGCCGCGCGCCCGGCGACGGCGCCGGCCACGAGCGCCGCCTCGGCGTAGGCGATGCGGCCCCCCGGGTCGCGGCCGGTGGCGTCGAACGCGAGCAGGCGTGCGGCCTCGCCCGGCAGACCGAGGCGGGCGAGCGCGTCGGCGATCACCGCGCGGTCGCGCGGGTCGAGCACCTGGCGCACCGTGGTCGTGTGCGCGGCGTAGAGCGTCGCCAGCCCCGGCCAGTCCTCGGCGGCGCGCAGCGAGCGGACCAGATCGCCGAGAAGCCCGGCGCGGCGAGCGTCGGCCTCGCGCTGCCCCTGCGGGCCGAGCTGCGCGGCGCGATCGAGGATGTCGAGCGCGTCGCCGAAGCGACCGCTGCGCGCGGTGGCGTCGGCGGCCTCGCCGAGCAGCTCGGCGCGCGGCGCGGCCGGGCCGTCGCCGGCGGCGAGCTCGGTGAGGCGCGCGGCGGCACGGCCGGCGTCGCCGCGGACGTCGAGCCGGGCGAGGCCGATCTCGGCCTCGAGCACGGTCGCGCGCGCGACGCGCCGTCCGAGCACGCGCTCGAAGGCGACCCGCGCGGTGTTCAGATCCTCGTCCTCGAGCGCGAGCCGTCCCTGGAGCAGGTCCAGCTTGGCGTCCTCCTCCGGCGTGGTGCGCTCGCGCGGCGCATCGAGCAGCGCCCGGGCCTCGGCCCGACCGCCGGCGGCGGCGATCGCCTCGGCGCGATCGTGCAGCGCGCTCGGCGTCGTCGCCACCGTCTCCGGGCACTCGGCGGCGACGCGGCGGAAGAGCGTCGCCGCGGCGTCGGCGCGGCCGACGGCGCGCTCCTGCCGCGCCTCTTCGACGCGACACTCGCAGGCGAGCTCCGCTCCGCCCGAGACGCGCGCCTCGCGCAGGCGCTTGCGCGCGTCGTCGAGCCGACCCCGCGCGCGCAGCGCGGCGGCGAGCCCGAGGCGCGCGTACGGTGCGAGCGCATCCGACGGGAAGCGGTCGAGGAAGATCGCATAGGCGGAGCTGGCCTCCGGCTGGAAGCCGAGCCATGCCGCCGCGAGTCCCACCATCAGCTGCGCGCGCGGCGCCTCCGCGAAGTCGGGGGCGTTGCGCACGGCGCGCTCGTAGGCCGCGATCGCCTCCAGCGTGTCGTCCTGGCCGACCAGCGCGCGCGCCAGGAGCACGTCGCCGGCGAGGAACAGCGCGGCCGTCGACGCGGGCTGCGCCGGCGGCGGCGGCGGCACGGTGCCGTCGCTGCGCCACCGGCGGAGCGTCGCGCAGCGGCACGCCGCCGGTCGCCGTACTCGGCGCGCTCGAGGGCCGGCAGCACGAGGCGCATGCCCTGCACCAGCGTGTACGGCGTGCCGGCGATCAGCGCCGGACGGCGGCGTCGGCACCGGCGCCGCGGCCTCGAGCGGCAGGGACGGCAGGTACGGGCACCGGCGCCGACGGGCCCGGGCTGCGTCGTCCGACGGCCGGCTCGCCCGGCGGCAGCCGCCGGCCTGCCGGGCGCCGCGGCGGCGGGCGGGGCGGCCGGCCGGCGGCGGCGCAGCCAGGCGGCGCGCGGCGACCGTCGCCACCGCGAGGCGCCCGGCGGGACGCGCGGGCGCGGCCGCGTCGCGCACCGGCACGCGCGGCGCCGGCGTGGCGAGCGGGCGCGGCGCCGGCGCCGCGGCGACCGGCTCCGGCGCGAGCCGCAGGCGCAGCTCACGCCCGCGCGCGCCGAGCGTGAAGCCCGTCGGCCGCTCGAGCTCGATCACCACGCGCGCGGTCGACGGATCGTGCTGTCCCGTGCGCACCGCCCGCACCTGCCCGCGGCCGGCAAAGGCGCGCGCCAGGCGCGGATCGAGCTGCGTCCCGGCCACGTCGACGTAGACGCGCTCCGGCGCGCCGTCGCTCGCGGGCAGACGCCGGGCCAGCCCCTCCGCCCGAGCGCTCAGGAGGATGCGGACCTCGCGCTCGCCGACCTCGATGCGTTCGATGCGGGGGGACGGGGCCACCAGGCTCCGTCCCCCCTGTGCACCGTGTGGGGGCAGATCCACACCACGGGCGCCGGCCGTTCCACCGATCACCACCGCACCCACCATCAGCCGGCCGCACCACCTCAGCAGCCCCCGCGCCTGCCCCACGGAGCGGCGGAGGGAGCAAGCCCGGTGCCACCGGGCAAACCCTTCCGCTTCCGGTGCTTCCTGCCTGCCGCCGGCCCGCCCGCGCGGCGGGGGCTGACACTCCGGCCAGAGCCTTGACGGTCCGCGGCCGGC
Source organism: bacterium (assembly GCA_026129405.1). Taxonomy (NCBI): domain Bacteria; species bacterium. Next base: position 92,693 of record JAHCID010000011.1, read on the forward strand.
AGGAGCTGCCGCCCCGGTCAGTCGCTGCCGGGAGCGACGGGCGGCGCCAGCGCGGCGACGACGCGGCCGAGCTCGGTCTCGAGCGCGCCGACGTCGGGACCGAGCTCGGCGAGCCGGCCCGCGACCGCGAGGTCCTCGAGGCGCCGGGCGAGCGCGGCCATCGGGCTGGCGCCCATGCTCGCCGCCCCGCCCCGCAGGCGGTGGGCCGTGCGCGCGATCGCCGTGGCGTCGCCGGCGGCGAACGCCTCCTGGAGCGCCGCACAGCTCTCGCGCGCGCCGGCGAGGAAGGTCCCGACGAGCACGTCGTAGGCAGCGGGGTCCCCGGCCTCCTCCCCCAGCTCGCGCAGCGAGGCCAGCACCTCCGGGTCCACCGCCGGGCTCGCGTCCCGCGTCCCGCCCTGGTCGCACGTCGTCGCGTCCTCGCACCGTCCCTGCCCCGCGATCCGCGCCAGCGCGTCGCGCAGCAGCTCCGGGCGCACCGGCTTCGCCACGTAGTCGTCCATGCCCGCCGCCAGGCAGCGCTCGCGGTCGCCGGGCATCGCGTTGGCCGTCATCGCCACGATCGGGATGCGCCGGCCGTTCGGCTCGCGCGCGCGGATCGCCGCCGTCGCCTCGAAGCCGTCGACCTCGGGCATCTGGCAGTCCATCAGCACGACGTCGTACGGCCGCGCCGCCCATGCGGCCACGGCCTCGCGCCCGTTGCCGACCGCGTCCGCGGTGCAGCCGAGCTTCGCGAGCAGCGCCAGCGCCAGGCGCTGGTTCACCGGATTGTCCTCCGCCACCAGCACGCGCAGGCCGAGGGCCGCACGCAGCGTCCCGTGGCGCACGCTCGGCGCGGGCGCGGGTGCGGGAGCGGCGCCGAGCGCGGCGACGAGCGCACCCTGCAGCGGCGGCCAGCCGGACGGGCGCGTCACGACGCCGGCGACGCCGGCGACCGCGGTCGCCGCGGGCTCGGGCGCGAGCCCGCGGCCCCACGAGCAGGACGACGGGCACCGGCGCCGCCGCGCGCAGCGTGCGCACCGCGGCCAGCGGGTCGGCCGGCGTCAGGCCGGCGTCGACCACGAGCGCCGCCCAGCGTCCGTTTCCGGCAAGACGCGTCTCTGCGGCGGCCACGCCCCCGGCCGTGTGCACGTCGGCGCCCATCGCGTCGAGCTGCTCGGCCAGGTGCATGCGCGCCGGCGGATCGTCGTCGACGATGAGGACGCGCGCGCCCCGCAGCGGCGCCAGCACCGCGCTCGCCGGCGCCGCCCGGCGCACGACGCGCACCGTGCACCAGAAGGTGCTGCCCTCGCCCGGCATGCTGTCGACGCCGATGCGACCGCCCATCAGCTCGGCCAGCCGCCGGCAGATCGCCAGCCCGAGTCCCGTGCCGCCGTAGCGCCGCGTCGTCGAGCCGTCCGCCTGCACGAACGGTGCGAAGAGGCGCGCCTGCATGGCCGGAGCGATCCCGATGCCGGTATCGGTCACCGCCGTGCGGAGCACGACGGCGGCGTCCGTCGCCTCGGCCACGGTGACGCCCACGACGATGCGCCCGCGCTCCGTGAACTTCATCGCGTTGCCGACCAGGTTCACGAGGATCTGGCGCAGCCGCCCGACGTCGCCGCCGACCAGCGCGGGGACGTCCGCGTCGATCGCCGCGAGCAGCTCGAGCCCGCGTGCCTGCGCGGCGTCGGCGAACAGCTCGAGCACCTCCTCGACCGCGAGACGCGGCTCGAAGTCGACCTCCTCGAGCCTCAGGCGGCCCGCCTCGATCTTCGAGAAGTCGAGGATGTCGTTGATGATCGCGAGCAGGGCCTCGGCCGAGTGGCGGATCGTCTCGGTGTGGTCGCGCTGCTCGGGGGTGAGCGGCGTGTCGAGGAGGAGCCCGGTCATGCCGATCACGCCGTTCATGGGCGTGCGGATCTCGTGGCTCATCATGGCCAGGAACTCCGCCTTGGCCTGCGCCGCCGACTCCGCCCGCGCCCGCGCCGCCTCCAGCTCCGCGGCCGCCTCGTGGCGTGCGGTGACGTCGCTCTCGACGCCGACGACGCGCAGGAGCCGGCCCGCGTCGTCGCGGATCGGGAACGCACGCGTCCGCACCCAGCGCACGGCGCCGTCGCCGCGCACGATGCGGTGCTCGTCCTCGTAGGCGGTGCCCATCTCCGCCTGCCAGCGCGCGACGGTCCGCGCGCGATCGTCCGGATGGACGGCGGCGACCGCCCGCCGCCCGTCCGCCAGCACGGCCTCGCGCGGAAAGCCGTAGATGCGCGTGAACCCCGGGCTGACGTAGACTGGCCGCATCGGCTGGGCCGGGTCCCAGATCCAGAAGGCGTCCTCGATGGTCTCGGCCAGCTCGCGCAGCCGCGCCTCGCCGGCGGCGATGGCGTCGACGAGGCCGTTCAGCGTCGTCGCCAGCGTACCGATCTCGTCCGCGGCGCAGACGGGGACGTGCGCCGCGAGGTCGCCGGCGGCGCGCCGGTCCATCGCCGCCACCATCTGCTCGAGCGGCCGCGACACGTGACGGCGCACCAGCACCCAGGCGAGCGCCACGACGGCCAGCACCGTGAGCCCGAGGCCGAGCGCCACCCAGCGGGCGACCGTCACCAGCTCGCGCCGGACGTCGCGCGTCGAGAGGCGCACGAGCACCGCGCCGTGCGACAGCACGGGCGCGCCGAGGCGGTCGTTGCCGAACACGAGCCCGCCCACCACGTCGGCCGCGTCGGCACCGCCGATCCACGCCCGCGGCACCCGGCCGTCGAGCGCTGCGGTGAGCGAGCGCGCCGGGCCGGCCGGCAGGCGCTCGAGCGGCACCCCCACCCACGCGCCGCGCGTGGCGGCCATGACCCGCGCCGGCCGCCCGCCGGCGACCACCACGAGATCCACGTCGCGCTCGGCGCCGAGCGCGGCGACGACGCGCTGGAGGACCGTGCGCTCGTCGACCACCTCCACCGCCGACACCACCGCGTCCACGATGGTGCTGCCGCGCCGCACGACCTGCGCCTCGAGCCGCGCGGCGACGGCGCAGTAGGTAGCATAGCCGATGACGAGCGCCGCCAGCAGGGCCACCGCCAGCACCGGGGCGAGCAACGTGCGCTGGAGGGGACGGAACGTCCCGCGCGGCGGCGTCACGGCGGCCCGCTCCCCGGGTCGAGCCGCGCGACCGCGCCCGGCACCCGCGACGGACCGCCCAGATGGCCGATGCGCCGCATGACTGCGTCGACCCGCGGCAGCGTCAGCTCGAGGAGCCCGCCCGGCGCGAGGTAGCGGGCCTGCTCGTGCGCCGGCACGAGGCGGATGCCGCGCCCCAGCACGGCGCGGAACTCGCGCGGCTCGATGCCCTCGCGCGCCGCCATCGTCGCGTGCGCCTCGTCGGGGTGCGCCTCGGCGAAGCGCCGCGCGGCCTCGAAGGCGCGCGCGATGGCCCGGGCGTGGTGCGGGCGCTCGGCGACGAGCGCGGCGTCGAGCGCGACCACGTCGACGATCTCGCCCGGCAGCGCGCGGCTGCTGAACACGGGCACCGCCCCCAACCGCTCCAGCCCCGCCGCGAACGGCGGATACGTCACCGCCGCGTCGACCTCGCCGGCGGCGAACGCCTCGGCGATGTGCGTCTGGTCGATGAACACCGGCGCGACGTCCGCGAGCGTCAGACCGTGCGCCACGAGCGCGCGCGCGAGCAGGTAGACGCCGCTCGACGCCGGCTCGGCCGCGACGCGCCGGCCGCGGAGCGCCGCCACGTCGCCCAGGCCCGGCCGCGCGAGCACCACGTCGGCCCCGTCGGAGGTGTCGACCACGAGGATCGCCTGGGGATCGCGGCCGGCTACGCTGCGTGCGCCGAGCAGCTCGACGACGGTGCAGGCGAGCCCGTCGGTCTGGCCGCGCTCGTAGGCGCGGCGCGCGTCCGCGAGCGAGCTCAGCTCGACGAGGTGCACCGGCACGCCGGCCTCGGCGAAGAGCCCCTGCTCCTGCGCCAGGTAGAGGAGGTCGAACGGCGGCCAGGGGTGCACCGCGATGCGGATGGGCGCCGGCGACTCGGCGCGGCAGCCCGCGAGGACGAGCGCCAGCACGCCGGCGCACAGCCAGCGGTTGCCGCGTCGCCGCCCGCCCGGCCCGCGCACGCCGGCCCGCCGCCCGCCCGACGGCGTCACGCCGTGCCGAGCAGCGCGGGCACGAGCTCGACGATCAGGATCTGCGCCACCTCGTCCCAGCGCCCGGCGCGCTCGGCGTCGGTGAGCCGGCCGCCCACGCGCTCCAGCACCGCGACGATGCCCGCACAGCGCGGCGCCCCGCCCTCGATGACGGCGAGGTGCTGGTCGAGCTCGAGGACGAGCCCCAGATCGCGCGACGCCGTGGCGAGGAGAGCGTTCGCCGCCTGGACCTCGCCGTGCGCGAAGCCGTCCGCCGCCCGCGCCAGGCGATCGGCGATGTGGCGCAGGTGGTCGCCGATCTGCCCGCGGCGCTCGGCCGCGAACTCCACCGGCGTCAGCGTCGTCACGGCGACGGTCTCCGAGCCGGCGAGGCGCCACGCCGCCAGAGCGACGCTGTCGGTGAAGTCGGCGGCGCGGCCGTCGACCTCGACGTCGGTGATGGTGCGATCGGGGTCCACGTGCGGCACGAGGGCCTCGAGCAGCTCGCCCAGGCTCCCCGGCCGCGGCAGCGCGACGGCCGCGCCGTCAAGCGTGATGTGCATCGGTTCGTCCTCCCTGGAGCAACGTCGCGAGACGCTCGGCGCGCTCGGCGAGCCGGTCGTGCAGGCCACGGGTGGCGGCGGCGAGAGCCGGCACGTCGTCGCCGTCGAGGTTCTCCTTGTCGAAGCGCAGCACCTGGCAGAGCAGGCTCGCGGGCTCGTGCATGGCGCCGAAGCGCAGCAGCGCGGCGTCGAGCTCCTCGAGCCGGCGGGCCGCGGTCTCCAGACCCGCGAGGTCGGCCGCGTCGCGGGCCAGGGCCTCGACGCGCGCCGCCTGCGCCCGCCCTTCGCTCGCCAGCTCGGCGAGCCGCGCGAGCGTGCGCGCCTCGGCCGGCAGCGCGGCGCCGAGCGGCGCCGGCGGCGTGCCGTCGAGCTCGGCCTTCCAGAACAGCCGATAGGCGCGGCGCAGCGTCTCGGCGCGGCTCGCCGCCGCCGGCCCGAGGCGCACGGCCTCGAAGAGGCCCTCGGCGTCGAAGCCGGTGCGATACCAGGCCACGTCCGGCCAGCGCACCGAGGCCGCCGCGAGCGCCGTCCAGTCGCCAGCGCGCCGCGCCACCACCGCCTCGGCGACCGCCTCGGGCGCGAACGTGTCGCGGCAGAACGGCTCGAGGCAGGTGACGTTGTGGTCGCACGGCGCGCACGCGACCTCGGCGTGCAGGCAGACGTGATCCGGCGCGTACGGCCCGGTGTCGAACGGCAGCGCCGGGCCGAAGAACAGCGCCACCACCGGCGTGCCGACCGCGACCGCCATGTGCATCGGCCCGGTGTCGCCCGTCACCAGCACGTCGCAGCGTGCGAGCAGCGCCCCCAGCTCGTCCACCGACGTCCGCCCGCAGCAGTCGATCGCCAGCGGCCCGAGCGCCGCCGCGATCTCCTCGGCGACCGGCCGGTCGCCGCCGCCGCCGCAGAGGACGACGCGCGCGCCGATGCGCTCCGCGAGCAGCCGCGCCACGGCGACGAAGCGCGCCGCGGGCCAGCGGCGCACGGCGCGGCTGGCGCCGAGCTGGAAGCCGACCAGCGGCACGCCGGGCGCCGCGCCCGCGGCGGCGAGCCGCTCCGCGACGGCGGCGTGCGCGGCGGCGGGCACCCGATAGGCCAGCGCCTGCGGCCCGCGGCGCACGCCGGCGACGCGCTTGTAGTAGTCGACGAGGTTGAACGGCGCCTGCCGGCGCTGCAGGCAGCTCGCCGAGAAGAGCCGCGACCACGGATGCGAGATCAGGCGGTGGCCGTCGCTGGTCATCGTCCAGCCGCGCGTATCGGCGACGCCGATCAGGCGCAGCAGCACGGCGCTCATCTTGGAGCTCGAGTAGTTGAGCGCGAGATCGAAGCGCTCGGCGCGCAGCGCCGTCACCAGCGCCTCGACCGTGCGGTAGGCGCCGAGGAGGTCGTCCCGCAGCATGGTGCGGCCGAGCGCGTCGAGGTCGATCGGCCAGACGCGGTCGATGCCGGGCAGGCCGTCGCAGACGGCGGCGAAGTTGCGCTCGACCACCACCGTCACGTGCGCGTCCGGGTGCTCCTCGCGCAGCCCGGCGATCGTCGGCCCGGTCTGGAGGAGATCCCCGAAGCGGGTGAGGTTCACGACCAGGACGCGCCTCATGCCCGCGCCTCGCGCACGTAGAGCTCGTCGAACTGGTGGAGGAAGAGGAGGATCTGCTCGGGCTCCGAGAGGCCGCCCTCGCGGCGCAGGAGGCGCTGCACCAGGCCATCGAGCGTGAACGGCGTCGCGGCGGGCACGGTGCCGAGGAAGGCGCCCAGGGGCGAGCCGGCCTCGGCGCGCGCCACGTCGCCGGCGGTCGCGCGGCGCGGCCGCGCGCGCAGGCGCTCGGCGTCGAGCCCGCAGACGGTCTCCAGCAGGCTCGCCATGCGGTGGCGGTAGGTGTGCTCGGCGAGCACGCGGCGGCGTGCCGCCGCCGCCGTCGTCATGCGGGCGGCGGGCCGCGCGAGCCAGTCGCGCACCAGCTCCGGCAGCGCGCCGGCGTCGGCGAAGGTGACGATCTCGCGCTCGGCCGCGAACAGCGGCGGCAGCAGCGCGCGCGCGTCCGTCAGCTGGAAGGCGCCGCAGGCGGCGAGCTCGAAGGTGCGCGGGTTCACGAAGTCGCCGCGTGGATCGACGCCGTCGACCCAGGTCGACGAGTGCAGATTCAGGTTGACGGTGGTGGCGTTGAAGATGCGCACCGAATCGTCGGTGCCGATGCGCGCCCCGTCCCGCTGCACGGCCGCCTCGACGATCCCCGCCCCGCCCCACTCCGTGCCCCAGATGCGCAGCCCCTGCTCGAGCAGCGGCCGGAACGCCAGCCGGCGGTTGCGGTAGCCGGCGCCGACGAAGCCGACCGGCGCACCCAGCGCGGCGCGCTCGTCGGCCGACAGCGCCAGCGGCCGGTGCACGGACGGATCCGCCGCCAGGGGCAGGTAGTGCGCGCGCCCGCCGGTGGCGGCGCGCAGGTCGTCCAGAAACGTCCCCTGCTGGATGACGAAGAAGTGGTCGCAGGCCGGCGCCAGATCGCGCCAGTACGGGAACAGCCGGTGGTCCTCGACGAACCAGAACGCGCGCAGCGCGCCGCGCTGGCCGATCTCGTGCAGCACGGCGGCGTCGACCGGCGCCTGCGCCATGCACAGCACGAGGTCCGGCTGCGCCGCCTCGACGGCGGCGAGGATGCCGGTCGCGAGGAAGCGCCCGAAGGCGCTCCGCACCACCCGGCGCGCGCCGGCGCTGGCCGTGAAGCGCGGGATGGCGTCCATCCCTGCCGCGTACGGCGCGAGGTCGAGCACGACGACGTCGTGGCCGAGCTCGCCGAGCGCGCGCGCACAGTAGAACGTGATCGGGTGCGAGCCGCCGCCGACGGGCGAGACGACCAGCACCCGCAGGCGCAGCCCGGCGAGCAGCGCGCGGGCCCCGAGCCGCTCGCGCGCGCCCTGGAGCGCGGCGCCGCCGCGCAGCAGCGCCGGCGCGTACGGGCAGAGCGCGAAGGCTCCCCAGGCGTCGAGCACCTCCGCCGCCGGCGCCTCGCGCAGCAGCATCGTGCGCGCCAGCACCGCGGTGAGATCGCGCGCGGCGAGCGCCGTGCGCACGAGCCGCAGGTCGGGCTCGACGACCACCACCGGCCCGTCCCATGCCGCACCCAGCGCCTCGACGTGCCAGCCGAGCCCGAAGCCGAGCACCACGGCCGTCGCACGCGGGCCGAGCGGCTCCAGGCGCGCCCGTTGGCCCTGCGCCCAGCGCACGCCGTCGCGGCGCGGGTCGCGGGCGTTGTGGAGCAGCACGCCGCCCGCGGTGAGCGTCGCATCCCCGCTCGGGGCGAGCACCGGCGCCTCGGGCAGCGGCGCCGCGGCGCGCACCAGCTCGGCCAGCGCCGCGTCGCGCGCGAGCGCGCGCAGGTTGGCTTCGAGGAACGCGCTCACGCGCGGCCCCCGCCCGGCGCCGCGGGGGCGGTCGATCGACGGACGTCCACGCGGGCGTCAGCATGCGGCGTGCCATGTACCCGGCGCGCGGTCGGGCGCACGCGCGCCGCCGGACGGTGGTCCGGGGTCAGGACGTTGACGCTGCCGCGCCGCCGCCCTGACGGTCGTCGTCCGCCGCCGGCGGCGGCGCCGCCTGGAGCTCGCGCAAGCCGTCGCGCACGCCGCTACCCGCGGGATGCCCGGGATGCGCGGCGCACAGCGCCTCGGCCGCGTCGTAGGCGCGGGCGAGCGCCCCGCACTGCACCAGCGTGTCGATGTAGGCGAGATGGTCGGCGACGCCGCCGCCGTTGGCGACGACCCAGCCGAGCTGCGCCTCGGCGCGCGCCACCTCGCCGCGCTCGAGCGCGACCAGCCCGAGCACCGCGCTGCGGTCCGGCTCGTCCATCGGCCGGCGCAGCGCCAGCGTCTCGGCCTCGGCGAGATACGCGCCGCGGAGCGCGCGCGCGAGCGCGAGCGCCGCCGCCTGCGGCACCTTCGCCGCGTAGCGCGTGCACCAGTCGGCGAGCGCGCAGTAGGCCCGCGCCAGCCCGGCGTGGCGGATCGGCGCCGGCCGCCGCGGCGGCGCGCTCGCCGCCATCGCGAGCACCGTGGCCGCCCGGTGCGACTCGAGATGCCGCGCCCGCACCGCCTCGCAGCCGCGCGCCGCGATGCGGGCGCGCGCCGGCTCGTCGGCGAGGAAGCGCTCGGCCAGCGCGACGAGGCCGCCGACGTCGCCGCGCTCGTAGGTGACGAGGTGCTCGCCGTCGCCGAACAGCTCCGGCAGCCCGTTGCCGGTGCGCTCGGTCAAAAGGAGCGCGCCGCTCGCCATGGCCTCGAAGACGCGCGCGTTGAGATCGCCGCGCACGGTCTGGTTCAGCACGATGCGGCTGCGCGCGAAGATCTCGGCGTACGGCCCCTGGGCCACGTGCAGCGGCAGGCGGGTGCGCAGCGCGTCCAGCAGGGCCACCCGCTCGGGGTGGAAGCGCGCGTCGAGCGAGCCCACGAAGGCGATCTCGTGTGCGAGCGTGCCGCCGGCGCGCGGCAGGTCGTCGGGCGCCCACAGCGGCAGCCACGCGGTGCCGCTCGCGCCCGCCTCGGCGAACATCGGCAGCCAGTCGCGCTGCGCGACCAGCGCGACGTCGGCGGCGCACGCGAGCGGCGCCTGCCAGAGGCCGTGGTGGTGCGCATCGACGGAGAGGAAGACGAGCGGGCACGGTGCGTCCTCGAGCCCGAGCACGGCGAGCGGCCGGCTGTCGTCGCCGAGCACGATGAGGTCCGGGGTCCATCCCGCCGGCAGCGCCGCGAGGACGTCGCGCAGCGGCGCCGCCGCCTGCGCCTGGCGGAGATCGTGGTGGGCGTGCGGTCCCCACGCCAGCACCTCGTGCTCGCGACGCCAGCGTTCCCGGAAGTAGGGCGCGTGCAGCTCGAGGATTCGCATGTGACCTCCACCGGCGAATGCAGCGGCCATGCCACGACGCGACGCCAGGCGCCGCGGGCACCCGGCAAGCGCTGCCCACGCGCAACGCTCAGGGACCCGTCACGCGCCGTCAGCGCGTTGACCCCGCCTCGCGCGCCTGCGGCGCCGCGCCGCCGTTTCGCACCGTGCGCAGGCACGGCGCGACGCGCGCCGCACCACGCCGGGCGGCATGTCGCTTGCTCGCACAGGCCCGCATGACCGCCGGAGGGCCGCGATGAAGATCCTGCTGATGGACCCGCCCTGGTATCGCTTCCAGCAGAACGCGAACCAGCCGTATGCGAGCCTCGGGCTCACCTACTGCGCGGCGATGGTGCGCGAGCAGCACGACGTCGTGGTCTACAACCCCGACCTCACGCCCGCCGGCGAGCTGAACCAGTACGACGTCGAGATGGACGGCTACCAGGACTACCTGGCGGCCTCGAAGGACCCGGGCCACGAGGTGTGGGAGGAGGTCCGCGACGTCATCGCCGACTTCGCGCCCGACGTCGTCGGCATCCAGGCCCGCACGGCGTCGTTCCCCGCCGCGGTGCAGGCGGCGAGCGTCGCCAAGGCGATCCGGCCCGACGTCCTCACGGTCGTCGGCGGCCCGCACCCGACGCTGGTCCCGAGCGATCTCGGGCACCCCGGCATCGACGTCTTCGTGCACGGCGAGGGCGAGATCACCTTCCAGGAGCTGGTCGCCGCGCACGCCGCCGGCGCACCGCTGCGCGACGTCCCCGGTCTCGCCTGGAAGGCGCCCGACGGCTCGATCCACACCGGTCCGCCGCGCGCCAACTACCCGACGCTCGACGCCCTGCCCTTCCCCGCCAAGGACCGGATCCTGTTCGACGAGCTGATGGAGTCGGACGGCTACTGCACGCTGATGTTCTCGCGCGGCTGCCCGTACCGCTGCACCTTCTGCTCGTCGCCGCAGGTGTGGTCGCGCAAGGTGCGCTGGCGCTCGCCGGAGAACATGGTCGCCGAGATGGTCCACACGCAGCGGACGTGGGGCACCGAGTTCTTCAGCTTCCAGGACGACACCTTCACGACCAACCGCAAGCTCGTCCACGCCCTCTGCGACCAGATCATGGCGCGGAGCTGGGACGGCGCCTTCCGCTGGGTCTGCAACACCCGTCCCGAGCTGCTCGACGACGAGCTGGTCGGCCACATGAAGGCCGCCGGCTGCCGCGCCATCGCCATCGGCGTCGAGAGCGGCAACGACGAGGTGCTGAAGCAGATGAAGAAGGGCTTCACCGCCGACGACGTCCGCCGCGCCGCCGACATCCTGCGCCGCCACGACGTCGTGCTGTCGTCGCAGTTCATGATCGGGCTCCCCTACGAGTCGCCCGAGCAGATGTGGGACACGGTGAAGCTGATGGAGGAGATCTCGCCCGTCAGCGTCATGCTGTCGGTGGCGACGCCCCTCCCCGGCACCGAGCTGCACGCGCAGGCGAAGGCGCTCGGCTACATCGGCGACGATCCCGACTGGACCACCGTCACCACCAAGAACGACGGCATGCTCTTCCGGCGCGACATCCCGCCGGACGAGGTGACGCGCACCATCCAGGAGATCCGTGCCCGCTTCGACGCCCAGCAGCGCGCCAAGGCGGAGGAGAAGTACCGCTACAGGAAGCTGAAGCCCGGCTACGGCTTCGGCAACGACCGCCCGCCGGCGGAGGAGCAGTAGGCGATGCGCGTCCTCCTCGTCTTCCCGCCCAGCGTGGCGACGGAGACCACCGCCGGCTTCATCAGCGTCGGCCAGCCGCTCGGCGTCTCGTACCTCGCCGCGGCCGCACGCGAGGCCGGCCACGAGGTGGCGATCCTCGACGCGCTGGAAGAAGGGTTCGTGGAGGGTGTCGAGCGCCCGACGCGCGAGCCCTATCCCGTGCAGCGCGTGTCGGCGGGCTTCGCGCAGCGCGTGCCGCTCGGGCCGCCCTACCCCGAGGGCAGCTTCACGGTCGGGCTCACCGTCGACCAGGTGATCCGCCGCGTGCAGGATTTCCGGCCCGACGTGGTCGGCGTGTCGTGCATCTTCACCAGCGTCGCGCTCATCAGCCACGAGATCTGCCGCCGCGTGAAGGCCCTCGACCCGCGCATCGTGACCGTCATGGGCGGCACGCACCCGTCGGGCCAGCAGAAGGAGACGCTCACCCGCGACGGCGGCGTCGACTACGTCTGCTGGGGCGAGGGCGAGGCGGCGTTCGTGGCGCTGCTCGCCGCGCTCGAGCGCGGCGAGCAGCGCCCGGCGATCCCGGGCATCTGCTTCCGCGACGACGCCGGCCAGCCCGTGCTGAACCCGCCGAGCTTCACCACCGAGCTCGACGCCATCCCCTTCCCCGCCTTCGACCTCCTGCCGATGGAGCGCTACTTCAACACCGCGGCCGAGGGACGCATCGTCAAGATGATCACGTCGCGGGGCTGCACCTACAACTGCAGCTTCTGCTCCGTGCCCTACATGAGCCAGCGGACGTTCCGCGTGCGCTCGCCCGAGAACGTGCTCGCCGAGATCGACCGCTGGGTGGGCAGCTACGGCATCCAGGGCATCATGTTCGAGGACGACAACCTCACGCTGAACGTGAAGCGCGCCCACGCGCTCTTCGAGGGCCTCGCCGAGCGCGACTACGGCCTCAAGCTCTACGCGCGCAACTTCCGCGCCGACCTCTTCGACCTGCACATGCTGAAGACCATGCGGCGCGCGGGCTTCGACGTCATCTGGATCACGCCGGAGAGCGGCAACCAGCAGATCCTCGACGAGGTCATCGACAAGAAGTTCGATCTGCGCGACGTCGACGACAGCGTCGTCCTCATGAAGGAGGCGGGGCTGCGCGTCGGCGCGGCGTTCGTGCTCGGGCTACCCGAGGAGTCGCGCAGCGACATCAACGACACCGTGGCCTACGCCCGCAAGCTGAAGGGGCTCGGCGTCGACCATTTCTGGTTCTCGATCGCGACCCCGATCGCGGGCACACGTCTCTACGACACGGCGATGGACCTCGGCCTGATCCAGGGCGTCGACCTCGAGCACTTCAGCTACTACGAGGGCCAGCTCTCGACCGCCGAGTGGAACGCGCAGGAGCTGGTCCGCCTGCGCAACGACCTGATGGACGAGCTGAACGGCTACCACCGGCACGTGCTCCCGGGCGCGCAGTCGGCGGGGCTCTGAGGGGGGACGGCGCCGTGCCGGATCTCGCGCAGCCCACGTCCGACGCGTCCGCGGGCGCCCTCGTCGAGGCCGGCTGCGCGCTGCTGAAGACGTATCGGCTGGACGACGCGATCGCATGCTTCGAGCGGGCGCTATCCGCGCCCGAGCAGCGCGTGCTCGCCTGCTCCGGGCTGGTCTCGGCGCTGATCGCAGCGCGCCGGCTCGAGGCCGCGACCGACGTCGTGAGCCGCCAGCTCGCCCTCCACGGGCAGTTCCAGGCTCCGTCGGTCGACGACCTGTGCAACCGGTTGCTGTGGGCGGGCCGACACGCCGAGGTGGCGCAGTTCCTCACGGACAACCCGTCGATCTTCGGCTACCTCGCTTCGCACGAACCCGACGGCTACCACGTCGACGCGCTCCTCACCTATGCGAGCGAGATCGACCCGGCGCTCGGACACGTGTTCGGCGACCTCTACGCCCAGATCGCCGGCCGTCCGTTCGCCTACCCGGAGCAGCTGCTCGCCGAGCCGGTGGACGGCCGGACCGAGCTGCTCTTCGCCGCCCATCCGTACGCGGGCGGCTCGGCGTTCGTGAATCTCCTCCTGCTGCTCGGCGTACGGGTGGACGAGTGCGGTCGCCGCCATCGCCTCCTGGGCGCCCTCGACGACGGCCACGACGTCTGGACGCTGCGCGACGCGCCCGACGTGCTCCCCGCGCGACTCCTCCAGCGCGTCACGATCTTCCGCCGGGACGTGCGCTGCTACAGCTTCTCGCATCGCCTCCCCGCTCCGAGCGCTCTGGTGGGGCGGCGTGCGGTGTTCGTGGTGCGCGACCCGCGTACGGCGCTCGCGGCCCGCGCGAAGCCGACCCGCGACCTGGTGGAGAGCGGGACCTTCGCCCGCATGGCCCAGCACCAGGCCCAGGACTGGTGCGACTTCGTCGACGGCATCGCGCACGTTCCCGGCGCGCTGGTGATCCGCTTCGAGGACTGGAAGGCCGATCCGACGGCCACGGCACGGCGCGTCCTGGCCTTTGCCGACCTGGACCTACGGCCGTCGCTCCTGGCGGAAGCGGTGCACTGGTCGGGGACCGAGGTGGCACGCCGGCTGCGCGCCGCCGTGCGCCCGGTCACGGCCGACGCGGCTCCCGTCACGACCGAGCCGCCCGCGACCGACCTCGACCGCGAGTATGCGCTGGTCGAGGCGGTGTGCGGCCCACGGCTCGGCCGCTACGGCTACGATTCGCGCCCGGCGCCCGCGCCGTAGCGCCGCGGCGCAGGCGTCATCGCGCCCCGGGCGCCGGGGGCGTGAGCCACCAGCGCCCGGGCTCGAGCGCGATCGCCGCGAACGGCTCGGCCCGCACGGCCATGCTGCCGCCGTGCACGGCGGCGGCGATCCACCGGCCCGCATCGAGCCGAAGGACCTCGAGCGTGCGGGCCAGCGGATCGATCAGCCAGAGGTGTGAGACGCCCTCGCCGGCATAGATGGGCAGCTTGCGGGTTCGGTCGATGGTGGCCGTGGCGGGAGAGAGCACCTCGCAGAGCCAGTCGGGCGGCAACGTGAACGCCGCCACGTCCGGCACCTCGGGCATGCGCTCGATGCGCCATGCGGCGAGATCCGGGACCAGCACGTCCTCTCCGAGGTGCAGCTCCGGCTCGTCGAGGAACCACCAGCCGCCGAGCGGACCGTCGAAGCGCCCGCCGAGGTCGACCCCGAGCCGGGTCGCGACCCGGGCGTGCGGGGCCGCGGGGCGCGCAGACGTGAGCAGCTCGCCGCCCAGGAGCTCGGCCACCATGTGATCCGGGACCGCGAGCAGATCCCGATACGTCGCGTGGGGGCGTGGCGCTCATCTCCATGTTGGACATAGCACGCGCCGGGCCACGCCGGGGACCGCCCGCCCCGGGGGCCGGCGTGTTTCGGGGCGCACCGGAACGCTTCGCGCCGCGTTGCAGGCCGCGGTCCGGAGGGGCGCCGCCGGACGCTAGTGCAACGTGCCCCGCCGCCGCACCGTCCACGCCCGCGTACGGTACGGAACCAGGATGCGCTCCATCCCCGCGATCTCCTCGGCGACGGCGGCGAGGACGCGCGTGAAGCGCTCCGGGCCCGCCTGGGCCTGGACGTCGTTCACCGAGCGCCACGCACCGAGGTACCGCTCGGGCGTCATCTCGACGGCGTGCGGCGCCTCTACGAAGAGCGGCGCCTCGAACCGTCCGCTCGCGACCAGGCGCTCCTCCAGGCCGACCGTGTAGCGACTCGCGCCCGACGAGACGCGCGACAGCTCGGGGACGATCGCCCGAATGCGCGCTTCGATGGCGGCGTGCAGCGGGCTGGCGTCGAGGTCGCGCGGGTTCCAGAGCGCGGTGAAGAAGCCCCCGGGACGCAGGATGCGATGGAACTCGGCGAGCGCGCGCGGCGCGTCGGTCCAATGGAAGGACGACCCCATGAGCACCCAGTCGACGCTCGCCGCCGGCAGCCCGGTCTCCTCCGCGGACCCCGCGCACCAACGGAACGCCCCACGATCGCCGAGCAGGCGCAGGCCTTCGGCCCGCATGGCGGCGTTCGGCTCGATCGCGAAGCCGCCGAGGCCCAGATCGAGCAGGTTCTCCGTGAGCTTTCCGGTCCCGGCGCCCACGTCGGCGACCACCCGCGCTCCGGCGTGGGCGACGAGCAGCCGCAGAACGCGGTCGGAGTAGCCCGTGCGATGGACGTAGCTCTTCGCGAGCGCGGTGAAGTCCCCGGGCGTGACGGTACTCATGGCGATGCCTCCCCGGCGGCGCCGACGAGGCCCAGCCCCGCCGCCCGCTGCATGATGACGTCCACGGCCGTGCCCACCTCGAGCGGCGCCGCCCCCTGGTCGAGCACGAGGTCCGGCTCCGCGGGCTCGTCGTAGGGGAGATCGACCCCGACCACGCCGCGGACGCGGCCGGCCAGCGCCGCCCGGTACAATCCCTTCGCGTCCCGGCGCACCAGCACCTCGAGCGGCGCCCGCAGGTAGACCTCCAGGTAGCGGGCGACGTGGCGCCGGTTCCAACGCCGGATCTCGTGGAACAGCGACATGGTCGCGCAGACGACGAGCGACCCTTCGTCCGCGCGCGCCGCACAGTACGCAGCGATGCGGCGCGCGTTCAGGAGCCGTCCCTCCAGATCGTGCCCGACGTCGGCGCCGGTGAGCGCGCGGAACACGTCGCCGTCGACGAGTGCCGCACGCGCGTGCCCGTGGGCGCAGAGCCGCTCGTACACCGCCCGCGCGATGGTCGACTTGCCGGCGCCGGAGAGGCCGGTGATCCAGACGACACCGCCCATCACGGCCGCCAGTCGTGGCTCCATGCCTCGCCCGCGCGGCGCTCGTAGAGCCGGACGTCGGACTCCCGGTCGACCTCGCACCAGCGACCGTCGACCGGCACGGCGAGCACCGGCTGGCCCGCGGCGATGAGCGCGCGCAGGAGCGACGTCATGTCGAGGCGGTCGCCGGCCGGACCGTCCAGCGCCGCCACCAGCCGTGCGATGTGCGCGAACGCCGCCGGCGCGATGCGGAGCAGGCCCATGTACTGCCCGTCGGTCGCGTCGAGGCGCGGACGCGGGCGGCCGATGTCGACGACCCGACCCTGCGCGTCGACGCGAAAGCTCTCCGCGTCGCCGGCCGGATCGTCGAACCGCTCGCGCCACAGCGCCCGCCAGAGGCGATCGTAGGCGATGGCCAGGTCCGCGTCGGCCGCGGCGAGGGCGGCGACGGTGTCGGGATGGTAGACGATGTCTCCATAGGCGACGATGCACGTCTCGCGCGCCAGCCACGGCGCCGCGCAGAGGAGCGAGCGCACCATGTTGGTCGTCGCCCAGCGCGGATTCTCGAAGCTCGCGAGCCCCGGCCGGGCGAGCTGCTCGCCGCGGTAGCCGCGCACCACGGCGATCTCGATCACCCCGGCGGCCCGGAGCGCGTCGCATTGCCAGTCGAGGAGCGCGCGCCCGGCGAGCGGCGTGAGGCACTTCGGACGCGCGTCCGACAGCTCCCCCATGCGCGCCCCTCGCCCCGCGGCCAGGATGACCGCCCGGCGTACGCCGCCGCCCGTTCCGGTCACGCCGGAAGTCCCAGCCATCGCCGCACGAGGCGACGATCGGCGTCGCGGACGGCGCCGCGCTCCGGATGCCACTGCAAGGCCACGATGGGCGCGTCGCGGTGGTACACGCCCTCGACGATGCCGTCGTCCGCCACGGCGAACTCGCGCAGCCCGTCTGCCGCCGTGCCCTGCGCGACGGCGAAGCGATGGTAGGAGTTGACCTCCAGCCGCGCCCCGCTGGGCCGCCCGTACGGGGCGCCGTCCGTGATCGTGACCGCGTGCGTGCGGGCCAGATGGCCGTCCCCGGCGCATGCCGTCAGCGGACCACCGAGCCAGTGCTGAACGACCTGGAGGCCGCGGCAGACGCCGATCACTGGAACCCCGCGGGCACAGGCGTCCTCGAGCAGGCACGTCTCGGTGCGGTCGCGAACCGGCTCGGTTGCGAGATCGTTCCCGCCGCTCAGCAGGTAGGCGTCGAGCTGCCAGCGCCGCACGAGGTCCACGACGCCCTCGCCCACGTTCGCGATCGGCATCCAGGCGACCTCGGGCAGCACCGCGGCCAGGAAGCGCGACCAGTCGTGCGCCAGCGCGTCGCGCCGCTCGCCGTGGCCGGCGGCATGCTCCACGCGCATGGTGACACCGATGCGGCGCACCCGCGGCTCAGCCACGCAGCGGCCTCACGACCCGAGCGCCGCAGTCGAGCTCCACGCGCCCGGCCGCCACCACCCGCTCGAAGAGCTGCTCGCCGACGCCGATCGCCGCCGGCAGGCCGATCTCCGCGCAGCGAATCGCCATGTGCGAGTTCGTGCCGCCGAACCGTGTGACGAGCCCTGCGATGTCCCGGGTGAAGATCCAGTCGAACCCCGGATCCGCGTTCTCGATGCACACCACCGCGCGCGCCAGCCCGTCGCTGCGGAGCGAGCGGCTGTCCAGCCGGACGACGGCCGCCTCCACGGCCCGCGCGGTCACGAAGTTCGGCTGACTGCGGTGCGCCGGCACGACGTAGAGGTCGTGCGCGTCGCGCACGAGATGTCCGAGCCGCACGGCATGGCCCACCTCGGCGCTTCGGCGCCGCAGGGCGATCAGCTCCCGCAGGTACTCGTCGCGATCGCTCACGGAGGGGCTCGTCACCTGATCGGCGATCTCCTCGACGCACAGCCAGGACAGCTCCTCGCGCGACAGGTCGAGCCCTGCCCCCCAGCGCGCGATCTCTTCGAGGGCGTCAGACAGGTGGCGCGTGAAGACGAACTTCGCGTGCTCGCGGCCGGTGACCGCCTGGCGCGCGTAGCGCAGCAGCGTGCGGGCGTCGACGCCGTCGAGCCCGGCCTCCTGGAGCAGGGCATCGAGCGCCGCGACCTCCGCGGGCCCGAGGACGAACGGCGGGCGTGCGAGCTCGCGGGCCCGCGTCCCCGCAGCGGCGAAGAGATCCGGGCGCTGATCGTAGCGCAGCGACGCCAGATCGTACGTACCGGGCCGCAGATGGCCGTAGCGCCGGAGAAAGACGTCGGGCGCGAGGGTGCCGCCCAGCACGGCGTCGAAGTCGGCCGTGAGCCGACTCGTCACCGTCTCGAGCGACGCCTTGAAGGCCGCGAGCCGCTCGGGCGCCAGGGCCTCCCGCTCGACGGCGGAGCGCAGGAGCGCCTCGGCGACGAAGGCGTGGCGCGCGATCACCGCGAAGGGATGGGTCCCGAGCCGGCGGCATTCCCGCAGGAGAGCCGTGAGGCGCCACGGGCCGGGCTCGCCCGCACCCGCCGCACGCTGGCGGTACGCCAGGCGCTCGATGCACGCCGTCGCGCGGGCCAGCGTGCCGTCGGGCCCGAGCGACACGCAGCGCCGCGTGAGCGCGGTCAGGCGCGCCGCATAGTCCACGAGCTCGCCGGCGCGCAGCACACCGGGGTAACGCTCCCGAACCGCGGCGTCGAACCCGAAGTCGCGCACGGTGGTGGCGACGGCGAACTCGACCTTGTCGTGCAGCTCCGGGTTGGCGGCGAGGCGATCGAGCCAGGCGTCGACGAGACGATCCTCCACCGTACGCTCGAGGCCGCGGGGCAGGAACGAGTTGAAGCTGTTGCGCACGTCGACGTACGGACGTCCCGCGAGCGAGACCATGAGGCATTCCCCGGGAACCGCACGGTAGCCCATGGCGACGCGGGCCGCGCGCCAGGTGCGATCGGTCACCAGCCGCCGATAGAGCGAGGTCGCCAGCGGCCGCGGGTGCGTGCCGAGGATCTCCGCGGGATTCCAATCGGGCATCTGCCCGAGGATCGTGCGGGAACCGGCGATGGCGGCGCGCGGCGCCGAGCGCTCGGCGACGAAGCGCTCGATGCGGCGCAGGGACTCGGAGACGCGGACCGCGATGAAGCGATCCCAGGACGCGCAGGCGGCGATGCGACGCACCTGGAGCACGAACACCCGGCCGTCGCGCGTACGCGCGAACTCGATGTCGAGGGGCAAGCGGCGCCCGCACAGATCCTCGACCTCACGCGCCGTTTCGACCAGCGCGGCGACCCGCTCGGACTCGATGTAGCCGGGGAGCGACTCGTGGTGCACGGACAGGGTCTTGTTGACGCCCACTCCGCCCGTCACGCGGTCGGTCCGCCCCGATTCGTCGTCGTAGTTGATGACGTAGTACGGGGCGCCGGTGTCGAGCGCGTGGGTCATGAGAACGCCGCTCAGCACGACGTCCGCGACCATGCGCTGGACCAGCACCTGGTCCTCGCCGCTGCCGCCGTAGGATGCGATCACCTCCTCGACCGCGGCGCGGACGGCGCCGGCGTCGCTGCCGTCCACTCCGAGACACGAGCGAAAGCTGCCCGCCATGGACGCCCGTACACCGTCCTCGACGCGCGCGCTGGAACGAACCGCGAGTGGTGCCCCACCGAAGCGCACCTGGATGGCCGCAACCCAGAACGCGCTCCCGTCGCGCCATGCCCCGACGGTGAAGTGCAGCCCATCGGGAACCACCGAGCGGCGCAGGAGCGGCCGCAGGCGTTCGAGCGTCTCCGCCTTGCTGCCGAGGACATCGACCGTCCCCGCAAGGCGTGCCGCCGCACCGCCGCCGCCGCGCGACGCCGACGGCCCCGGATCCGCCTGCCCGGACGCGTGCACCTCGCCCTCCATGCGTCGGCCCCGAGCCGAGCAAGGCGGGTGCCAGCATGCGCGATCGCGCCGGCGGGACCGGGTCGTGGCAGCGACACGCGGCCGGGAAGAGGATCCCGTCACGAGGTCATCGCGTTGACGCGCGGCCCGCGGCCGCATGCCCGCGGGCCAGGCGTGAGCGCGCGGCATGTCGCTTGCTCCGCTCGGCGACCGACTGGGATGGCGTCGACTGCCGGCACGTGGGCGGCAGGGCCGAAGGCCGGAGGAGGATGGGATGAGCGTCCGCTGCAACCGCTGCGCCCACGAGGCGAAGAACCTGCCCGAGCTCGCCGCCCACGTCCGCACCGAGCACCTGAGCCCGCGCGCCGCCCGGCTCGCCGCCGAGCGCGACGGCACGCTGGCGCCGCGTCCGAAGGGCGGCAAGCCCGGCGAGTCGAAGGCCCTCACGGAGCTGCGCAGCCTCATGGCGAACGGCCGCGAGGGCAGCGTCGCGCGCAGCACCGGCGCCGGGTTCGTCGACACGGGCGAACGTCAGGCCTGCGAGTCGTGCGGACGCCTCGACGTGCTGCGCCCGGTCGCACGCAGCTCGTGGAGCCTCGACCCGACGCGGCGCACGGCCCTCGTCTGCCCGATCTGTGCGGGCGCCGGCGCGCCGCCGCCGGCGGCATGAGCCGCCCGGCCGCCTTGCCATTCCGCGCCGGGTCGAGCCACATGCGTGCGCATGTCCTCCGCCCCGACGCCCGATCTCCGGACCGCCTCCGTCGACTACCGCTGCGGCGACGACGTCCTCGAAGCCTACGTGGTCACGCACGCCGACGGCTCCCCCCGTCCCACGGTCCTCGTCTGCCACGACTGGAGCGGCCAGAACGGCGGCATCCGTGCGATCGCCGAGCGTGTCGCGGCGCTCGGCTACACCGCCGTCGCGCTCGACAACTACGGCAAGGGCGTGCGCGGCGCGGAGACGGCGGACAACACGCACCTCCTGACGCCGCTGCTCGCCGACCGTGCCCTCCTGCGCCGCCGCCTCCTCGCCGGCGTCGACTTCGCCCGCACCCAGGCCGCCGTCGATCCCGAGCGGGTCGCCGCCATCGGCTACTGCTTCGGCGGCCTCTGCGTCCTCGACCTCGCCCGTGCCGGCGCCCCCCTGCGCGGCGTGGTCAGCTTCCACGGCATCTTCGCGCCGCCGAGCCTGGGGCCGCAGGGCCCGATCGCGAGCAGGGTGCTGGTGCTGCACGGCTGGGACGACCCGCTGGCCCAGCCCGCCGACGTGCTCGCGCTGGCCGCCGAGCTCACCGCCGCCGGCGCCGACTGGCAGCTCCACGCCTACGGCCACACGCTGCACGCCTTCACGTTCCCCGGCGCCGCCTCCCCGGAGAAGGGCCTCGCCTACCACGCCGACGCCGAGCGGCGCTCGTGGGCGGCGATGCGCGCGTTCCTGGCCGAGGTGCTGGCGTAGCCGCGCGCGAGCAGCCGATGGACGCGCCCAGGTCCTGGCGCGTCCGCGCCGAGCTGCTGCGGCTGGCGCTGCGCAGTCGCGTCTCCCGCCGAGCCGCCGTCGACCCCGCGTGCCCTACCGTCGTCACCATGACGACGCATCGGGCGCGGCTCGCGTCGGTGCACCTGGCACTGGAATCCATCGCCCGCGGCACGGTGCGGCCGGGCCGACTGCTGCTCTGGATCGACGACCCCGCGCTGCTGGCGGCGCTGCCCGGGTCGTGGCGGCGGCTCGAGCGGCGCGGCGTCGAGATCCTCCCCGCCGCGCGCGAGGGCGTGCACACGAAGTGGTTCCCGTACGTCCACGGCGCCGACCGGCACACGCGCCCGCTCGTCACCGCCGACGACGACATGATCTACCCGCCGGGGTGGCTCGCCGGCCTCGTCGCCGCGCACCGCCGTCACCCGGGCGACGTGCTCTGCTACCGCGCGCACCGCATGCGCTTCGACGGCGAAGCGCTCGCGCCCTACCCCACCTGGGGACCTTGCCGCGACGGCGTCGCGACCATCGCCAACTTCGGCACCTCGGTCTCCGGCCAGCTCTTCCCGCCGCACCTGCTCGACGCGATCGCCGGCGCCGGCACCGGCTTTCGCGACCGCTGCCCGCACGCCGACGACGTCTGGCTCCATCACTGTGCGCTGCGCGCCGGCGCGCGGGTGCGCCAGATCGTGCCGGAGCCGATCCACTTCGAGTTCATCCCCCGCACCCAGGACGTGGCGCTCCACCGCACGAACTTCTCGCGCGACAACGACCTGCAGATCGCGGCCACGTACGACGCGGCGGATCTGGCGCGTGTCCGCGCGGCGGTGCCGGAGGCGGACGCGGCACGGGCGGGCGCGGTCGCGTGAGCGCGGGCCTGCGGCTCTGCCGGGCTACTCCGCGCCCGAGCGCCGCATGTCGGAGATGCCCCGGGCGGCGGTACCGCCGTGCGACGCGCGGACGGAGGCCGCGCCGCATCAGGTCGGCGCCCTCGGGCGCTGGAACCTCGCCGTCGAGATCGACGCGACCACCAGCTACCCGCGGTGGGACGGCCGGCCGACTACGGGCACATCGTCGCGACGCTCGTCCCGGTCGCGCCCTCGTGACCTTGCGCGATCGCTTTCTCCTTCCGTCCCGCCGTCCCGATGTCGTACACCGCCGCCCATGCGGACCGCCCTCGCCGGCGCCATGCTGGCGCTCTGCCTCGCCGTCGCACCCGCCCGGGCCCAGCCCACCACCGACGCCTGGGGCGGCTTCACCGGCGTCGCCACCACCGCCACCGGGCGCTTCCGCACCGCCCAGATCGACGGCACCTGGTGGCTGCTCACGCCCGACGGCCACGGCTTCTTCTCGTCGGGCATCGTCGGCGTGCGCGTGCTCGGCGACTACGCGCCGACGATCGGCACGGCGCCGTACCAGGACAACGTCCTCGCCCGCTACGGCAGCGAGGTCGCCTGGGCCACCGCGGCGCTGGCCCGGCTGCAGGCCGTCGGCGCGACCACGATCGGATCGTGGAGCCGCTACGATCTCTTCGTCGGGGTGATGGCCTACACGCCGATCCTCGGCTTCGCGCAGCATGCGCCGGCGGTGCCCGGCGTCGCGCCGGGGCTGACGGGGCAGCCCGTGCGCGACTACTTCGCGCCGGCGTTCGCGGCGGGCGCGGCGATCGAGGCGCAGAACGCGCTCTCCTGTGCGACCGATCCGTGGTGCATCGGCGTCTTCACCGACAACGAGCTCGGCTGGGGACCCGGCGTCGCGCTCACCCTGCCGCTCTTCGACGCCTACTTCCGCCTGCCCGCGGGCGCGCCCGGCAAGCTCGCGCTCCAGGCCCACCTCGCGAGCCACTACGGCGGCGAGGTCGCCGCGTTCAACGCCGACTTCGGCCTGTCGCTCGCGAGCTTCGCCGACGTGCAGGCGATGACGACGCTGGTCGCCGACTGGAACACCGACGGGCCCGGCCGCCAGGCGGTGCGGCGTGCCTTCACCGGCGTGGTCGCCGCGCGCTACTTCCAGGTGGCGCACGACGCGCTCCGCGCCGTCGAGCCGTCGATGCTGATCCTGGGCGCGCGCTTCCTCTCCTACAGCACGCCGCCGCAGGTGGTGGCGGCGGCGGCGCCGTGGGTCGACGTCATGAGCACCAACTACTACGAGCTGCTGCCGGACTGGTTCGCGCTCTCGCAGACCATCGCCCAGAACGCCGGCTTCATTCCCGCGGCGCGCATGTTCGACGACGTCGACACCATCTACGCGTTGGCGGGCAAGCCGATTCTCATCAGCGAGTTCGGCTACCGCTCCGCCGAGTCCGACCTGCCGAACACCTTCCCGCCCTTCTACCCGACGCTGCCGACGCAGAGCGCGCGCGCCGACGCCTTCGCGCGCTACTTCCGCCGCGCGCTCCAGCGCCCGTACGTCGTCGGCACGCACTGGTTCAAGCACGCCGACCAGCCGATCGAGGGCCGCAACGACGGCGAGGACAACAACTGGGGCATCGTCGACCTGCACGACGACCCCTACGTCGCCGTCGGCGATCGCATGCGTCTCCTGCACGACGGCGCCGCGCCGCGCCGCGCGCTCGTCCCCGGCGGCACCGACCCGCGCGCGGAATGCCTCGTCGAGTGGGCGGCGACGGCGCCGTCGGCGATGCGCGTGAAGGCCGGCGTCGCGCTGCCGACCGGCAAGCTCACCTGCACCGACGGCGACCCACCTGCGACCTCGACGGCGTCTCGGGCCAGTGCGTGATCGAGCTGGCCCCGTGCGCGCCGACGGCGGACGGGCGTCTCGCCGCATGTGCGCCCGCGAGCCTCACCTCGGCCGTGCTGGTGAAGCCCAAGGCAGCCAAGGCGCCGGCGCTCGCGGCGGCGCTGTCGGCGAGCCTCGGCTCGCTCGTCGGCCTGGCGGTGCCGGGCACGGCGCCCACCACGTGCGGGGCGGCGGTGCAGGTGGTGCTGCCGCTCGGCACGAAGAAGCGCGCCAAGCAGGCGATCGTCACGCGGGCGTACGCCGGCACGCGGCGCGACGTCGACCGGCTGACGCTGGTGTGCGAGCGAGCACTCTAGCCGGCGCGCAGCGGCAGCAGCGCCCGGACGAGGCGCAGCGTGCGCACGATGCTGCGCGCGCATTCCCGCGGCAGCGCGCCGCGGGCGGCAGCGCGACACGCAGGGCCTGATGTGCCCGAGACGGAGCACGCGGCCGGGCTGCGCGGCCAGGCCCTCGGCGCGGCGCAGCCCGCGCTCCACGGCCGGCGGCCGCGGCGCGCCCGCGCAGGCCGGCGCCGACCACGCCGCCGCCAGCGCGCAGCGCGCCGCGCCGCCGCCGCGCAGGTCGGCGCAGGCGCCGAGCGCCGGCGACAGGCGCTCGAGCGGGTGCCCCGCTCGTCGGGCGGCGGCGGGGGTGGGCCGGGTGGCCCAGCGGGCGGCCCCACGGGCGGCTCGGGCGGCTGCGAAGGCGTCGTCCGCTGGAGGGTGAACGAGCACGCGAGCGGGCTCGGCGCCGCGCAGGGCACGCCGTCGCTCCCGAGCGGCTGGACCGTCAGCGCGGCGTCGCCGCGGATGGTCTCGGCGTGTCCGATCCGATCCTCCCAGATGGTCGCGGTCCAGGTCTGCGTGAGCGCGAGGGTCGACGACGAGCACGCGAGCGGCACCGGCGCGTCGAGCGCGAGCACGCCGCGCATCGGCTCCTCGCCGGCGGCAGGTGCCCGCAGCGTGAACCCGTCGACCTCGGCGGAGGCCGGGCCCGCGTCGCAGCCGACGGTCCCCCTCGTCCGATACGTCGGGAAGCCCACCCCCGGCCCGAGGCTGTAGTCCACGCTCACCTCGGTGCAACGCGACGGAGCGATCTCCACCCGACCCGTGGCGCAGTCCTGCGTCAGGCGTACGTCCTCGCTGCTCCAGCGGATCTCGGCCCAGGTGAAGCCGCCGAGCGAGCACCACCCGAAGAGATCCCAGCTTCCCTGCACGTCGATGGCGTCGCAGGCGAGCGCCGAGGTGCAGTCGTCGCGACAGCTGAGCCCCCACGCGGGGGCGGCGGGATCGCAGACCTCGCTCGGGTCGATGACGGCGTTGCCGCACGCGGTGGCGGTGCAGTTGCGGTCACAGCCGTCGCCGTCGATCGCGTTGCCGTCGTCGCACTGCTCGCCCGCGTCGACGACGCCGTCGCCGCACGGTGCCTGGGCGCCGGTGGCGGCGGACACGAGCACGGCGGCGGCGACGGGGTCCCAGGAGTCCGCCTGGCCGGAATAGTGCTCGCCGGTGACGACGAGCGTGCCGTCCGCTACCGGCGCGACGAACCGTGCCGCAGGCCCGCTCGTCCAGCGGCGAGGGGGCAGGAGATCGTCGCGGAAGAAGCGCAGGGTGCCGTCGTCGCCGCGCAGACGCGCCAGCGCAGCCAGGCCGCCCGTCACGCGCCGGGCGACCGACCCGACCACCAGCACGTCGCCATCCGGCAGCCCGACCACGGAACGGTTCCAGTCCCACGTGTCCATGCCGCCATCCATGCTCCAGCGCCAGCGCTCGCGCCCCGTGTCCGCGTCGAGCGCGAGGACGCCGAGGTCCGCGGCGCGCTCGTACGGCGGGCTGCCCGGCAGCAGCAGGGTTCCATCCGGGGCGACCACCACGCTCGAGCCGACGAGGATGTCCGGCCACCAGGACGTGTACGGGAACCGCCACCGCTCCACTCCCGTCGTCGCCTCGAGCGATACCACGCCGCCGTCCGGGTTGGCCGCGCGGGCGAGCAGATGGCCGGCGCGGTCGAGTCCGAGCACCCGCAGCGTCCCGATATCCGCCCGTGACAGCTCCGTCCCGTCGCCGGCGTCCAGCCGAACGAGCGTCCGGATGCCCGTGTAGTCGCCCCAGAGCTCAACGACGACGACGCCGGAACCGATGCCGACGAACGTCACGGTGACCTGGTCGAACGCCCGCGCCCAAACCTCCTCGCCCGTGTCGCCGTCGAGGCGGGACACGACCTCACCGGAGGCGGCGATCACGGCGCCTCCGTGGAGGGCCCACGCGCGGCGCGGATACCGCCAGCGCTCGACGCCGGTCGCGCCGTCGAGGCGAACGGCAAACTGCGTCGCGTACTCCCGGACCTCGCAGGCCCACGTGTCCGCGCCGACGATCGGGTCGCCGCCGATGACGCCGACGATCCCGCCCGAGGCGCAGCCGCCCCCGCCGTCCAGCCCCCAGGTCCATCGGGGCATGCCGCTGGCGACGTCGAGGGTCTGGACGCGCAGCGTGCGAGCGCGCTCCGAGCAGGACGGACGGTCGAGGTACGGCACGAATACGTCCCCACCCGCCGTCGCCGGCGGCCCGGCCGCATAGCTGCAGCCTTCGGCCGGCTGCGGCGCATCCCACTGCCACGCGAGCACGGGGGACGCGAGAGCGAGCACCAACGTAACCGCGCAACGGAGCACGCCCTGACCAGCAAGACAGCGGCCAAGCCCGACTGTCGTAGACGCGAGGGCTCTCGGCGACGCCGATGCG
Organism: bacterium; assembly: GCA_026129405.1. Lineage (NCBI taxonomy): Bacteria > bacterium. The sequence continues at coordinate 119,493 of JAHCID010000011.1, forward strand.
ACGCCATGCGCAGGTGCCACCCCACCCCGCCAAAAGTCGGGGCTACTCCGCCGGCGCCGTGCCGCCCGCCCCCACCTGCGACCCGAGCCACGCCCAGAGCGTGTTCTTCACCTGCACCAGCTGCGGGCTCGGCAGCCGCTGCGCAGGGCCGCGCCCGGCTTCGGTCTGCGGCGCCAGCACGCCGACCCACATGTCGCCGTCGGTCCAGTAGCGGTCGCCGCCGCCGTTGCGGCCGTTCAGGGTCGGGCCGATGCCGGTGACGGAGAAGACCTCGGCCAGCTGCCCGGCCGCGTCGAGGCCGTTCACGAGGAAGGCGCGCTCGGCGTCGATGTCGCCGTCGATGCCGTGCGTGATCTGGCCGGTGCGGCGCGACAGCTCGACGCGGTCGTCGCGGGTCGCGGCGCCGACCCAGACCGGACGGTCGCCGCGCTCGCGCAGATCGGAGCGCCAGAAGCGCACGTGGTTGCGCCGCCGCGCGCTGCGGCCGACCTCCCTCTCGAAGGCCAGATCCTGCTTGCGGCCCCAGAGGACCAGCGTGCTGACGGGCGCCGTCGGATCCGGCCGATCGAGCAGCACGCTGGCGGCGATGCCGAGATCGCTGCGCACGCCCAGCGCCGCCGCCGGTGACCACCCGGCCGCCGCGAACGCACGCTGCACCTCGTCCGCGGTGCCGATCAGCGCGACGTTCAGCGGATCGCCCTGGATGCCGCCCGCCGTGCGCGTGCAGGTGGGCAGGTCCTCCATGGCGGGGAGATGCTGATAGTGCCGCCAGCAGGCCGGCAGGACGACGTAGGCCAGCGCGAGATACGCCGCGACGACGGCGAGCACCCACTCCATGCGCCGTCGTCTCCTCGCCGTCACCCGCTACTTCTTCGTGCCGCCCTTCGCCGCCGCCGCGTCGATCTCGACCGCGGTCAGCACCTCGTCGTCGTCGGCGTCCGCGGCGTCGAAGTCCTTGAAGCGCGCCGCGGTGAACTCGCGCAGCGAGAGCGTGCCGTCCTTGTTCTCGTCGGCGGCGACGAAGCGGTCGGTGTCGACCTCACCCAGCTCGGTCGCGGTGAGCTTGCCGTCCTTGTCGACGTCGAGGAGGAAGAACACGTCCGCCTGGCGGTCGTGGTACTCGGCGTGGTCGATGACGCCGTCCTGGTTGCGGTCGGCCTGCTCCATCGCCGTCGCCGGACCCGTCGTCGTGATCTCCGGCTCCGCCGCGACCGCCAGGGTGGCGGCGGCGAGGAGCGCTCCCAGTGCCATCGTCGTGTGTCGCATCGCTCGCCCTCCCCCGCTCAGCCGACGATCTTCCACTGGCCGTCGGGCTGCCGGCAGGCGGTGCCGTACGAGGTCTGCTTCTTGCCGCCGACCGTGATCGTCTGCGTGTACTCGCGGCAGTACTGGCCGCTCGCGGTCTGATAGGTGCGGTTCGGCGTCACGGTGCCGGAGTTGCCGTTGTCGGGGTTCTTCCACGCCGTCGTGCTGCCCGAGGGCGCGGTCTCGAGCGAGCGCTGCGCGGTCTGCGCCGCGAGCTGGCGATCGCGCTGGTCGAGATAGTTGCCGACCGCGCCGCCGAGGAGGCCGCCCAGAATGACGCCGGCCGCGATGCCCGCGCCGCCGCCGCCCGCCGCCGCGCCGATGAGCCCGCCCGCCGCCGCACCGCCGAGGCCGCCGATGGCGGTCTTGGTGCCGATCGAGTCGCCCATGTTCGCGCAGCCGACCGTCGTCGTGACGACGAGCATGCCGGCCAGCGCCACCGTTCCCGCTCTCCGCAGCATGATGCCTCCCGGCCCCGATCGGGCCGCGGCCCGGTTAGCACGCTTCGCGCGACCGGCAAAACTCGCCGGCGCCGATCGACTCTGCTACGGGGCGCGCATGCAGCGCTGGCAGATCGGCGAGATCACCGTCACCCGCATCGTGGAGAGCGAGGTGCCGACGCCGGCCCCGTGGCTGTTCGCGAAGGCGACGCCCGAGGCGCTCGGGCGGCACGCGTGGCTGCGCCCGCACTTCGTCGACGCGCGCGGACAGCTCGTCGCCGCGGTGCAGGCGCTGGTCGTCGAGCACGCGGGCCGGCGCATCGTCGTCGACACCTGCGTCGGCAACGACAAGCCGCGCACGGTCGCCGCCTGGAATCGGCGCCAGGGCCCGTTCCTGCACGACCTCGCCGCCGCCGGCTTCCCGCGCGAGTCGATCGACACCGTCGTCTGCACCCACCTGCACGTCGACCACGTCGGCTGGAACACGACCTGGGACGGCGCCGGCTGGGTGCCGACCTTCCCGAACGCGCGCTACCTCTTCGTACGCGGCGAGTGGGCGCACTGGTCGGCGCAGCCGCCGATGCCCGAGGGCGACGTGGTCGGCGACTCGGTGCGCCCCGTCGTCGACGCGGGGCTCGCCGACCTGGTCGCGACCGACCACGCGATCACCGACGCCGTCCGCCTGGTGGCCACGCCCGGGCACACGCCGGGCCACGTGAGCGTGTGTCTCGGCGACGGCGCCGTCATCACCGGCGACGTCATGCACCACCCCGTGCAGTGCGCCGAGCCCGACTGGGCCAGCAACTTCGACGTCGACCCGGAGCGCGGCCGCGCCACCCGCCGCGCCTTCCTCGCCGAGCACGCGGCGGCGGCCACCCTGGTGCTCGGTACCCACTTCGCGGCGCCGACGGCGGGACGCATCGTCGCCGACGGCGCGGCGTGGCGGTTCGCGGTGTAGGCCTTCGGCCTTCACCCGCCCAGCGCCGCGAGGGCGCTGCGCGCGTCGGGGTTGGTCGGGTTGAGGCGCAGCGCCTCGGCGAGAAGCCGCCGTGCCTCCTCGGCCTGGCCGCGCAGCGCGGCGAGGACGCCGAGCCCGCACCAGGCCCAGTCGAGGGCCGGGTCGAGCCGCGCCGCCGTGTGCAGCGCGTCCTCGGCCTCGCCGTGGGCGCCGCGCTCGATCAGCACGAGGCCGAGGCCGGCCTGCGCGCTCGCGCCGCCGCCGGCGCCCAGCGCCGTGCGGAAGCAGGGCTCGGCCTCCGCGCCGCGGCCGAGGCGCGAGCGCCTCGCCGCGCAGCGTCCAGAGCGCGCCGTGGTCGGCGGCGGGCGCGCTGGCGATCGCCGGCGCGTCGATGGCGGCGACCACGTCGTTCCAGCGCCCGGCGGCCGTCAGGCCCGGGCGCGGGCCACCAGGTCGGACGCTCGACGGCCACCGGCGCCGACCACCGGCCGACGGCGGGTCGCGCGCGCGGCGAGGTCGAGGGCGAGCGCCGCGACGCGCTCGGCGGCGCGGCCGTCGGCGGGGCCGGCGTAGTCGGCGCAGAACGCGACGCGCGCACGCGCGAACGCGGCGCGGGCGTCCGGGTCCCGGAGCAGCGCCGCCGCCGCCTCGGCCACCGCCGCACCGCTCGCGGCCACCGAGCGCACGGCGTCGCCGGCGTACTCGAACTCCGGCGCGACGACGGGCGTGCCGAGCAGGATCGCCTCGACGGCGATGGTCGACGGCAGGGTCACGAGGACGTCCGTGCGCGCGAGCACCGGGACGGCGTCGCCGCGCACGACGCGATCGGGCGGCGCGTCGGCTTCGACGGCCAGGCGCACGAGCCGCTCCTCCTCGCCCGCGGGCGCGCTCGGATGCAGCTTCAGCACGAAACGCAGATCGCCGTGCCGCGCGCGCAGGCGCGCGACCCCCTCCATCGCCGCGCGCGTCCAGCGCGCATGCTGCACGCCGACGAAGCCGTCCTCGGCGACGCCGCGGCCGAGCCACGACGTGGCCACGGTCACGACCGGACCCGGCGGGAGGCCGAGCGCGGGGAAGTCGTCGCGGCGACGATCGCAGAGGCGGTCCCAGGCCGGGTTGCCGGTGACGACGACGCGATCCGCGGACAGGCCGCGCGACCGGAACCACGCCCGCTGCTGCGGGCCGCACACCGCCACGACGTCGCTGCACACGCTGCCGTGCACGTCGGCGCCGACGAGCCGCTCGGCCACGTACACGCCGTGCGGGACGTGCACGCTCGGCACGCCCGCGCGCGCCGTCGCCGAGAGCAGCGCGCGCACGACGGGCGTGACGTCCTCGTGCACGAGCACGGCGGCGAGCCGGCCGGTCGCGGCCATGCCGCGACCGAGATCGGCCACCACGAGCTGCTCGGCGAGGCGGCGCTCGAGCACGCCGGCCGCCGCCTGCACGACGGCGGGCGTGCGATCCCGGCCGCGGTAGGCGAAGCGGCGCGTGCAGAGGCGCTCCACGCCCTCGCGCGCCAGCGCCGCTGCCTGGGCGGGAATCGCCGCGGCGCGAGCCGCATCGCCGAACGCCGTCCACGGCACGGCGTCCATGCCGCCGGCCACGAGCCGCTCGGCGATCGCCGGGTCGGGCACGACCAGCGTGCAGGAGCGGGCGAGGATCGGGGCCAGCGGGGTCAGCGTGTTGCCCCACGAGAGAAAGACGAGCGGCTTCACAGCTCCTCCCGGATGCAGCGGTCGAGCGCTTCCCCGAACGCGGCGACGAGGTCGTACTCCAGGGTCTCCCCGAGGTCCGGCAGCTCCGCGGGCCCGGGCCCGAGCGCCGCGATCGCCCGGCGCGCGAGCCGGTGGGTCGCCGCCTCGTGGAGGCGTTGCGCCTCGAGCTCGGGCTGCCACCAGCGCTTGCGTGCCCGCAGCAACGCGCGCAGCGCCGCCTCGCCGGCCGGGTCCATGGCGAGCCCCCGCAGCCAGCCGACCAGATCGAGGTCGACGCCCGGGAGCGCGAGCAGCTCCGCATCGACGAAGGCGAGCGCGCGCACCACGGCGTCGTCGTGGATCAGCACGCGCGCCGACTCGTGCAGCGCCGGCGCGGCGAGGCCGCGCGGCGTCTCCGCGAACTGCACCACGTCGCCGCGGACGCCGACGACCAGCACGCGCGCCGCCTGGCTCGGATCGAGCGCGGCCGTCACATGACGCTCGACGAGGCGCACCGCCGCCCGCACCGCCGGATGGCCGAGGTGCAGGTCGAGCTCGTCCAGCACGCGCCGCGTCTCCGCCCCGAGCAGGCGGCGCCAGGGCGAGCACAGCCCGAGCAGATCGAACGGCGTGCGACGCACGACGCGGAAGCCGGCGGCGGCGAGCGTCGTCTCGACCTGCGGCAGCGTGCGCGGTCCCGCCCCCGGCAGCGCGCCGGCGTCGCCGCCGCAGGCGACGAGCGCCACCGTCGCCACCGGGGCGCAGGCGCCGAGCAAGGTCGCCAGCCGGCGCGCGTGGTCGTCGGGCTCCTCCGGCCGCGCGCAGTCGACCACGGCCGCGAACGGCCCGTTGCCGTCGAGCCGCGGCAGGCGGCAGCCGAAGCCGGTCGCGGTCTCGCGCACCAGCGCCGGACCGCCGATCGCGCCCTCCAGGAGCTCGCGCGCGCGCGCCTCCGCCAACGAAGCCCACCGTCGACTCACGCGAACACCTCCGCAGAAGACATCAGGGACGGGGCGGCGCGGCGGCGCACGACGTGCAGCCCCGACGCCGCCTGGATCGCCTGGCGGCGCATCTCCGCCGGGTCGGCACCGCGCCCGAGATACGACACCGTCAGCGTCGTGTGGCCGCGAAAGTGCGGCGCCGCGGTCTCGTCGCTCTCGGCGAGCGAGAGCGATACGCGCGTCAGGGCGCGGTCGCCCGCCGGCGTGTGCTGCACCATCGGCGCCGGGGCCACCCGGCTCGGGTCCCACGCCATCGTGACGCCGCGGGCGGCGTCGCCGACGTCGACCCAGCCCTCGGTCGCACCCAGGCAGGCGCGCGCCGTCACCCCGAACGACACCGGATCGCCGTGGCCGACGCGGGCGTCGCCGAGCGCGAAGGTCTCGACGTCGCGGCCGCCGTTGACGGTCGCGTAGCGCAGCGCTCCGGGCGCGAAGGCGTCGGGCGCGAGCGTCAGCACGCCGAGGCGCAGGGAGCGCGGGCGCTGGTCGCGCAGCACGAGGTGGTAGCGGACGTCGACGCGCGGCACGTCGCGATACGCCCACACCGTCTTCCAGCACTCGCCCCACGGCCCGCCGAGGCGCGCGACGACCGGGACCCGGATCGGGCATGCGCTCGGCGGCGCGGCGTAGCGCAGCGCCACCGGCTCGAGGTCGGTGTGCTTGGCGCCGGCGGCGTCGTGCAGGACGAGGTGGCCGGTGTACCAGTCGGCGGCCAGCTCGATCGGATCGAAGGCGCCCTGCGGCACGGTGCCCGCGAGCGGCGCGGCGCCCAGGTGCGGGAACCCGAGGGCGCGCACGGCGGCGCCGCGGCGGGCCGAGAGCACCAGCGTCGTCGACGCGGTGTCGAGGCGCTCGGGCGCCGGCCCCGCCTCCGCCGGCGCGGGCGCGCTCGTGCAGCGCAGGCGCAGCGTCCCCAGCGCGGGCAGCGTCGGCGCGAGGACGACCACCGCCCGGCGCAGGCTGCCGTCGCGATGGGTCTCCACCTCCTCGAGCTGCGACGGGACGCGCCGCCCCTGCTCGTCCAGCAGCGCGAGCCCGCCCCGCACCACGCCGGGCGGCCAGGCGAGCGTGGTCGCGAACGGCTGCGCCGTCCAGGCGAACGGGTGCGGATTGAACAGCACGACGGCGTCGGGCGCGGGCGGGGCGAGCGGCGCCTCCAGGCGGCCCAGCACGGCGTCGACCGACGCCGCGAGTGCCCCCAGGCGAGCGGCCGCGTCGTCGTGCCGCGCGTCGGTGGTGTGGGTGCGGAGATCGCTTCCCCACAGGCGGCCGAGCGCGTCGCGGCAGCGGCCGACGTCGCCCTCGCCGACGCCGGCACCGCCGGCCGCGCGCGCCAGCGCCTCGGCGACGTCGAGCCGGCGCGCGAGCGCGTGGCAGCGCGCGTTGCGGCGCACGTTGTCGCGCCCGCACACCGCCCAGCGCGTGACGTTGTACTTTGCCTGCTTCTTCGCCGGCAGCGGCGCGTCGGCCGACTCCAGGCGCAGCGGCTCGCCCACCGGCGGGTGCGCGGCCAGCGCCGCCGACGGCGTCACCAGTGCGAAGCGCGGATCCGCCGCCAGGGCGCGCACGAGGACGCCGAGCCGCTCCCACTCGCCCTGCGGCCCGCTGCCGTAGCGCAGCGCGCCGCTGCCGGGCCGATGGTCGAACACCTCGGCGTCGTTGCCGTAGAGGCACAGCGCCCGCGGCGCCGCCGCGCCGACGTGCGACGCGAGCAGCGCCACCACCTCGTCGAGATCGATCTCGCCGTGCGCGAAGCGCTGCACGCGCTGGAAGACGACCGACGAGTTCCACAGGCCCGCGATACGGCTTCCGTTCGTCCCGGCGATCCAGGCCGCGCGGTAGCGGCGCTCGCCCGGCCAGCCGTGTGCGCTCGCCGGGTTCTCCCACTCGGCGATCAGCGCCTCGTAGCCCGCCTCGCGATAGAGCGGCACGAGGCCGGCGGCGTACGTCTGCTCGTGCAGATAGGCGACGCGCGGCGCGGCCCCCAGGAGCTCGCGATAGACGTCCCGGCCGCGGCGCAGGTCGTGCGCCCCGACGGCGGCGGGCACCAGCGGCAGGATCACCTGCGCCAGCCCGGAGCCCACCAGCTCGAGCCGGCCGGCGGCGATCGCGGCGCGGATCGCGTCCAGCAGCAGCGGGTCGAGCGCCGCCAGCAGCGAAAGCGAGCTCGCCGGCACCTCCAGCCCGAGCGCCACGCCCGGCGTCTGCAGCAGGTCGACGAGCGGCCACACGCAGCGGTCGAGCACGCGCCCCGCGTCCTCCGGCGCGACGCAGGAGAAGTCGAGGTTCAGGTGGAAGGCGGTGAAGAGGTCGAGGCGCATGGGTGTCAGTGGAGCGCGGCGCTCGGCGGCGCGTGCACGGTCTGGGTGACGACGCGGACGCGCGCGATCGCCGCGTTCGCCCGCGCGACCGCCTCCTCGCGCGTGTCGCCGACGGTGATGACGACGCCGGCGCGGCACACGTGGCTCGTCATCGGCCGCACGACGGTGCCGGGCGACGTCGTCACCTCCAGCAGCTCGACGCCCTCGGCCGCACGCGCCGCCTCCACGCCCTCGATGCCGGTGACGGTCCCCGGCGGCGGGAAGAGCCAGCGCTGGGCGACGCCGCGCGCGCAGCGCGGCTCCAGGTCGGCCGGCGCGGGCCGCTCGCCCAGGGCCAGGCGGATCGCGGCCTCGACGAAGTCGACGCCGGTCGCGAGCGGGATCTCGTGGGTGCAGAAGTAGCCGCCCGAGAGCCGCACCGCGAGCTCGATCACCATCGGTCCGCCGTCGCCGACGACGATGTCGCCCTTCACCGTCCCGTGCGTCACCCCGAGCGCCGCCGCCGCCTCGCCCACCAGCGCGTCGATCGCCGCCAGCGTCGCCGGCGGCAGCACCGACGGCAGCTCGCCGCCGTTCTCGATGACGAACGGCGCGAAGCGGTCGAGCAGCGCGTAGTTGCGGTCCGAGCGGCCGACCGTGATCGCGCGGCCGTCGATCACGGCCGACTCCGTGCTGAGCTGCGGGCCGGGGACGTACTCCTCGACCATCACCCGCCGGGTCGGCGACTCGGCCTGCGCCTGGTGGAACGCCCAGACGGGATCGATGCGCGGCAGCAGGCGCACGACGCCGCGCGCGCCGCGGCTGTCGACCGGCTTCACGATGAGGGGCATCGCCACCCGCGACGCGAGATCGAGCAGCACCGCCGGCGACGGCACCGGCGCGTACCACGGCACGGCCACCCCCGCCGCACGCAGCGCGTCCTTCATGGCGAGCTTGTCGGACGCCAGCCGCGCGCTCGCCATCGACGGCCCGGGCAGCCCGAGCGACTCGGCCACCGCCGCCACGGTCACCGGCACGTCGGACGCGACCGCGAGCACGCCGTCGAGCCGGTGGCGCATCGCGAACGCGCGCGCACCCTGGGCCGTCGCCTCGGGGTCGTACGTGCTGGCGAGGATGCCGGCGTCGGCGTGACGGAAGCCGGGCGCGTCGGGCGCGCCGTCCGAGACCACCACGCGCAGCCCCATGCGGCGCGCGACCGCGATCGCGGGCACCGCCTCGCGCCCCCCCGACACCACGAGGAGGGTGCGCGGCGCGCTAGAAGTAGAGGCCGCCATTGACGTTCATCGTCTGGCCGGTGACGTACGAGGCCTCCGCCGAGGCGAGGAACACGACCGCGTGCGCCACCTCGTCGACCTCGCCGAGGCGACCGAGGAGGATGCCGTCGCGGATCTGCGACGGCAGCCCCGAGAGCCCCGCCGCCGCCATCTCCGAGCGCACGAGGCCCGGCGACACGAGGTTGCAGCGCACGCCGCGCGGCGCGAGGAAGCGGGCGCAGCACTGCGTGAGCGCGATCAGCCCGCCCTTCGAGGCGGCGTAGTGCGCCGTGCGCGGGCCGCCGTACTGGCCGCTGACCGAGCCGACGTTGATCACCGCCCCGCCCTCGCGCAGGAAGGCGAGCGCCTCCTGCGTGCACAGGAACGGGCCGCGCAGGTTGACGGCGACGATCTCGTCCCAGTCGGCGTCGGTGATGAGGTCGAAGTCGCACGGCTTGTTGACGCCGGCGTTGTTCACCAGCACGTCGAGGCCGCCCAGCTCGCGCGCCAGCGCGGTGAGCCCGGCGCGCACGCTCTGGCGGTCGCGGACGTCCATCGGCGCCGCGATCGCGGTGCCGCCCTCGGCGCGGATCAGGTCCGTGACCTCGGCCGCGGCGTCGGCCTGCGTGTGGTAGGTGATGCCGACCGCCGCCCCCGCGCGCGCGCAGGCGAGCGCGATGCCGCGGCCGATGCCGCGGCTGCCGCCGGTGACCACCACGCGCCGCCCCGAAAGCCGCTCGGTGCGACCGTGGGCGCGTCCCGCTCCGTTGCCGTTCATGCGCATCGTCGTGCCTCCTTCGTGCGCGCGAGCTCGCGCGCAGCCGCCGCCACCGAGGCAGCGTCGATTCCGAACCGCTGCGCCAGCGCGGTCGGATCCCCCGAGGCGCCGAAGCGGTCCTGTACCCCCACCATCGCCAGCGGCGTCGGCCGCCGGCGTCCCAGGGTCTCGGCCACGGCGCTGCCGAGCCCGCCGATCACCGAATGGTCCTCGCAGGTGACGATCGCGCCGGTGCGCGCCGCCGACTCCACCAGCAGCTCCTCGTCGAGCGGCTTCAGCGTCGGCAGATTGACGACCCGCGCGCGGATGCCCTCGCGCCGCAGCGCCGTCGCCGCCTGCAGCGCCCGATGCAGCATCGTGCCGCAGGCGACCAGCGTGACGTCGTCGCCGTCCTCCAGCACCTGCCCGCGGCCGAGCGCGAAGCGGTGCGAGGCGGCGTCGAACAGCACCGGCACCGGGCTGCGTCCCGTGCGCAGGTAGACCGGGCCGGGGTGGTCGAGGATCGCCTCGACGGCCTGCGCCATCTCGACCGGGTCGCCGGGGACGACCACCGTCAGGTTCGGGATCGCGCGCGTGACGGCGAGGTCCTCCAGCGCCTGTGCGGTGGCGCCGTCGGGTCCGACGTCGAGCCCGCAGTGGCTGCCGGCCACCTTCACGTCGAGCCGCGGATAGGCCACGAACGTGCGCAGCTGCTCGCAGGCGCGCAGGGTCGCGAACACGGCGAACGACGTCGCCACCACCTTGAGGCCGGTCGCCGCGACGCCGGCGGCGGCGGCCATCATGTTCTGCTCGGCGATGCCGAAGTCCCAGAAGCGGTCGGGGAAGGCGTCGCGGAAGTGGTGCGTGCCGGTGCCGCCGGCGACGTCGGCGTCGAGGACGACGAAGTCGCTGCGACGCCGGCCGGCGTCGACGAGCGTGCGCCCGAAGGCTTCGCGCAGAGAGACGGGCTCAGGCATGGAACCCTCCCGCGTGCTGGAACGCCGCCGCGGCGGCGGTGCGGCCGAGCTCGGCGAGCGCGCGCTGCAGCTCGTCCGGCGTCGGCGCGCAGCTGCCGTGCCAGCGCTGCACGTCCTCCATGAACGACACGCCCTTCCCCTTCACGGTGCGGGCGACGATCACCGTCGGCCGCTCCGGCGTCGCCGCCGCCGTGCGCAGCGCGCGGCGGATCGACGGCACGTCGTGGCCGTGGATCTCGAGCGCCTGCCAGCCGAAGGCGCGGAACTTCTCGGGCAGCGGCTCGAGGTCGAGCACGCAGGCGGTGTCGGCCTCGCCCTGGCGCCCGTTGGCGTCGACGATCGCCGTGAGGCCGCCGAGCCCGTGATGGGCGGCGTACATCACCGCCTCCCAGGTGGCGCCCTCGTCGAGGTCGCCGTCGCCGAGGAGCACGTAGACGCGGCGGTCCCGCCGCTGGTGGCGCAGGCCGAGGGTCATGCCGACGCCGATCGAGAGCCCGTTGCCGAGCGAGCCCGAGGGCATGTCCACGCCGGGCGTGCCGCGCTCCGGATGGCCCGGGAACGGCGTATCCAGCTGGCGCAGCCCACCCACCGGCGACGGCAGGATGCCGGCGCGATGGAGCGCGGCGTACCAGGCCGGCGCCGCGTGGCCCTTCGAGAGGACGAAGCGGTTGCGGTCGTGCGTCTCGCGGCTCCAGGTCACGCGCAGCGCCGGATCGGGCTCGAAGTAGAGGCAGGCCAGGATCTCGGCGCACGAGAGCGCGCCGCCCGGGTGCCCGGAGCCGGCCGCGGCGATCGCCTCCAGCGTCAGGCGGCGGATCGCCGTCGCCTCGTCCTGCAGCGCCTGCTCGCCGGGCTCGTGCACCCAGAGCGCGGCGTCGGGCTTGCGGCAGTGGAGCTGGATCGCCTCGCGCGCCAGCTCGGGCGTCGTGTAGATGCCGCGGCTCATGCCGCGCGCGCCCTCGATGACGAAGCCGGCGCCCGACACCAGCGTCTCGATCTCCATGCGCGTGTACTCGCGCAGGTGGTGCGGGTTGTGCGGCACCGGGAACGGCCGGCGCGTCGCGAGCGGGACCTCGAGGATGAGGCGGCCGCCGGGGCGCAGCATGTTGCGCGCGTTCACCAGCATGGCGCGGTCGCGTGCGACGTGCTCGAGCGTGTGCAGGCTGACGACGACGTCGAACGGCTCGCCCGGCCAGACGAAGGTCTCGGCGTCGGCCTCCACGAACTGGAGGTGCGGCTTGCGGCCGAAGCGGCGGCGCGCCTCGGCGACCAGCGCGGCGTCGCGGTCGACGCCGACCACGCTCCAGCAGTACTGGCCGAGGATCGCGGTCGACTCGCCGTAGCCGCAGGCCAGGTCGAGGACGCGGTCGTCGGGCGCGAGCAGCGCCCCGATCGGATGGTACTCCGAGGCCTGGAAGTCGTCGCCGTAGCGCGAGCGCTCCGACCAGTTCGCCCGCATGCGGATCGCCTCCACCTGCTCGGACGGATAGGTCGGCACGTCCTCGCAGGTGACGACGCGGAACGCCTCGGGGTGCGTCTCCATGAAATGCCAGGGCCGGAAGAGGTAGCGGGCACGCTCGTGCGCATCCGCGATCGCCTGGATCTGCGCATGGGCGCGCGCCAGCGCGTCGGTGCGCAGGACGTCGCCGCCGAAGTTGATGTTGAAGTCGACGGGCAGATTCACGTAGTCGGCCCGGGCGCTCTCCAGCAGCGCGACGCAGCGATCGACCAGCTCGGGGTCGAGGTAGAAGCGGTGCAGCAGCACGCGCACGATGGCGTCGGCCCCCGCCGCGCGCGCGGCGCGCAGCAGGCGCGCCGTGACGTCGTACTCCTCGCCCGGGACGCACGTGGCCTCCCAGCGCGTCGCGAGGGCGTCGAACGGCCGGTTCTCGGGCAGGTCGGGCACCGCCAGGACGACCGCGTCGACGCGGGCGCAGCGCCCGAGCGGCGCGATCACGTAGTGCGTGGGATCGTCGTCCGGCGCGCCTTCCGCGCCGGCGCGGCGCGCGAGCGTGGGGTCCCGCGAGAGCAGGTTCGAGAAGGTGCACTGGACGACGGCGGCAGTCCGCATGATCCCCTCACTCGAGGTAGCCGAGCTGGCGGAGCTGGCGGGCGATGGCCTCCTCCTCCTCCGGCTCGTAGCGGTCGCGGGTGCCGCGCGTGGCGACGGCGACGCCCTGCTCGTAGCGGGGCGCGCGCTCGGCGTGCTCCGCGGTCAGCATCTCGCGCAGGATGCGGCCGTCGAGGTCGCGATCGAGCGGCAGCCCGAGGAGATGGAGCACCGTCGGGCAGAGGTCCTGCGCCTTGGCGCCGAGCGCCGGTGCGCCCGCGCGCACCGCCGAGCCCCAGGCCCCGAGGAGCCCGAACGGCCGATGCGCGCCGCGGTAGTGCTGCGGCCCCGAGGCGGCCTCGAAGAGCGGTCCGTCGGGATCGATGAGATCGTTGCCGCGACCGTCGATCCAGCACAGCACGCGGTGGTCGCGCAGCTGGAAGAGGAGGTCGGGCGCCTCGCCGGCGTAGGGGCCGTGGTAGACGCGGTCGGCCTCCAGCACCTCGTCGACGACGAGCCCCTGCTCGTCCTCGAGGCGATAGAGCTCGGTCGTCAGCGCCACGCGCAGCGCGCGGGCGTTCGTCCCCGGCAGCACGACGCCGTGCGGCTCGCGGCCGCGCAGGTTGAGCCGCAGCTCGCCGTACTCGCCGAGCCCGTAGGCCAGCGTGCGCTGCCAGTCGATCGAGGTGAGGAGCCCGTCCGGCGAGCCCAGGCGATTGCGATCGCGCAGCTCGAGGTAGCCGCGCTGCGCGAGCCAGCGGTTCACGTGGAAGTAGCGGTCGACCGGGCCGAAGCCGTGGTCGGAGAAGAGGAGCACGGTGCCACCGTGCGCCTCGGTTGCCGCCAGCACGCGGCCGAGGAAGGCGTCGAACGCCGACCACCAGCGCTGCCACACCTCCGTCACCCTCGGCTCGCCGCCCTGCAGCTCGCGCCAGAAGAGGTGCTGGAAGCGATCGGGGAAGGTCAGCGCCGTGCAGAAGAGGTCGAGCTTCTCGCGCTGCCACAGGCGCTCGCTCACCTCGAGCATCGACGCGCCGCTCGCCGCGCAGCGCGCCAGGAAGGCCGCGGGGTCGTTCGTCGTCGTGCCGTCCCCGGGCTCGAGGATCGCGTCCCGCAGCTCGCCCGCGAGTGCCGGCGGCGTCGTGAAGGCGGCGTCGCCCGCGGGCGTGCCGAGGCCGGAGACGAAGAAGCCGTCGACCGCCGGCGGCGGCCAGCACATCGGCATGTTGACGAAGCCGGCGCGCTTGCCGTGTGCGCTCGTGCGGTCCCACAGCGCGGGCGCACGCCAGTTCGCGGACGTGATCAGCCGGCGGGCATAGCTGCCCTGGGTGCGGAACGGCATGTGGTAGAAATCGTAGACGCCGTGCTTCCCCGGGTTGACGCCGGTCATGAGCGTCGCCCACGCGGGCGGCGACAGCGGCGGCTGCGTCGAGCACACGGTGCCCCACGCGCCCTCGCGCGCGACGCGGGCCAGGTTCGGACAGCTGGGGAAGAGACGGTCGATGAGCTGCGGCTCACCGCCGTCGAGGCCGATCAGGATCACCTGCTCGTTCATGCGCTCTCCATGGGCTGCGCCCAGACGATGACCTCGCGCCCGAGCCCGGCCGCGGCGAGCGCGGCGTAGGCGGCACGGCGAAGATCGTTGCGGCCGGCGGCGGCGAGGCGCGCATCGAGCGCCATGCGCCGCTGGTGGCAGGCGCGGCCGACGCGGTCGTCGCCGACGTAGTGCTCCCCCATGAGGAGGAACAGCTCCATCGGGAAGTTGGTGGACTGCTCGCGGACGGCGAAGCCGGTGCGGGCGCACAGGCGCCCGAGGCTCGCGAAGTCGAAGTAGTTGACGTGGTACGGCGGCGCGACCCACCAGGGCGGCGCCGCCAGCGTCTCCTGGACGACGGCCTGGAGCGCGTTGAAGTCGTTCGGCACCTGGAGACAGAGCACGCCGTCCGGCAGCAGCACCTCGCGGGCGCGGCGCAAGAGCGCCGCCGGATCGGCGAGGTGCTCCAGCACGAGCTTCAGGTGCACCGCCGCGAAGCGGCCGAGCCCCGCCCAGTCGGCGTCCTCGAAGAACGCCTCGATCACCGGCACGCCGAGGTCGCGCGCGTGCGCCGCGGCCTGCGCCGAGGGCTCGAGCCCGAGCCCGTCCCAGCCGCGGCGGCGGGCGTGGGCGAGGAAGAAGCCGCCGGAGCAGCCGACGTCGAGGAGGCGACCGCGCCTCCCGCCGCGCAGGGCCGCGATCGCATCGAGCTTGTCGTCGTACTCGAGCTGCCAGAAGCCCTGCTCGCTGCTCTCGCGCGCGAGGTAGTCGGGCTTCACCGCGTCGTAGTAGTGCCGGCGATAGGTCTCGCGCAGCGACGCCGCGTCGGGCAGCGGGTCGAGGTGCGCGAAGCCGCACGCGGCGCAGTCGACGACCGCCGTGCCGGCGTGCCGCGCGAGCAGCCGTCCGGCGTGGGCCGCGTCAGCAGCGGGCAGGAGCGCCTGCACCGTCCCTCCCCGCCGCCCCGAGCGCCACCACGTGCGC
>JAHCID010000012.1 GCA_026129405.1 bacterium
CGCCCGGCACCCCAGGACGGACCGGGACCGGCACGCCGGGTTTCGGAGCCCCGCCGCCCGCCTTCTCGACCGACAGGGAGAGCGTCACGACGTCGCCGGCGCTCGAAGCGAGCGTCACGCGGGTGAGGTCGATCGTCTTCACCGTGTAGCCGCCGACCTCGTCGCCGATGCGCATCCGCTTCTGCTGGTTGCCGGCCGAGGCGTCGGTGATGAACGCCTCGCGGTCCTTGCCGACGATGCGGATGCCGGCGATCGTGAGATTCGGGGGCGGGGGGGCCTCCTTCGGCGCCACGATCTTCACCTCGTCGCTCGCCTTCTGCCGGCTCGGGTCGAAGAGATCCTTGGCCGTGATCGCGGTGACGAGCATGGCCGGCGACTGGGCGGGCATGCGATCGGAGCCGCCGCGCCGCGAACGCGGCCGGTCGGCGCCGGGCGCCCCCTCGCTCGGCACCTCGTCGCCGGCGCTGCGCGCGAAGTCCACGGGCGGCACCGATCGCATCCAGGTCCAGGCGATCTGGAGACCGAGGACCAGGACGATCAGGCCGAGTAGTCCGTTGAGGATCGCCCAGCGACCCATCAGCTGGGCTCCGCCTCGGCGGCCGGCGGAGGCGTCGCCTCCGGTCCGCCTACCGCCCCGTCCTCCGGCACCGGCGCCGCGCCCTCGGCGGCGGCACCGCCCTCGCCGTCGTCGGCCTTCGGCGCCTCGGCGAGGACGAAGCCGTTGACCTCGACGGTCGCCGACAGGGTCCGCGGGCCCTTCGCGCCGGCGATGGCGCCCCGACGCGTCACCTCGACGAACGGGATGACGAGCTGCTGGCCGAACTCGAGGCCCGAGAGCAGCTCGGCGAACGGCTTCAGCTCGCCCGAAAGCGTGAGCCGCACGGAGACCTTGCGGTAGGGATCGATCGTCTCCTCACGCATCACCTGGGTGCTCTGCACGGTGACGCCCTTCTCCGAGGCGATGGCGTTGGCGCGCTCCTGCAGCGCCGCCGCGCCGAGCGTGCCGCTCGTGCCGGGCAGAAGCCGCGTGCGGGCCTGGGTGAGGCGCTTCTTCAGGGCCTCGCGCTCGGCGCGCAGCGAGTCGAGCGCCGCGATGAGCCGCGCGGAGCGCTGGAGCTGCTGCTGCCCCTCGGCGATCTCGTCGGCGACGTTCTGCCGGAAGTCCCGCACCGGAACGACGACCATGACGTAGATCAGCGACAGCACCGTCGCGGCGATCACACCGAGGATGATGCGCTGGTCGCGCGGCGAGTGTCCCGCGTACCAGGTGCGGGCGTTGCCCCAGAGGGCCTGGAGGCGCTCCTTCACGACTCCTCCTCCGCGACGGCGCCCTTGCTCTTGCCCCGCTCGCCGCCGCCCCGCGCGACCTCGGCCACGATCGAGAAGCGCTCCTTGTCGCCCGCCTTCGTCGTCGGCGAGCTGAACGTGACGTTGCGGAAGCGCCTCGACTTCTCGAGGGCGGTGATGAGATCGGAGGCGCTGCGCGCCTGGCCGTCGATGGTGATGCGGCCGGCGCGGTAGTTGAACATGGTGAGATAGGCGTCCGGCGGAATCAGATCCGTGAGCTCCCGCAGCAGCTGAGTGACGTGCGTGTCCTGCCCCGCATTCAGCGTGTCGACCTCCTTCTGGATGCGCTCGATCTCGTTCTGGAGCGACTTCACCTCCCGCACCTGCGGCTCGGCCGCCTCGAGCTGCGCCTGCACCTGCCGGCGCAGCGAGACGTCCTTCACGAGCGCGCTGGCGCCCCAGACCACGAGCAGGACCGCGGTGAGCGCGACCAGCACCACGGTCACGAGCGAGAGCCCCTCGTCGTACCCCTTGCGCCCCTCGGCGGGCAGCAGGTTCACGGGCACGGTGCCCTCGCGCACGGCGTCGAGCGCGGCGCCGAGCGCCGGCAGCACCGCGGGCTCGCGCAGCTCGAAGAACGGCTCGGGCGCCTCGAGGCGGCCGCGCGCCATCGGCAGCAGATCGGCCTCGCCGGGCAGCACCGCCGCCGGCCCCGCACCGTTTGCGAGGGCCCAGGCGTAGAGCGGCACCTCCTCGGGGTCGAGCTGCTCCTCGGCCAGCTGCCGGGACAGCGAGCGCGCGAGGGCGGACGTCTCGCCGGCGCGGCCCTCCGGCACGAGCTGGCTGGCGACGAGACGCCCGTGCTTCATCAGCGCGACCTCGGTGGCGCCCGGCGCCGTCACCAGGATGCCGATCGAGGCGTCGGTCTCGCCGCGACAGAAGGCGAGGAAGTCGGCGATGGCCGTGGACGCCAGCACGATCCCGCGCGGTCGCACCTGCGCCTCTTCGAGTGCGTCGAGGTAGCCCTGCACCACCTGCTTCGGGATGCACATGAGCAGCACCTCGAGCCGCTCGTCACCGTGATCGCGCGACGAGTAGTCGTAGTAGACCTCGTCGCGGGGCAGCGGGATCAGGTTCTCCAGCTCGTACTCGATCACCTGGGCCAGGTTCTCGCGCGCCGCCGCGGGCAAGAGGACGCGGTTGAAGGCCGCCTCGGCGCGCGGCACGCAGACGTACGTCCGCCGGGGGTCCACCTTCTGCTCGCGCGTATAGGCGAGCACCGCCTGGACGAGCGCCTGACGCCGCTCGTCCGGCTTGTCGACGCCCGGCAGCGGCTGCACGGCGCTGCTGCGCAGCGACACCTGGAAGAGGCGCTTGGTGACGTGGACGAGCGCGAGCTCGTGGGGCCCGACGTAGATGCCGAGCCCGTCGACGAAGTCTGCGCGCCGCAGGCGCTGCGACAGCTCGCCGAGGGTCACTGCACCCCCGGATCGCCGAACTCGGCGGACGGCAGCGCCCCCTGCCAGGGCGCGCGGTCGAACCAGCGATGGTACTTGAGGTCCTCGGCCTCCTCCGGCGTCGGCAGCTGGACGAGGGCGGCGATGCGAGCCTGATTGCGCGGCTGGCTGATGTCGGCGCGGGCCTCGAGGAACACGCGGCGGGCGTCGCTGGTGTCGATCATATCGGCGAGGTTCGGGTCGACGGCGAGCGCCAGCACCTTCAGGCGCTCCGCGAAGCCGGTGAAGTCGTCGGCGCGCTGCGCGACGAGCTCCTGGGCGGCGGCGGGATCCAGCCCGAGGAGCGCCTGGAGCACCGGCGCGGTGAGGGACTTCGCGTGCAGGCGCTGCCCCTCGTCATGGCTCTCGCCGCCGAAGACGTCCGACGCCGAGAAGACGTCGCGCAGCCCCGGCGAGCCGTCGACGCCGTAGAACAGCTCCGGCGTGACGCCGCGAACCATCAGCAGCTCGTCCATCGACTCGAGCCAGCCGTCCTTCGGCTCGTAGCCCATGTTGGCCAGGTACCAGCCGCGCTCGGCGCCCTGGCCGCGCTGCTCCGAGTCGGTGTCGCGCCAGTCGAGGATCGAGTCGACGACGACGTCGATCGACGCCTGCTCGCGACGGCCGACGCCGCGCGTGAGGTCGCCGCCGAGGGCGAGGTTCATGATCACCTTCCGCAGCATCCAGTCGGGCGCCTTGTTGATCGAGATGCGTCCCTCCTCGTCGCTCAGCTTCACCTCGAAGCGGCCGCCGAAGATGGTCCCCTGGTGCCACTCGCCGTCCGCCGGCGTCACCCGTGCGGGCAGCGCGGTGGTGCCGTCCTCGTCGTCGTCGATGTCGGCGGGCTGTCGGGCGTTCAGCATGTGGTAGTAGATGGCCTGCTGCATCCCCGCGATCGCGAGGTAGTAGCCGCGCGTCTCCTCGGACAGGTTGAGCGATGCCATGGCGTCGTCGCGCATGTAGCGGGAGAAGTCGAGCGCCAGCACGCCGAGGATCATGAAGACCCACAGCACGAGGAGCAGCGCGACGCCGCGCTGACGGTCGCGGGGGCGCGTCACTCTTCGCCCCCGTCGTCGTCATCGTCGCCGATGTTCCCGCCCTCGCCGCCTTCGCCGCCCTCACCCTCGCCGTTCCCCCCGGATCCCGCGCCGCTGGCGACGCCCTCGCCGGTGAACCGGTCCGGGTAGAAGAATGAGTCGCAGGGTCCGTCGCCGAACTCGCTCGAGTAGCTGGCCATCATGACCGGGATCTCGTGGCCCCACGGATCCCCGCCCATGCCCGGCAGTCCCTCGACCAGGATGCGCACCGCGAACGGCACGAGACCCTGCTCCTCGTCGCCGTTCACCGCGTCCCAGCTGCTCAAGGGGACGGCCTTGGCGTCCTCCTCCGGATCTCCTTCGTAGAGGTAGTAGCCGAAGCGCAGGTCGGTGAAGCCCTCGAGCAGCACGACTGCACGCGGCGGCGAGGACGCGATGCGCTCGACGCCGCCGCCGAGGCTGTCGGGCGAGAAGAACGCACTCTCCGACATCATGAGCCGGTTGGGCTCGCCCGGCTCGACCCAGATGTCGACCTTCTTGAGCCCGCCGCCGCCGTCGAGCCCCGCGGCGGTGACGAACGACATCGAGGTCTGGTTGCCGCGGAAATACGGCAGGAACTCGTCGTCCTCGGTGCGCAGGCAGTAGCCGGCCGACTTGATCTGCCGGATCAGGATGTCGCTCGCCGCCCGCAGCCGCTGCGCCGTCACCACGGCGACCTCGCCGCGCTCGAGCGCACGGATGCCGAGGTGGAACGCGCCGTAGCAGATGGCGGTCACCATGACGAGGCACACCATCGCGAGGAGGACCTCGAGAAGCGTGAACGCCGCGACGCCCCGGCGGGTCCTGCGCCTACGAGAAGACATCCTCGGGTACGAGCCGCAGGCTCTCGAGCACGTAGGACTTCGGCGACGTGCCGTCCTGCCAGGCGACGGAGACGCGCAGGACCATGGGCTTGAAGTTGACGTCGCTCTCGAGGTCGTCGCTGGTGAATCCCTCGTCGGCGCCGGCCTCGGCGACGCAGAGCTCGAGCTGGAAGCCCTCGGCGGTCGGGCCGACGTGCTCGCAGGAGCCGCTGCGCGGCAGCGCGGCGCCGGGGCGGCGCAGCAGCGAATCCATCGCCGCCCGCGCCGCGAGCACGACCCTCGTCTGGCGCGAGGCGCGGTCCTGGACGCGCAGCGCGCCGCTGAAGATCTGCATCACCGAGACCAGGCCGACGCCCAGGACGGCGAGCGCGATGGCGACCTCGAGCAGCGTGAATCCGCGCCGACCCCTTGCGGTCACGACGCGGCGTCCCCGACCTCGACGCGGCCGATCAGCGGATCGAGGAGGATGCGCAGGCGATCGCGCGACCGGTCCTTCCGGCTCGCGATGACGACGTCGGCGCCGCTGGTGGCACCGTTGGGATAGCAGAGGATCTGGACCGCCCCGTTGCCGAGGATGGTGCCGCCGAGGGCCTTCTCGATGACGGCGCGGTCGGTCAGCTGCGCCCACTTCCCCCAGTCGGTGGTGGCGATCATGTTGCGCTCGATGTCGATCACGAGCTCCTGCGGCTCGGCCTTCGACATCGCCTCGTTGCGGCAGTGATGCATGCTCGACGCGATCTGGCGGGCGGCGCGACGGACCTCGCGCGAGTCGAACCCCGCCTCGATCATGGGGACGGCCAACCCCACCCCGAGCCCGATGATCACCATGACCACCAGGATCTCGATGACGGTGAAGCCGCCCCGGCGTCCGCGCTGCTTCACCCCGAGCTTCCCCAACTGGTGATGTCGCGGGCCTCGCCGCTGCCGCCGGGCGAGCCGTCGGCCCCGAGCGACCAGAGGTCGTACGGGCGGCCGCCCTCGCCGGGGCTGCGATACTGGTAGGGCCGGCCCCACGGATCCATCGGCACCTCGCCCTTGTTCAGGTACGGGCCGTCCCAGCGGTCGATCCCCATGGGCCGGACCACGAGGACCTGGAGGCCCTCCTGGGTCGTCGGATAGCGGCCGACGTCGAGACGGTAGGTGTCGAGGACGGTGCCGAGACGCTCGATCTGGATGGCCGCCGACTGCACCTTCGCCTTCTCGGAGCGGCCGATCAGGTTGGGACCGACGAGCGCCATCAACAGCCCGATGATCACCATCACGACCATGATCTCGATGAGCGAGAAGCCGCCCTGGCGGGCACGGGCGCGGTATCGTCGCATGATTGTTCCCTCGTTCGTCACAGCGGAAGATCGTTGACGCTGAAGATCGCCGAGAGCATCGACACGACGACGAAGCCCACGGCGCTGCCCATGACCAGGATGAGGACGGGCTCGAGCAGGCGGGTGAACTGCTGCACGCGCACGCGCACCTCGCGGTCGAAGTACTCTGCCACCTTGAGGAGCATGTCGTCGAGGCGACCGGTCTCCTCGCCGACGGCGATCATCTGGATCGCGAGCGGCGGGAACACGCCGGAGCGGCCGAGCGGCTCGGACACGCCGGCACCCTCCCGCACGCCGACCTCGATGTCGGCGACGGCCCGCGCGATCACCTGATTGCCGGCGACCTCCTTCACGATGCCGAGCGCCTGGATCATCGGGACGCCGCTCTTCAGCAGCGTGCCGAGCGTGCGCGCGATCTTCGCGACCTCCATCTTGCGGAGCACGGTCCCGAAGACGACCATCCGCAGCTTCGTCTGATCCCAGGCGTAGCTGCCCGCGGGCGAGCGTACCCAGTAGCGGAAGCCGGCGACGACGAGACCGATGACGAGCAGCCCGAGCCACCAGTAGCTCCGTACGCCCTCGGACACGGCCATGACGACCCGCGCGGAGAGCGGCAGCGTCTTGCCCATGCCCGTGAAGAGCGTCGTGAACTTCGGCAGCACGTAGGTGAGCAGCACGAGCATCGAGGCGCCCATGGCCAGCGTGAGGACGATCGGATAGGCGAGCGCCGCGCGGGCTTCGTCGCGCACCTCCTGCGCACGCTCGAAGTACTCGTTGAGCCGCCCCATGACCGCGTCGAGGAAGCCGCCGGCCTCGCCCGCGCGCACCATGTTGACGAAGATCGGCGGGAAGAACGCGTGCTGCGCGAGAGCGTCGGCGAACGCCTTGCCGCCGCGCACCGACTGCAGCACCTCGTTGACGATCGCCTTCAACGCCGGCTTGTCGGCGAGCTCGGCGAGGGTCGCGAGGCTGCGGTCGAGCGGCAGGCCCGCCGAGAGCAGCGTCGACAGCTCCTGGGTGACGATGAGCAGGTCCTTCGTGCCGAGGCGGTTCAGGAACGAGACCGTCGGCAGCGAGAGACGGGGCCCACTCGACGCGGCTTTCGCGGCGCCGGCCGCGCCGATCTTGATCGGCATGAGGCCGCGATCCTGCAGGCGCGCGACGACGGCCGAGATCTCGGCGGCCTCGATCGTGCCCTCAACGACCTTCCCTTCGGGATCAGCGGCGCGGTACTGGAACTGTGCCAAGGCGAAATCTCTGGAGCTCGCCCCCTAAATGCGGGGAAAGACTCGGTAATCCATAGTCGAGGCCAGGTGGGGTTGCAATCGTGCGAGGGAGGGCGGCGGTCGGATCGCCATCTTGGACGACATCGACACGACCCAGCTTCACCGCCGGCCCGCGCCGCCGACCAGGGCGCGTGGCTGCGACGCGCGCAGGCGTCCTAGACCTCGTCCTGGGTGACGCGCACGACCTCCGCGACCGTGGTCGTGCCGGCGCGGACGCTGCGCCAGCCGTCGTCCCGTAGGGTGCGCATGCCCTGCGTCACGGCGTAGTCCTTGATCTTGCCGGAGGAGGCGCGCTCCAGGATGAGCGACTTCACGCCGTCGTCGACCGGCAGCAGCTCGTAGATGCCGCCGCGGCCGCGGTAGCCGGTCTGCGCGCACTCCTCGCAGCCCCGCCCTTCCATCGCGCCCACGGCCTCGCCCCGGGGCGCGATCTCGTGGAGCAGCTCCGGACCCAGCTCGACCGGCTGCGCGCAGCGCTTGCACACCCGGCGCACGAGCCGCTGCGCCAGGACGCCGAGCAGCGCCGACGCGAGGAGGTAGTTCTCGACCCCCATCTCGAGCAGACGCGAGACCGCCCCGGCGGCGTCGTTCGTGTGCAACGTGGAGAACACGAGGTGACCCGTGAGCGCCGCCTGGATGGCGATCTCCGCGGTTTCGTAATCGCGGATCTCACCGATCATGATGACGTCGGGGTCCTGGCGGACGATGGAGCGCAAGCCGTTCGCGAACGTGAGGCCGATCTGCGGCTTCACGTGGATCTGGTTCACCCCGAAGAGCTGGTACTCGACCGGATCCTCGATGGTGATGATCTTCTTGTCGGGCGAGTTGATCTTGTCGAGCGCACCGTAGAGCGTCGTCGTCTTGCCGCTCCCGGTGGGCCCCGTGACGAGGACCATGCCGTACGGGCGCTCGATCAGCTGCCCGAACTCCTTCAGCGTGTCGCTCGGGAAGCCGAGGCGCTCGAGGTCGACGACGATGCTCGAGCGGTCGAGGATACGCATGACCACGCTCTCGCCGTAGAGCGTCGGCAGCGTCGACACGCGCAGGTCGATCTCCTTGCCCATCATGCGCAGCTTGATGCGCCCGTCCTGCGGCAGGCGGCGCTCGGCGATGTTGAGCTTGGCCATGATCTTGATGCGCGAGACGATGGCGGCCTGGAGGCGACGCGGCGGCGTCTCGACGTCGTGCAGCACGCCGTCGATGCGGTAGCGGACCTTCAGCGCCTCCTCGAACGGCTCGATGTGGATGTCCGAGGCGCGCTGCTCGACGGCACGGTTGATGAGCACGTTCACGAGCCGGATGACCGGCGCCTCGCTGGCGAGGTCGCGGAGGTGGTTCACGTCCTCCTCGTCCTCGCCGATGAACTCGAGCTCGCCCTCGGCGTCGGGGGCGCCGTTGGCGTCGCCCGGAGCGCCGTTGCCGTAGGCGCTCTCGAGAGCCTCGAGGACGTCGCGCTCGCGCGCGAGCCGCGTGTCGATCGCCAGCCCGGTGGCCATCTGGAGCGCCTGGACGGCGTAGTAGTCGGCCGGATCGGCCATGGCCACGACGAGCGTGCCGTTGTTCTGCGCGAGCGGCAGGACGCGGGCGCGCCGCAGGTACTTGAGGTTCAGCCGCCCGAGGGGCACGGGCTCCTTCGGGAAGTCCTTGCGGGCGACGACGGTGACGCCGAGGTGGCTCGCGAGCAGGGGCTGGAGGTCCTCCTCGGAGATGAAGCCCAGATCGAGGAGGAGCCGCTCGAGGCGCTCGCCGCGCTCCTGCTGGAGACGCTTGACCTTGCGCAGATCCTCGGCGCTGATCCGCCCCTGATCCAGTAGCAGCTGCTCGAGGGTGCGGGGCTGGGCCTCCATCGGCGATCAGCGAGGATACCCGCGGACCCTCGAGCCGGCAAGCAAGCACGGAGGCTGCGCGGCAGCGCCCGGGCGACCGCTCAGGCGTCCGGGCGGGCCCGCCACTCGCCGAGCACGTCGGCGAGCGTGTCGGCGAGCGGGATGCGGGCCTGCCAGCCCGTGTCGGCCGCGATCCGGGCCGGGCTGCCGACGAGGCGCTCGGCGTCGCCGGGCCGCGTCCGCGCCGGATCGATCCGGGCCGTGAGCGGCACCCGCGCGAGGGTGCGCAGCTGCGCCACGATCTCCGCGACGCTGCTGCCGCCGCCCGTGCAGACGTTGTAGACCGTGCCGCGCCGGCCACGCGCGAGCAGCGCCAGGTAGGCGGCGGCGACGTCCCGCACGTCGACCAGGTCGCGCACCGGGTCGGGGTTGCCGGTGTGCAGCACGGGCTCCTGGCGCCCCGCCTCGATGGCCGCCACCTGCCGCGCCAGGGCCGCACACACGTAGCTCGGCGCCTGCCCGGGACCGGTGTGATTGAAGGGACGCGCGACCACCACGTCGAGCCCGTAGGCCCGCGCCCATTGGAGCGCCGTGATCTCCGCCGCCGCCTTGCTCGCTCCGTAGACCGTCCGCGGGGCGACCGACGCCGCCTCGTCCACGGGCGGCTCGGCACGCGGCACATCGCCGTAGACGAGACACGAGCTGACGAGCAGGAGCCGCGCCCCCGGCGCCTGGGCGCGCAGGGCGCCGAGGAGCGCGAGCGTGCCGCCGACGTTGACGCGATAGGCCGCGGCCGGATCGTGCTCGGCGGCGGCCGGATTGGCGAACGCGGCGAGATGCACGACGGCCTCCGGCGCCACCGTGCGGACGAGCCGCGCGAGCTCCTCGGCGTCGCAGACGTCGCCGCGATGCACCGCCGCAGCGTCGGCCGGGCCCGGCCCCGGGCCGTGCACGAGCGCATGCGCGGCATGCCCCGCCGCGTGGAGCGCCGCCGTCACGTGCGCTCCCGCGAAGCCGCCGGCCCCGGTGACGAGCACCCGCATCGTGGCCTACCGCGGACGCAGGCGCTCGATGTCGGCCCGCACCATCATGTCGACGAGGCCCGCGAAGCGCACCCGCGGCGCCCAGCCGAGCTGCGCGCGCGCCCGGCTGGCGTCGCCGATGAGGCCCTCCACCTCCGCCGGACGGCGCAGGGCCGGATCCTCGCGGACGTACTGCCGCCAGTCGAGGCCCGCGGCTGCGAACGCGGTCTCGACCAGCTCGCCGACCGAGTGCGCCTCGCCCGTGGCGACGACGTAGTCGTCGGGCGTGTCCTGCTGGAGCATGCGCCACATCGCCTCGACGTAGTCGCCGGCGAAGCCCCAGTCGCGCCGCGCGAGCAGGTTGCCGAGCGACAGCGAGTCGGCGAGGCCGAGCTTGATGCGGGCGACGCCGTCCGAGACCTTGCGGGTGACGAACTCGCGTCCGCGGCGCGGGCTCTCGTGGTTGAAGAGGATGCCCGAGCAGGCGAACAGGTCGTAGCTCTCGCGGTAGTTCACGGTGATGTAGTGGCCGTACACCTTGGCGACGCCGTACGGGCTGCGCGGGTAGAACGGCGTGGTCTCGCGCTGCGGCGTCTCGCGCACCTGGCCGAACATCTCGCTCGAGCTCGCCTGGTAGAAGCGCGCCTCGGGCGCGACCAGGCGCACCGCCTCGAGCATGCGCGTGACGCCGACCGCGTCGAACTCCGCGGTCAGCACCGGCTGCTGCCACGAGGTCGGCACGAACGACATCGCCGCGAGATTGTAGACCTCGTCCGGCCGCACCGTCTTCAGGAGATCGATCAGCGAGAGCTGATCGAGGAGGTCGGCCTGGCGCAGCTCCAGCCGGTCGCGCAGGTGGGCGATGCGCTCGAAGTTCTCGGTGCTCGCGCGCCGCACCACGCCGACGACGCGATATCCCTTCTCGAGGAGCAGCTCGGCCAGGTACGAGCCGTCCTGCCCGGTGACGCCGGTGATGATCGCGCAGCGGCTCATGGCAGCCGTCCGTGGTCGTCGGCGACGCGGACGAGGTCGTCGAGCTCCGGGCTCGAGACCTCGAGGATCACGGTGTCCTCGACCGCCGCCGTGCGATGGCGCACGCCGGCCGGCAGGTGCCAGCCCTCACCGGCGGCGAGGCGCACCGTGCGCGGCGGCTGCCCGTCCTCTTGTACCTCGAGCTCGAGGAGCCCGGAGAGGACGCGCATGGTCTCCACCTTGCGGGTGTGGAACTGCAGGCTCAGCCGATGGCCCGCGCGCACGTGCAGGATCTTTCCCGCGTAGCGGTCGGTGTGCGCCCAGATGATCTCGTATCCCCAGGGCTTCTCGACGCGCTCGGCCGGCACCGGACCACAGCCGTCGTGCCTCATCCGCGCCCCGCCCCGCGCAGGCGATCGCCGTACATGCGCTCGTAGTAGTCGCGGTAGGCGCCGCTCTTGACGTTCTCCCACCAGGCGCGCTGCTCGCGGTACCAGGCCACGGTGGACGCCAGGCCCTCGTCGAAGCGGCGCCGGGGGCTCCAGCCCGTCGCACGCAGGCGCGAAGCGTCGAGCGCGTAGCGCCGGTCGTGCCCGGGCCGATCGGCGACGTAGCGCACGAGGTCGGGCGGACGCTCGGTGAGCCGCAGGATGGCGTCGGTCACGGCGCGGTTCGGCACCTCGTTGTGGCCGCTGACGTTCCACACCTCGCCGTGGGTCGCGTCGAGCCCGAGCACGTGCCAGATCGCGTCGCAGTGGTCCTCGACGTGGATCCAGTCGCGCACGTTCTGGCCGTCGCCGTAGAGCGGCAACGCCTGGCCGTCGAGCGCGTTGGTGACGAAGAGGGGAATCAGCTTCTCCGGAAACTGCCAGGGCCCGTAGTTGTTCGAGCAGCGCGTGATCACCGCCGGCACGCCGTGCGTGACGGCGTAGGCCTGCACGAAGGCGTCGGCCGCAGCCTTGCTGGCGGCGTACGGGCTCGACGTGTGCATCGGATGGGTCTCGGTCGCGCGCCCGTCCGCGATGCTGCCGTAGACCTCGTCGGTCGACACCTGGAGGTAGCGCCGCAAGGTCGAGGTCGCCCGGGCCGCCTCGAGGAGCGCGAGCGTGCCGTGGACGTTGGTGCGCAGGAACGGGCCGGCGTCGCCGATGCTGCGGTCGACGTGCGACTCGGCCGCGAAATTGACCACGACCTCGACGCCCTCCTCGGCGAACAGGCCCGTCATGGCCTCGCCGTCGGCGATGTCGGCGCGCACGAAGCGGAAGCGCGCATCGCCGGCGAGGGACGCGAGATTCTCGAAGTTGCCGGCGTAGGTGAGGAGGTCGACCGCGACCAGCCGCTCGACCGCCGGACGACCCGCATCCCGGGCCAGCGCCTGGCGCACGAAGTTGGTACCGATGAACCCAGCCGCGCCGGTGACCAGAAGCCGCATGAGCCCGGATGCTATCCCGAAACGCCCGCGGCGCGCGAGGCGGCTCGTGCCGGGACACCAGCGGATCCGACCACTTCGGCCTCTTCCGACTCGGTGAGGAGGAGCATCCATGCGAGCCACCCCGCCACGCAGAGCGCGAGGCCGAGATAGAGCAGGCGCCGCCGCCGCCCGCCCCCACCGTGCTTGTGCTTGTGACCATGAGCCGCCATGGGGGCAGTCGTTTACACCAGCGTCGCGGCGGCGGTACAGGACAGCGCCGTGCGCGCCCGCGTCCGCGGCGCGACCGGCATCGCCGGCAGCTCGATCGCCCGGCGACCGCCGACGTCTAGTAGCCGCCGCCGCGCAGGCCGCTCGGACGCTGGTAGCCGAGGTTCTGGAGCGGCGCCATGCCGACGTAGTTCGCCGTCCTGCCGCTGCCGTACGAGCCGAGCCCGAGCAGCGTGATCTGGAGACGGAAGATGGTCTCGTCCGGGTTCGTCTTCTCGGCGACGCCCGCCTCGATCGCCCAGCAGTTGCACTTCGAGATGAGGCGGAAGAGGTAGTCGCGCTCGAGAAAGCCCGGACCCACGACCTCGACGGTGCCGTTCTCCCGCACTACCGGGCCGCCGTCGAGATCGTAGCGCGCGATGAACGTGAACCCCGCGTAGTCGCCGAGCCGCAGGTAGACCGAGCCGACGACGTCCTCGACGCCGACGTTGAAGAAGCCGGCCTGGATCGGCACGCCGGCACCCACCGCGTTCGCGGACTCCTTGACGAAGCTGTAGCTCACCGCCACCGCGCTCGCGGTCTGGAACCGATTGCCCGCCGACGGTCGCCACCACGGCTCGCGAAAGACGAGGCCGACGTTCTGCCCGACCACGTCGCCGTCCTCGAAGTCCCAGGTCGCGTTGTACGACGCCCCGAGCCAGTCCGACGGCGTCAGGCGCAGGCCCATGTCGACGTTGCTGGCGTGGCTGTCGCCGACGATGTCGCGCGAGAAGTCGTAGCCGTGGAGGATGCTGGCGCGCAGCAGCTCCTTGGTCGCGGGCGGCGGGGCGGGCTTCGCCCCCGGGGCTCTCGGGGGCGCCGTCGGCCGGCCGAGGAGACGGCTGGTGATGCCGTAGGACGCGAAGTTGCGGAAGTTGATCGCGTCGATCTCGTCGAACAGGTAGTCGTTGGTGAACGCGGTGGCGTTGCAGTTGCCGCCCGCGACCTGGCCGGCCTTGAGGCGCCTGCCGTTCGGGCTCAGCTGGCAGGGCGGCAGCCGGATCTCGTTGCGCACCCGGCCGAGCGGCGGGATGTAGAGATACTGCGCCTCCGGCTCGATGGTGTGGCGAAACTTCGCCTGCCCGAAGAGACCGTCCGCGTCGAAGACGCGCGAGAACTCCGTGCCGACGCGCGCGTGCACCTCGCCCGAGCCCTGGAACTGGTTCTGGTCGAGGTCCGGGAGGAACGGCGCCGCGCGGAAGTTCGAGTACGTGAAGTTCTGGTCCCGGCGCCCGCGCACGCAGTTGAGACCGGGATTGCGGTCCTTGGGCGGCAGATCGCGGCACAGCCTGTAGAACGGCGTCGTCGGCACGATCAACGCCACCTGCTCGTCGCTCGTCAGGTGATAGCCCGTCCCCCGCAGGCTGCCGCGCACCGAGCCGCCGAGGTAGCGGCCGAGGTTGAACGGGACGAAGAGCTCCGGCGACGCCGTGCCGCGCAGGCCGTCGAAGCCGTCCTCGCGCTGGAAGTCGACCGCCTGTCCGGAGAGCCGCGCCACGACCCTGTTCCAGAAGACCGGCTCCGCGTGCTCCGCGCGCACCTGGGGCAGGCGCTGGGGCGCGAGCTGCTGCGGGTCGATCAGATCCTGGTAGTAGGTGGCCTCGCCCTGCACGAGGCCGCCCGTCCACGTCTTGATGAGGCCGGTGCGCGAGCGCGTGAAGCGCGTGCTGCGGATCGCGAGGTCGCCATGCACCGTGCGGGCGAAATTGTTGATCTCGCGCAGGAAGAGGTCGTCGCTGACGGCGAACAGGTCGAAGTAGAACAGGCTGTCGAAGGGCCCCGGCTGGCGATGCCGGCCCGCGAACGCGAAGCGGTTCTCCGGCGTCTTCAGCGAGATGTCGCTGCCGATCGGGCGCAGGACGTCCTCGTCCTTCTGCGTACCGCCCAGGCTCTCGTTGTAGTACGCGCCGGTGAAGTTGCCGCGCGTGTCCTTGTCGAGCGCGTAGCGATACTCGCTGACGATGCCGATGCGCGCCGCCGTCTCGACGTCGAGCGCGATGGTGGCGTCGCTGCTCTTGTTGATCGCCCAGTAGAACGGCTGCTCGTACTGGAAGCCGCGGCGGTTCGAATACGCGATGCGCGGGACCAGGAAGCCGCTCTGCCGCTCCGTGTTGGCGGGAAACGTCATCCACGGCACCCACGCGACCGGCACGTCCTGCACGCGGAAGGTCGCGTCGCGCACGACGCCGGTGCCGTTCAGCGTGACCTCGGTCCCGCGGCCGGCGATGCTCCACGACGGCTTCTCGAGACCGCCGCAGCGGCAGGTCGTGAAGATGCCGTTGCGGACCTCGTAGCACGGTCCACCTTTCTTGGTGAGACGATCGGCGCGCAGCATGTAGCCGTTCGACACGAACTCGCCCTCGGCGGCGTCGACCCAGCCCGTCTCGTCCTCCATGTCGATGCGGGCGGCGTCGCCCTCGACCGTGCCCTCCTCGTCGGTGAGGACGACGTTGCCCTTCGCCTCGACGACGTTGCTGCGCCGATCGTAGCGCACCTCGTCGGCGCGCAGGGTCGTCGCGCCGCGCGTCAGGGTGACGTCGCCACGCGCCACCAGGACGTCGGTATTCTGCTCGTACTGGAGCTCGGCGGCGTCGACGGCGATCTCGCCCGTGTCCTGCGCGGCGCTCGCGGCGGGCGGCTTGCGCTTCGTCTTCGCGGTGGCCGGACGGGCACGGGCCTTCAGGCTGAGCGTGATCTCGCCGGCGGCAGACGGCCGCGACACCGAATAGGCCACGGGCCGGCGCACGAAGACGACGACCAGCGTCCCGCCGGCTTCCGGGAACATCCGCACCGCGCTCACGAGCGGGTCCCCGACCTCGATCGCGCTCGGCCGCGCGACGGTCGCGCCGCGCAGGAACAGCGTGATCTCGCCGGCGAACGTGTCGCCCAGGCTGGCCACGCCGCGCTGCTCGCGGCCCGCCGGCCGCGCCCCCACCGTACGATCCTCGATCTCGGCGTCGCCGCCGGCACGCAGGGCCACGCGCGTCGCGGGCAGCACGCCCGGCGTCGACAGCACGCGCACTTCGATGGGCGCGGGCTCGATGGCGGCCGCAGCGACGCCGAGGAGTCCGAGGAGACAGCCTGCGATCGCCAGCGTCCACCGCGCCCTCCTCATGGCGGCGCTTCTGTACCACCCACCCTCCATGCGTGCCAGGGCCGAAACAGGCCCGCGGCCGCCGTCCCGAGCGCCGCGTAGGCCTCGCCCGCGAGGAACAGCGAGCCGACCACGAGGATCACGCCGTCGCGCGGCGTCTCGGCGATCGCCGCCGCCACCGCGGCCCGCGGCTCGGGCTCGACGCGCACCGGGATGCGGGCGTCGATCTCGCCGGCGAGGGCCGTCGGGTCGAGGCCCCGGCGCCCCACGCGGGTGACGATCACGCGGGCGGCGCGCGGAACCAGCGTCGCGAGCATGGCGCGCCACGCCTTGTCCGCCATGACGGCGAACACCAGCGTCACCGGACGATCGCCCGCGAGACGCGGCAGCTCGCGTAGCACCGCGTCGATCGCGGCCGGGTTGTGCGCGCCGTCGATCACCACCCGCGGCGCCTCGGCGACCACCGCGAGCCGCCCCGGCCACTCGACGCCGGCCAGTCCGCGACGGACGGCGCCGGCGTCGCACGGCAGCACCGCCCGGAGGGCGGCCAGCAGCGTGAGCGCGACGGCGGCGTTCTCGCGCTGGAAGGCGCCCGGCAGCGCGACGTGCAACCCGTCCCAGCACACCCCGCCGGGTCCGCGGAAGACGTCGCCCCCCGGCCCCGGGACGAGCTCGCCGTCGACGCCCGCCCGCAGGATCGGTGCCCCGAGGCTCGCGGCGCGCTCGGCGACGACGGCCGCCGCTTCCGGCGGAAGGACGCCCGTCACCATCGGGACCCCGGGCTTCACGATGCCCGCCTTCTCGGCGGCGATCGCGGCCAGCGTCTCACCCAGCCAGGCCTCGTGGTCGTGGGCGATGGCGGTGATCGCGGTCCCGAGCGGCGCGATGCAGTTGGTGGCGTCGAGCCGGCCGCCCAGACCGACCTCGACCACCGCGACCTCGACCCCGATACGCGCGAACCACTCGAACCCGAGCAGGGTCGCGAACTCGAAGTGCGTGAGCGCCAGGTCCGCCGCCGCGACCGCGGCGCGCAGCTCGGCCACCAGCGCGACGACGGCGTGGCGTGGGATCGTCTCGCCGCCGGCCCGGATGCGCTCGCTGAAGTCGACGAGGTGGGGCGAGGTGTAGAGGCCGGTCCGGCGCCCGGACGCGCGCAGCACCGACTCGAGCATCGCCGCCGTCGACCCCTTGCCGTTCGTGCCGGCGACGTGGAGCGACGCGAAGCGCCGCTCGGGATTGCCGCGCAGCGCCAGCGCCGCCCGCATGCGCTCGAGCTTCAGATCCCAGCCGCGGGCGACCTCGAGGCCGAGCAGCCACGCGATCGTGTCCGCGTAGGCGTCCACGCGCGCGCCGCGCCTCAGCGTCCGGCGGCGCGCATGGCGGCCGCGAGGCCGCCGACGAAATCCCCGATCCGCACCGCGGGGTCGTCGCCGTTGCTCTCGTCGAGCAGGCGTCCGATCGCGCTGCCGACGATGACCGCGTCGGCGAAGCCCGACACCCACGCCGCCTGCTCGGGACTCTGCACGCCGAAGCCCACGCCCACGGGCAGCGGCGTCGCCGTCCGTACCGCGGACACCAGCTCCGGCAGCTCACGCGGCAGCTCGGCACGGGCGCCGGTCACGCCCAGCACCGAGACGAAGTAGAGAAACCCGCTCGCCTCGCGCGCGATGCGTCGTACGCGCGCCCCCGGCGTGGTGGGCGCGAGCAGCGCGATCAGGTCGAGGGCGTGGGCACGCGTCGCGGCCCGCAGCTCGCCGGCCTCCTCGGGCGGCAGGTCGACGCAGAGCACGCCGTCGGCGCCGGCGCGGGCGGCGTCACGGGCCAACGCTTCGACGCCGTAGCGGAAGATCGGATTGTAGTAGCCGAAGAGCACGATCGGCGTGTCGAGATCGCGACGCAGGTCGGCGACGAGCTCGAGGACGCGCGGCAACGTCGTGCCCGCGCGCAGGGCGCGGGCCGCCGAGCGCTGGAGCACGGGACCGTCCGCCATGGGGTCCGAGAACGGCACCCCGAGCTCGACGAGATCGGCACCCGCCGCGACCATGGCGCGCACGATGCGCCCGGTGGCGTCGAGGTCGGGATCGCCGGCGGTGACGTAGGGAACCAGGGCGGCGCGGCCCTGCGCCCCGAGGGTCGCGAGCGTGGTGGCGATGCGGCTCACGTCAGCGGTACTCCGAGATGGTTGGCGACGGTGTTCATGTCCTTGTCGCCGCGGCCCGACAGGTTGACGAGCAGGATCTTGCGGGGATCGAGCCGCGGCGCCACGCGAATCGCGTGCGCGATCGCGTGCGCGCTCTCGAGCGCCGGGATGATGCCCTCGGTGGCGGTGAGCAGGCGCAGCGCCTCGACGGCTTCGTCGTCCGTCACCGTGACGTAGGTCGCCCGCCCGCTGTCGCGCAGCCAGGCGTGCTCCGGACCGACCCCGGGATAATCGAGACCCGCCGAGATCGAGTGGGCGTTGCGGATCTGCCCGGTCTCGTCCTGGAGCAGGTAGGTCTTGTTGCCGTGGAGGACGCCGATCTGCCCCGCCGTCAGCGACGCGGCGTGATCGCCGGTCTCCATGCCGCGGCCGGCGGCCTCGACGCCGATCAGCTCGACGCGCGCGTCGTTGCGGAAGGCGTGGAACGCGCCGATGGCGTTGCTGCCGCCGCCGACGCAGGCGATCACCTGATCGGGCAGCCGGCCGGCGAGCTTCCTCATCTGCCGTCGCGCCTCGTGACCGATCACCGCCTGGAACTCGCGCACCATCTCCGGATACGGGTGCGGTCCGGCGACCGTCCCGATCACGTAGAACGTGTTGCGCACCGTCGCGATCCAGTCGCGCAGCGCCTCGTTCATCGCGTCCTTCAGCGTGCAGGAGCCCGACTCCACGACGCGCACCCTGGCGCCGAGGAGCTTCATGCGGAAGACGTTGAGGCTCTGCCGGCGCACGTCCTCGGCGCCCATGAAGACCTCGCACTCGAGGCCGAAGAGCGCGGCCACCGTCGCCGTGGCGACGCCGTGCTGCCCGGCCCCCGTCTCGGCGATGAGGCGCGGCTTCTTGAGACGGCGCGCGACCAGCGCCTGCCCGATCGTGTTGTTGATCTTGTGCGCCCCGGTGTGGAGCAGGTCCTCGCGCTTCAGGTAGATGCGCGCGCCGCCGAGACGCTGCGAGAGCCTCCGGGCGAAGTAGAGCCGCGTCGGCCGCCCGGCGTACTCCTGGAGCCAGCTCCGGAACTCGCGGCGGAACTTCGCCTCGCGGCGCAGCTTCTTCCACGCCTGCTCGAGCTCGAGCAGCGCGGGCATGAGCGTCTCGGCGACGTAGCGGCCGCCGAAGACGCCGAAGTGGCCGTCGCGATCAGGCAGCTTTGGCGCGGCGGACGAACTCCTGGATCTTGCCATGGTCCTTCACTCCCGGGGCGCGCTCGACGCCGGACGCGACGTCGACGCCGTACGGCCGCAGGCGGCGCACGACCTCGACGACGGTGTCGGGCCCGAGCCCGCCGGCGACGAAGAGGCGCGCGGGATCGAGGCCGCGGGCGGCCTCGGGGTCGATGGGGATGCCGGTCCCTCCGGGTACGCCGGCGAGCCAGCTGTCGAGCAACAGGTAATCGATGGTGGAGTACGCAGCAGCCCGCGCCGGCAGATCGTCGCCGGGGCGGGCACGCAGCGCCTTCACGACGGGACGATCCCAGCCGGCGCAGTGGTCCGGCGGCTCGTCACCGTGGAACTGGAGCATCGCCAGACCGACGGCGTCGGCGAGCGCGGCGACGCGCTCGCGCGGGGCGTCGACGAAGACCCCGACGAGCGGCGTGCGCGGGACCGCGGCGGCGATGCGGCGTGCGGTCTCCAGGTCGAGGCAGCGCGGGCTCGGCGGGTGGAAGTTGAGGCCGAGCAGGTCGGCGCCGGCGTCGACCGCGGCGCGCGCGTCGTCCGGCGTCCGCACCCCGCAGATCTTGACGATCACCGGCACGCGAGCAGCTCCGCGAGCGCCGCACCGGGATCCGGCTTCGCCATGAAGGCTTCGCCGACCAGCACCGCCCGCGCCCCGGCCGCCGTCATGCGGCGCAGATCCGCCGGCGCGTGGAGCCCGCTCTCGGCGACCAGCAGCGTCCCCGGCGGCATGCGCGGTGCGAGCCGCTCGGTGGTCTCGAGGCGGGTCTCGAACGTGCGCAGGTCGCGGTTGTTGACGCCGATCAGCGTCGCGCCCACCTGTGCCGCCCAGTCGAGCTCCACCTCGTCGTGCACCTCGACGAGCACGTCGAGCCCGTGCTCGGCCGCCGCCGCGAGCAGCTCGGCGCGGCGCGCCGGCGTGCCGGCGGCGGCGATGACGAGCACGGCGTCGGCGCCGAAGGCGCGCGCCTCGGCCACCTGGTAGGGATCGACGAGGAAGTCCTTGCGCAGGAGCGGCAGCGTACAGGCGTCGCGGACCGCGGCGAGGTGTGCGAGGTCGCCCTGGAAGAAGCGGCGGTCGGTCAGCACGGAGATCGCCGTCGCCCCGGCGCCGGCGTAGCTGCGCGCGTGCGCCGGCGGATCGAACTCGGCACGGATGAGGCCGCGCGACGGCGAGGCGCGCTTGATCTCGGCGATGACGGCGGGCGGGGTCGCCGCCGCCAGCGCCGCCCGGAAGCCGCGGCGCGGCGCCGCCCAGTGCGGCCGGTCGTAGAGCGCGCTCGCCGGCGTCGCCCGCCGCACCGCCGCGACCTCGGTGGCCTTGTGCGCCAGGATCTCGTCGAGGATCACGCCGCCCCCTCCGCCGCGCCGGCCGTGAACGCGACCAGACGGGCGAGCAGCTGCCGCGCGGCGCCGGCGTCGATCGCCGCCGCGGCGCGCGCGACGCCGGCAGCGAGATCCCACGCGACACCTGCAACCACGAGCACCGCGCCGGCGTTGAGGCACACGACGTCGCGCGCCGGGCCTGGCGTCCCGTCGAGCACCGCCCGGATGCACGCCGCCGACGCCACCGTGCCGTCGACGACGAGGGCGTCGATCGGGGCGGGCGCGAGCCCCGCGTCCGCCGGTGCGACCGTGAAGCGCCGGACCACGCCGCCGGCGACCTCGGCGACCTCGGTCGGCCCGCAGAGCGCGATCTCGTCGAGCCCGCCGCTGCCGTGCACGACCCACGCCCGCTCGGCGCCGAGCGCCAGCAGCACGCGCGCGATCGGCTCGACGAGGCCCGCCTCGGCGACGCCCACCACCTGCCGTCGCACGCCGGCCGGGTTCACGAGCGGCCCGAGGAGGTTCAGGAACGTGCGCACCCCGAGCTCGCGCCGGACCGCCGCCAGCTGGCGCAGCGCGGGATGGAACGCGGGCGCGAACAGGAAGGCGATGCCCGTCTCGCGCAGGCAGGCGACCAACGCGGCGGGCGGCAGCTCGAGCCGTACGCCGAGGCGCTCGAGCACGTCGGCACTGCCGACGCTGCCGGAGACGGCGCGGTTGCCGTGCTTCGCCACCGGCACGCCGCAGGCGGCGACGACGAGCGCCGCAGCCGTCGAGATGTTGAACGTGTGCACGCCGTCGCCGCCGGTGCCGCAGGTGTCGACCGCGCCCGCGGGCGCGTCCGGCAGCGGCACGACGTGCCGCCGCAGCACGCGCGCCGCGGCGGCCAGCTCCTCCGGCGTCTCGCCCTTCAGGCGCAGCCCGACGAGCAGCGCACCCACCTGCGCGGGTGTCGCCCCGCCGGCGAGAACGGCCTCGAACGCGGAGGCCAGCTCGTCGCCCGCGAGGTCGCGCCGCGCGACCACCGCGGCCAGCGCCTCCTTCGGAGTCACCGGTGCGGCGGCTCCGTGCCGCCGGGCAGCGCGGCGAGGAAGTTGGCCAGCAACCGCTTGCCCTCGCGGGTCAGGATGGACTCCGGATGGAACTGCACGCCCTCGACGGCGAGGGTGCGGTGGCGGACGCCCATGATCTCGTCGTCGTCGGTCCACGCCGTGCGCTCGAGGCAGGCGGGCAGCGACGCCGGCTCGATGACGAGCGAGTGGTAGCGGGTGGCGTCGAAGGGATCCGGCAGGCCGGCGAACACCCCCTCCCCCGCGTGCCGGATGGGCGACGTCTTGCCGTGCATGATCCGCTGCGCCCGCACGATCCTGCCGCCGAACGCGGCGCCGATGGCCTGATGCCCGAGGCACACGCCCAGGATCGGGATCTCCCCCGCGAAGCGCTCGATCACCGGCACCGACACCCCCGCCTCGCGCGGCGTGCACGGGCCCGGCGAGACCACGATGGCGTCGGGCGGCGCGGCGGCGATCTCGTCGACGCCGACGGCGTCGTTGCGCCGCACCTCGACGTCGGCACCCAGCTCCCCGAGATACTGGACGAGGTTCCAGGTGAACGAGTCGTAGTTGTCGATCATGAGGAGCCGCGGCGCGCTCATCGCATCGACTCCGCCAGGCGGATCGCCTGGAGCACGGCGCGGGCCTTGTTGACGCACTCGCGATGCTCGGACTCGGGATCGGAGTCGGCGACGATGCCGGCACCCGCCTGCACGAACGCGCGGCCCTCGCGCATGAGGACGCAGCGGATCGCGATCGCGGTGTCCATGGCGCCGTTGAACCCGAAGTAGCCGACCGCGCCGCCGTACGTGCCACGCCGCACGGGCTCGAGCTCCTCGATGATCTCCATCGCGCGGATCTTGGGCGCGCCGGTGAGCGTGCCCGCCGGGAACGCGGCACGGAACGCGTCGAACGCGGTACGCCCGGGCGCCAGGCGCCCGCAGACGTTCGAGACCAGGTGCATCACGTGCGAGTACCGCTCGATGGCGAACGACTCCGTCACCTGCACCGAGCCGATCTGCGCCACGCGGCCGACGTCGTTGCGGCCGAGGTCGAGCAGCATGACGTGCTCGGCGAGCTCCTTCGGATCGGCAGACAGCTCGTCGGCCAGGGCGGCGTCGGCGCGCTCGCTGCTCCCACGCGGCCGGGTGCCCGCGATCGGCCGCACCGTGACGAGGCCGTCCTCGTCGACGCGGGCCATCGTCTCCGGCGACGCCCCCGCGAGCGTGTGCGGGCCGAGCGCCAGGTAGAACATGTACGGCGACGGGTTCACGCGCCGCAGGCAGCGGTAGACGTCGAACGCTGCGGCGGCGAGCGGCCGCTCGAAGCGTTGCGCGAGCACCACCTGGATGACGTCGCCCGCGCGGATGTACTCCTTCACCCGCTCGACGTCGTCCATATACCGCTCCGGCGTGACGCTCGCGATCGGCTCGGCCGGCGGCGCCGTCGCGACGGGCGGCGGTGCGACCGGGGCGTCGAGCCGGCCGAGGAGCGCGTCGAGCCGGGCGACGGCGGCGTCGAACGCGGCGTCGGGCGCGACGTCGTCGGCGCAGCGCGCGTGCGTCACGGCGGTGATCGTCTGCGCCACGTTGTCGAAGACCAGCACCGTGTCGGCGAGCATGAGGTGCGCCTCGGGAAGCGCCAGGTCGTCCGTCGCGCGCACCGGCAGGCGCTCGAACGTGCGCACCATGTCGTAGCCGACGTAGCCGACGGCGCCGCCCGAGAAGCGCGGCAGATCGGGCACGGTGAGCGGCCGGTGCTGCGCCAGCAGTCGCTCCAGCTCGCCCAGGGGATCGTCCGTCTCGACCGTCACGGTGGCGCCGCCCGGCGTCTCGATCTCGACGTGGCGTCCTCGGGCGCGGAACACGCGTGCGGGCTCGGTGCCGAGGAAGCTGAACCGTCCCCAGCGTTCGCCGCCCACGACGCTCTCGAGAAGGAACCCGTACGGGCCGCGATGGATCTTGAGGAACGCCGAGACCGGCGTCTCGAGATCGGCGAGGATCTCGCGCGCGACGGGGATCAGCGCCCCGGGCCGAGCCAGCGCACGGAAGTCCTCGCGCGACGGCCACAGCCTCCCCGGGCCGATGCCGGCGCCGATCGGACGCGCTGTCGCCGCCTCGCTCATTCCGACGCCACGAACGCGTGCGACACGCCCGCTCCGCGGAGCTTGCGCATGGCCTCCGTCGCCTGCTCGGGACTCGCGTAGCGGCCCACGCGGAGGCGGTACCAGACGTCGCCGTCGCGCCGCACGGTGACGACGTTGGCGTCGTAGCCGCGTGCCTTCAGGGCGGCGAGAAGCCGATCCGCCTCCTGCTTGTCGCGGGTGGGGCTCGCCTGCACCGTCCACGTCGGCCGCTTCGGGGCGGCGGGCGCCGGCGGCTGCGCGAGCGCGACCATGGCTCCCGGCGGCGTCGCCGGACGGGCCGCCGGCGCGGTCGTCGCGGCGGCGCCTGCAGGTCGGGTGGCGGCGGCCGGGGTCGTCGGGATCGGGGCGGCGGCGCGGGCGGTGCCCGTCGCCGCGCGGGGGGTCGGCGGGATCACACCGTCGTCGTCAGGGCGCGCACGCACGGGCGGCTTCGCCTGCCCGCTCGCCACCGCCACGGGCTTCGGCGCGCCGAGCGGCGTCGGCAGGGCGGGCTTCGCGACCGCCGTGGAAGCCCCGGTCGCAGGCGCCGCGACCGTCGTCGCCGGCGGCTTCGGCTCCCCCACCGCCACCGCCGGCGGCTTCCCGGTTCCCGTGCCGACGGCGGACGGCTTCGCGGCACCGGGCGAGCTCGTGGGATGCGGCAGCGGCTCTCCGACCGGCACCGCGGCGGGGGCAGCGGCCGCCGACGCGGGCGCCGGAGGCGGCGCAGCGGCGGTGGGCGGCTCCTCGCGCGGCGTCTCGTGCGGGCGGCCGCCGTCGGCGGCGCGCTGGGTCGCCAGCGTCTCGTAGAAGCTGAACTCGTTGCTCGCCTTGGGACGCTGGCCCTCCGGCGGAACCGCGGCGGTGACCGGCAGCCGCACGACCCGCTCTTCCATGCCGAGGCGCCGCTCCTGCGTGCCCTTCCCCGTGTAGAAGCCCAGCCCGTAGACCAGCCCGCAGGTCACGATCCACGCGACGAACAGGATCAGGCGATCGAGGAACCGCAACCCGGGTCGCACCGTCGCCGCCGTCGTCCCCGCCTTGCCCATGGCTCCGTCCTCACATGCGCTCGGGCGCCGACACGCCGGCGAGCCCGAGCGCGGTGCGCAGCGCCTGCTGGAGGCAGCGCACCAGCGCCAGCCGTGCCTGCGTGAGCGCGGCGTCCTCCGTCAGGATGCGATGCTGGTTGTAGTAGCGATGGAACGCGCCTGCCAGCTCGGTAGCATAGAAAGCAATGCGATGTGGCTCGAGCGTGCGCGCCGCCAGCTCGACCACGTCCGGGAAGATGCCGAGCACCTTGAGCGGCTCCACTTCCGCTTCGCCGAGCGGGCCGAGATCCGGGTGCGCCTCGGGCACGATGCCCGCCGCCTCGGCCTGGCGCAGGACGCTGGCGATCCGGGCGTGCGCGTACTGCACGTAGAAGACCGGATTGTCGGAGCTCTGCTTCTTCGCGAGCTCGAGGTCGAAGTCGAGCTGGCTGTCCGACTTCCGCAGCAGAAAGAAGAAGCGCGCCGCGTCGGGCCCGACCTCGTCGAGCACCTCGCGCAGGGTGACGAACTCGCCGGCGCGCTTCCCCATGCGCACGGGCTCCCCGCCGCGCGTGAGGTTCACCATCTGCACGAGGAGCACCCGCAGCGAGCTCGGATCGTGGCCGAGCGCACCGACGATCGCCCGCAGGCGGGCCACGTACCCGTGGTGGTCGGCGCCGAGGACGTTGACGAGCCCGTCGAAGCCGCGATCGAGCGTTCCCGCGAAATGCGCGACGTCGCCCCCGAAGTACGTCGGCGCACCGGTGCCGCGGCGGAGCGCGCGGTCCTTCTCGTCGCCGAACCGCGTCGTGCGAAAGAACGTCGCGCCGTCGTCTTCGTACACGAGATCGGCCGGGATGCGCGCGAGCGCCCGTTCGAGAGCGCCCGACGCGTGCAGCGCCCGCTCGCTGACGAAGTGGTCGAAGCGGATGCCGAACATGGCGAGGTCGGCCTTGATGGCGTCGAGCAGGACGCGGCCGGCGTAGGTGCGGGCACGCTCGAGCGCCTGCTCGGGCGGCCGCGCGAGCAGGGCGTCGCCATCCTCGCTGCGCAGGGCGCGCGCCACGTCGACGAGGTACTCGCCAGGATAGCCCTTCTCGGGCAGCTCCGTGTCCTCGCCGCGCAGCTGGCGGAACCGGGCCAGCGTCGAGTTGCCGAGGACGTCCATCTGCCGCCCGAAGTCGTTGACGTAGTACTCGCGCTCGACCTCGTAGCCCTGGGCCGCGAGGAGCCTCGCGACGACGTCGCCGATGACGGCGCCGCGACCGTGCCCGATGTGGAGCGGCCCGGTCGGGTTGGCGCTGACGAACTCCACCTGCACGCGTTTGCCGGCGCCGGCATCGCCGAAGCCGTAGCGGTCGCCCGCGGCGATCGCCTCGCCGAGGAGCATGCGCCAGAATACCGGTGAGAGGCAGAAATTGATGAAGCCCGGGCCGGCGATCTCGATCGCCGTGAACCAGCCGCCGGGGTCGCGCAGCCGCTGGATCAGGGCGTCCGCCAGGACGCGCGGGGGCTTGCCTGCCTGCCGCGCGAGCAGCATGGCCACGTTGCACGCGAGGTCTCCCCAACGTGGGTCGCTCGGTGGCTCGAGCGTGAAGGCTGGAGACGTGCCCGGGGGAAGGATTCCCGCGTCGGTCGCGGAGGTCAGCGCGTCGCGGACGAGGTCTTCAAGATGTCGCTTCATGCCAGCTCGCACGCCAAAGACGGTCTCCGGCGGATGCGGTGCTGGTCGTGGAAGCGCGCATGGGCGCGGTTGTAACCGCGCCCCCCCGCCCCGTCAACCGCGCCGCTTCCGGCGGCGCGTCCGGCTCGAATCGGATGCGTGGACGCCGCGGCCGCCTCAGCCGGCCGCCGCCCGCTTGCGCGGCGACTCCTCGCCCTTTGCAGTCTGGCGGCGCCGTGACGGCTTCTTCTTGCCCTTGTCACCGCCCTCGCTGCCCGGCCGGTCGACGAGCTCGACCAGCGACATCGAGGCGGCGTCGCCGTGGCGCACGCCGAGCTTCACCACTCGCGTGTAGCCGCCCGGCCGCGCCGCATAGCGCGGCCCGAGCTCGTCGAAGAGCTTCTTCACGACGCCGGCGCGTTGGAGCACGGTGGCGGCACGGCGGCGCGCGTGCAGGGTTCCCGCCTTCCCCAGGGTGATCATGCGATCACCCCAGCGCTTCAGCTCCTTGGCCTTGGCGTCGGTGGTCTGCACCGCCTCGTGCTGGAGCAGCGCGGTGACCAGGTTGCGGAGCAGCGCCCGACGATGCGACGGCGAGCGCCCGAGCTTCTTGCCTGCGACGCGATGGCGCATGGCTCAGGCGCTTTCCTTCTCGCGCGCGAGCCGACGGCGGTCGAGCTCCTCGCGGCCCGGGAAGTTGTCGAGCTTCATGCCGAGCGAGAGGCCCATCTCGTGAAGGATGTCCTTGATCTCGTTCAGCGACTTGCGCCCGAAGTTCTTCGTCTTGAGCATCTCCTGCTCGGTCTTCTGGACCAGCTCGCCGAGATAGCGGATGTCGGCGTTCT
This sequence comes from bacterium, assembly GCA_026129405.1. Classification (NCBI taxonomy): domain Bacteria; species bacterium. The sequence goes on from JAHCID010000012.1 coordinate 27,295, forward strand.
GGAGGCAGTTCGCCGAGCGCACGCTGAGCTCGAGGTCTTCGACCGGACGGAACAGATTGTCGTTGACCGGCGTCTCGCTGCGCTCCTCGGTCTCGGCGGCCACGGGCTGCTCCTCGAAGTTGACGAAGATCGAGAGCTGCTCCTGGAGGATGCGCGCCGCGTAGGCCACCGCGTCCTCGGGCCGGACGCTGCCGTCGGTGTTCACCTCCAGCACCAGCCGGTCGTAGTCCGTACGCTGGCCGACGCGTGCGTTCGTGACGTTGAAGTTGACCTTCGTCACGGGCGAGAAGATCGCGTCGATCGGCACGGTGCCAACGGCGTCGCTCTCACGCTTGTTGCGCTCCGCGGGTACGTAGCCGCGGCCGACGCGGATGACGAGCTCCATGTCGAGCTCGGCGTCCTTGGCGAGCGTCGCGATGTGCTGGTGCGGGTTGAGCACCTCGACCTGCGGACCCGCCTGGATGTCGGCGGCCGTCACCTGCTTGTCGCCACGCACCTTGATGTGGGCGATCTCTTCGGTGACGCCGTCGTTGAGCTTCACCTGAACCTCCTTGAGGTTCAGGATGATGTCCGTGACGTCCTCGGCTACGCCCGGGATGGTGGAGAACTCGTGCAACACGCCGCCGACGCGGACGGCGACGATGGCCGCACCCTGGAGCGACGAGAGCAGCACGCGCCGGAGCGCGTTGCCGATCGTGGTGCCGTAACCCCGCTCGAACGGCTCGCCGAAGAACTTGCCGTAGGTGGGGGTGAGGCTCTTCTCGTCGAGCTCGAGGCGCTTCGGCCGGATCAGCTCGCGCCAGTTGCTCTGGACGACGGGATCGGGACGGGGCAGTTCGACTTCCTGGAACTCCATGACGCCTTCCTCTGACCGTGTCGGCTACTTGGAGTAGAGCTCGACGACCAGCTTCTCGTTGACGGGCATGGTGAGATCCTGCCGGGTCGGCAGCGCCTTCACCCGCCCGGTCCACTGCTCGGGCGTCACCTCGATCCAGTCCGGCACGCCGCGGCGGCGCGCCAGCTCGAGGGCCTCCTGGATGCGGGCGACCTTCTGGCTCTTCTCGCGCACGGTGACGATGTCGCCGGCCCGCACGAGGTACGAGGGGATGTCGACCTTGCGGCCGTTCACCCGGAAGTGGCCGTGACGGACCAGCTGCCGTGCCTCGGTCCGCGAGGTCGCGAAGCCGATACGGTACACGATGTTGTCGAGACGGCGCTCGAGCAGCTGGAGCAGCGTCTCGCCGGTGACGCCCTTCGAGCGGTCCGCGAGCTGAAAGTAGCGGCGGAACTGCCCCTCGAGGACGCCGTAGATGCGGCGCAGCTTCTGCTTCTCGCGCAGCTGGATCGAGTACTCCGAGAACTTCGGACGGGCCTGCCCGTGCTCACCGGGCGGATAGTTGCGCCGCTCGATGGCGCACTTGTCGGTGTAGCAGCGCTCGCCCTTCAGGAAGAGCTTCTGGCCTTCGCGACGGCAGAGCCGGCAGACCGCTCCAATGTATCGTGCCACGTCGGTTCGCCCTCAGACCCGCCGCCGCTTGGGCGGCCGGCAGCCGTTGTGGGGGATGGGGGTGACGTCCTTGATGATGCTCACCTGGAAACCGGCGGCCTGCAGGCTGCGCAGCGCCGACTCGCGTCCCGAGCCCGGGCCTTTCACGTAGACCTGGACATGGCGCATGCCCATCTCGGCCGCCTTGCGCGCCGCGTTCTCCGCCGCGACCTGCGCGGCGAACGGCGTGCCCTTGCGGGAGCCCTTGAAGCCACACGCGCCCGCGCTCGACCACACCAGCACGTTCCCCTGGAGATCGCTGACGGTGATGATGGTGTTGTTGAACGTCGAGTGGATGTGCAGGACACCCTCGGAGACGAGCCGCTTCGACTTCTTGCGGCGCGGCGCGGCGCCTTCGGCACCGGCGGCCGGCTTGGCGGCGCCTCCCTCTTGCTGCTTGGCCACGCGTCCTCCTTACGTGTGCGTGCGATCAGCCCTTGGACGGGGCCGACTTCTTGCCGGCGACCGTCTTGCGCGGGCCCTTGCGGGTGCGGGCGTTCGTGTGCGTGCGCTGCCCGTGCACGGGGAGGTTGCGGCGATGCCGCATGCCCCGGTAGCAGCCGAGATCGACGAGCCGCTTGATGTTGGTCGCGATGTCGCGCCGCAGATCGCCCTCGACCTTGTGGTTCGTGTCGATCTCGCGACGGATACGTGTGACCTCGTCGTCGGTGAGATCGTCGCTCTTGTGGCCGGGATCGATACCCGCGGCGCTCAAGATCGACAGCGCTCCGGAGCGACCGATGCCGTAGATGTAGGTGAGAGCGATCTCCATCCGCTTGTTGCGGGGAAGATCGACGCCCGCGATACGTGCCATGCCGTGTGGGCTCCTATCCCTGCCGCTGCTTGTGGCGGGGGTTCTCGCACTGGACCCGCACCACGTTGTGGCGCCGGATCACCTTGCACTTCCGACAGATGGGCTTGACAGATGCACGAACTTTCATAGGGGGCCTCAGGGAAGCGTGAGAATATAGGGGCCCTCGGCAGTGACCGCAACCGAGTGCTCGAAGTGGGCCGAGAGGCTGCCGTCCCGGGTGACCGCCGTCCAGCCGTCGTCCTTGACCCGGACCTCCGGCCGCCCGGCGTTCACCATGGGCTCGATGGCCAGCACCATACCCTCGGTCAGGCGGTGGCCGCGCGCGCCGGTACGGTAGTTCGGCACCTGCGGATCCTCGTGCAGCCGGCGACCGATGCCGTGCCCGACGAACTCCCGCACCAGCGAGAAGCCGGCGCTTTCGGCAACGTCCTGGATGGCGCCCGAGATGTCCGCGATGTGACGTCCGGGGCGGATGGCGTCGATCCCGGCCTGGAGGGCGTCGCGCGTGACCTCCATCAGCCGGCGGCTGGCCGTCGGCACGGCCCCGACCGCCACGGTCCGGGCCGAATCGCCGTAATAGCCCTGATAGACCACGCCGAAGTCGAGTCCCACGAGATCCCCCTCGCGGAGGACGCGGCGCGGCGACGGGATGCCGTGCACCACCTCCTCGTTGATCGAGATGCAGATCGACGAGGGGAACGTGCGCCCACCCACCACGTAGCCCTTGAAGGCCGGCTTGGCGCCGCGCGCGAGCGTCATCTCCTCGGCAAGCGCGTCGAGCTCGGCCGTCGAGATGCCCGGGCGCACCCGGGCGACGACGGCCTCGAGGACCTCGGCGACGACGCGGCTCGCTGCGCGCATCGTCTCCAGCTCGGCGCGGGACTTCAGCTCGATCATCGCAGGCTCGCCTGCACCCGCCCGAAGACGTCCTCGCGGCGACCGGTTCCGACGATCTCGCGCAGCAGGCCGGCCTGGCGGTAGAACTGCACCACGGGCGCGATCTCGCGGTCGAGCAGCTGGAGACGGGCGGAAATGCGGTCCTCGCGGTCGTCGTCGCGCTGGTAGAGCGGCCCGCCGCACACGTCGCAGACGTCGGGCTTCTTCGGCGGCGCGAACTCACGATGGTACATCGCCCCGCAGTTGCGGCAGACGAGCCGCCCGGAGAGACGCCGGACGAGCTCGTCGTGCGGCACCTCGACCGACACGACGGCATCGAGGGGCGGCGGATGACGCTCGAGGATCGCCTGCAGCGCCTCGGCCTGCGGGAGCGTCCGCGGGAAGCCGTCGAGCACGAAGCCGGGGCGACAGTCGGGCGCCTGGAGCCGCTCCTCGACGATGCCGATGACGACCTCGTCGGGGACCAGCTGACCGGCTTCCATGTAGCGCCGCGCCGCCCGCCCGAGCTCCGTGCCGGCGTGCTGCGCGTCGCGCAGCATGTCGCCCGTCGAGATCTGCGGAATGCCGTAGACCTCCTGGAGAAGACGCGCCTGCGTCCCCTTGCCCGCACCGGGTGGGCCGATCATGACAACGCGAACCACGCTCCTACCGCCGCCCCCGGATCCGGCCCTTCTTCATGAAGCCCTCGTAGCTGCGAGAGATCATGTGGGTCTCCATCGCGGCGACGGTGTCGAGCGCGACGCCGACGACGATCAGCAAGGCCGTACCGCCGAAGTAGAACGGCACGCGGAAGCGGGCGATCAGGATGCTCGGCAGCACCACGACGGCAGCGATGTACAGCGCGCCTGCGAGCGTGATGCGCACGAGGATCCGGTCGATGTACTCGGCCGTGCGCTGTCCCGGGCGAATGCCGGGAATGTAGCCGCCGAACTTCTTCAGGTTGTCCGCCACGTCGGTCGGGTTGAAGGTGACGGCGGTGTAGAAATAGCAGAAGAAGACGATCAGCCCGACGTCGACGAGGTTGTAGATCCAGCTGCCCGGCGTGAGCGCACCCGATACCCACTGGGCGGCGGCGCTGTCCGGGAACATGCCGGCGATCGTGGCCGGGAACAGCAGGATCGACGACGCGAAGATCGGCGGAATGACACCGGCGGTGTTGATCTTGAGCGGCAGGTGCGACGTCTGTCCGCTGTACATGCGCCGGCCCACGACCCGCTTCGCGTACTGCACCGGGATGCGCCGCTGGCCGCGTTCCATGAAGATGATCGCGGCGACGACGACGATCATGATGACCGCCATCGTGAGGGCCGCGAACAGCGACATCTCACCCGACCGCAGATACTCGAGCGACAGCACGCCGGCCGACGGGATGCTGGCCACGATACCGGCGAAGATGATCATCGAGATACCGTTGCCGATGCCGCGTTCGGTCATCTGCTCGCCGAGCCACATGATGAACGCGGTACCGGTCGTGAGCGTGATGACCGTCATCAGGCGGAACGACCAGCCGGGCTGGTAGACCACGCTGCCGCCGCCCGGCGCCTGGATGCTCTCGAGGCCCATGGCGATGAAGAAGCCCTGGACGAGCGCGAGCCCGATCGTGCCGTAGCGCGTGTACTGCGTGATCTTGCGCCGGCCGGCCTCGCCTTCCTTGGAGAGCTTCTCCAGGTAGGGAATGACGACCGTCAGCAGCTGGAGGATGATGCTCGCGCTGATGTACGGCATGATGCCGAGCGCGAAGATCGAGAAGCGCTCGAGCGCGCCGCCCGAGAAGAGGTTCACCAGCTGGAAGATGTTGCTGCGCGCCTCGTCGAAGAACTGCGAGAGCGCCTGGCCGTCGATACCGGGCGTCGGCACGGCGCAGCCGAGGCGATAGACCGCCAGCGCGCCGGCCGTGAAGAGCAGCCGCTTGCGCAGCTCGGGCAGGCGCGAGGCGCTGCCGAACCCTTCAAGCACCGATGACCTCGGCGGTACCGCCCGCCGCCGCGATCGCTTCGCGGGCGCTCGCGCTGAACGCATGGGCGCGCACGGTGAGCGCGTGGCCGATCGAGCCCGCACCGAGGATCTTCACGCGGCCGCGCTTCGGCAGCAGCCCGCGTGCGCGTAGCTCGTCGGGCCCGATGCTGGCGCCGGCCTCGAATGCCCCGAGCTGGCCCAGGTTCACGACGGCGTACTCGACCCGGTCCACCGGACGGAAGCCCCGCTTCGGCAGACGCCGCTGGAGCGGCATCTGCCCGCCCTCGTAGCCCGGACGGCTGTTGCCGCCGGAGCGCGACTTGCGCCCCTTGTGGCCGCGACCCGCGGTCTTGCCGTGGCCCGAACCGGTGCCCCGCCCCACCCGCTTCTTGCGGTGGGTCGAACCCGGTGCCGGATGCAGCGTCCCCAGATCCATGGCGCTCACTCCTCGGTGGTGACGAGATGCGCGACCTTGCGCAGCAGCCCGCGCATGGTCGGCGTGTCCTTCACGATGACCGAGCGGCCCGTGCGCGTGAGCCCGAGGCCGCGCAACGAGTCGCGCTGGTTCGGGCTCGTCGCGATCATGCTCTTGGTCAGCGTGATCTTGATCATCCGCTCGCTCATCGTCAGCCCCGCAGCTCGGCGACGGTCTTGCCGCGCGCCCCGGCCAGGAACTCCGGCGTACGCAGCTCGCGCAGTGCGGCCATGGTCGCCCGCACCATGTTGTTCGGGTTGTTCGAGCCGATGCACTTGGTGAGCACGTTCGCGAGACCCGCGAGCTCGACGACCGCGCGCACGCCGCCGCCGGCGATGACGCCGGTACCGTCCGACGCGGGCTTCAGCATGACCTCACCCGCACCGAACCGGCCGACGACCTCGAACGGGATCGTGCCTTCGGTCATCGGCACGTTGATCATGCTCTTCTTGGCCTTCTCGATCCCCTTCCGAATCGCCTCGGGGACCTCCTTGGCCTTGCCGAGGCCGAAACCCACCCGGCCGCCGCCGTCGCCGACGATGACGAGCGCGCTGAAGGAGAACCGCCGGCCACCCTTCACCACCTTGGCGACGCGGTTGATGTGGACGACCTTCTCCTTGAGCTCCGCGCCCTTGTCGTCGACGATCCGTCGCTGGCTCTGACCCATCTGCGCCATGAATTCGATGTCCTCAGAACTGGAGGCCGCCCTCGCGGGCGCCCTCGGCAACCGCCTTCACGCGGCCGTGGTACAGGAAGCCATTGCGGTCGAAGACGACGCGCGTGATGCCCTTCTCCTGGCAGCGGCGCGCGGCGAGCATCCCGACCTGCTTCGCGGCTTCGACGTCGCCGGTCTTCTTCAGCTGCGAGCGCAGCTCCGGCGTCATGGTCGAAACCGCGAGCAGCGTCTGGCCGCTGACGTCGGTGATGACCTGCACGTAGAGGTGCCGGCCGCTGCGAAACACGGAGAGCCGCGGGCGGTCGTCGGTGCCGCGCACCGTGCGCCGCACGCGGTCGCGACGGCGCGTCCGCGCCAGGTTGCGGTCCAACGTCGCCATCAGCGTGCTCCTGCGGCGGCCTTGCCGGCCTTCCGCCGAATGGTCTCGGTCGCGTACTTGACGCCCTTGCCCTTGTAGGGCTCCGGCGGACGCAGGCGGCGAATCGCCGCCGCCGTCTGGCCGAGCAGCTCGCGGTCGGCAGACTCCAGCGTCACGACGACCTGGCGCTCGACCTTGGCGGTGACGCCGGCCGGGAGCTGGTAGGCGATCGGGTGCGAGTAGCCGAGCGTCAGCCAGAGGATGTTGTTGCCGCGGGTCTCGGCGCGATAGCCGACGCCGTTGATCTCGAGGACGATCGTGAAGCCCTTGCTCGTCCCCTCGACCATGTTCGCGACCAGCTTGCGGGTGAGACCATGCATGCCACGGGCGCGGTTCGAGTCGTCCTTGCGGGTGATCACGACCTCGTTGCCCTGCACCGCGACCGCGACCTCCGGCAGGAGCGGCCGCACGAGCGTGCCCTTCGGGCCCTCCACGCGCACGGCATCGTCGGTGACGTGCACCTTGCAGCCCGCCGGAACGGGGATCGGAAGCTTGCCTACGCGCGACATGTCACCACACCTGACAGATGAGCTCGCCGCCCACCTTCTGCTGGCGCGCCTCGCGGTCGGTCAGCACGCCGCGCGGCGTGGACAGGATGCTGACGCCGAGCCCGCGCCGAACGGCCGGAATCTCGTCGGCACCCACGTACACCCGCAGGCTCGGACGGCTGACGCGCCGGATCGCCGTGATGATCGAGCGGCGGGCCTCGTCGTAGCGGAGCCCGATGCGGAGCAGCGGCACCGGCTTCTCCTCGACGAGCGTCGTCTCGCGCAGATAGCCCTCGGCCACCAACGTGCGCGCGATCGCCTCCTTGTGACGCGACCACGGGACGTCGACCGTGGCCTTGCGGGCCATGGCGCCGTTGCGGATGCGCGTGAGCATGTCGGCGACGGGATCGGTCATCATGACGGGGTCACCAGCTGGCCTTCACGAGGCCGGGAATCTGCCCCTTCCGCGCCAGGTTGCGCAGACAGAGGCGGCACATGCGGAAGCGGCGGTAGAACGCCCGCGACCGACCGCAGAGGGGGCAACGGTTGTACGCCCGGACCCGAAACTTCGGGGGCCGGGACGCCTTCACCATGAGGCAGGTCTTCGCCATCGTCGTCCTCAGGCCCGGAACGGCATGCCGAGCGCACGCAGGAGCGCCTTGCCGTCGGCGTCGCTCCGGGCGGTCGTGCAGATGGTCACCGTCAGGCCCTTGATCTTCTCGACCTTGTCCAGGTCGATCTCGGGGAAAATGATCTGCTCGCGAAAACCGAGCGAGTAGTTGCCGCGGCCGTCGAACGAGCGGTCCGGGACGCCCTTGAAATCGCGCACGCGCGGCAGGGCGACCGTCAGGAGCCGATCGAGGAACTCGTACATGTGCTCGCCGCGCAGCGTGACCATCGCCCCGATGGCGACGCCCTCGCGCAGCTTGAAGTTCGAGATCGCCTTCTTGGCCCGTGTGACGACCGGCTTCTGCCCGGCGATCGCCGTGAGCTCCTCGACCGCCGACTCGATGATCTTCGGGTTCTGCACGGCTTCGCCGAGGCCCATGTTGAGCACGATCTTCTCGAGCCGCGGCACCGCCATCGGGTTCTTGTAGCCGAGGTCGCGCATGAGCGCCGGCGCGACCTCGTTGCGGTAGCGCTCCTTCAGACGCGGGGGCATCAGCTCGCCTCCAGCTGCTCGTTGCAGCGCCGGCAGATGCGGACGCTGCGCCCGTCCTCGAGCTTGCGGCGCCCGACGCGGGCCGGCTTGTTGCACCGCCCGCAGACCGGCATCACGTTCGAGAGGTCCAGCGAGGCCTCCTTCTCGATGATCCCGCCCGGAGCCTGCGCGCCGCGCGGCTTCTGATGCCGCTTCACCATGTTGAGCCGCTCGACGAGCACGCGACCCTTCTCCGGCAGCACGCGCAACACCTTGCCGGTCTTGCCGCGCTCCCGACCGGCGATGATCAGCACGGTGTCGTTCTTGCGGATACGCTCGACGGCCATGATCACAGTACCTCGGGCGCGAGCGAGATGATCTTCATGAAGCGCTTCGCGCGCAGCTCGCGGGCCACGGGCCCGAAGATACGGGTCCCCACCGGCTCGCGGGCGTTGTCGATGAGCACCGCCGAGTTGGTGTCGAAGCGGATGTAGGACCCGTCGGGCCGACCGACTTCCTTCGCCGTGCGCACGACGACGGCCTTCATCACGTCGCCCTTCTTCACCTTCGCGTTCGGGATCGCCTCCTTCACCGACACCACGATGATGTCGCCGATGGAGGCATACTTCCGCTTGGAGCCGCCGAGCACCTTGATGCAGAGGACCTTGCGGGCGCCGCTGTTGTCGGCGACGTCGAGCACCGTCTCGGTCTGGATCATGCCGGCACCCCGGGATCGGCGAGCGCCTCGTTGCTGCCGAGGATGGCCTGTACCGCCCAGCGCTTCTGTGCCGACAGCGGCCGCGACTCGATGATGCGAACGCGGTCGCCCACGCGGCACTTGTTCTGCTCGTCGTGGGCCTTGTAGCGCTCGCGACGGCGACGGTACTTGCGGTACTGCGCGTGTCGCACGAGGCGCTCCACCACGACCACGACGGTCTTGTCCATCTTGTCGGACACGACCACCCCTTCACGAACCTTCCGGCGGCCGGTCATTGCGCGACGCCTCCCGTGCGCTGCTGGAGCAGCGTCTTGATGCGGGCCAGCGCGCGCTTCGTCTCCCGGACCTTCATGGGGTTCGGAAGCTGCGCCGTGGCCCGCTTCAGCCGCAGGCGGAAGAGCTCGTCGACCAGCTCCCGCTCGCGGGTGTGCAGCTCGTTCACACTGAGTTCCTTCAGCTCGCGCAGCTTCACGACGCCGCCCCTCCCACCGCGGTGGCGACGTGGCGCTCGCGCACCTGCGTCTTCAGCGACAGCTTCGCCGCGGCCAGCTTGAGCGCGTTCAGCGACGTCGTGCGATCGACGCCCTCCATCTCGAACAGCATGCGGCCCGGCTTGATGACGGCCACCCACAGCTCGGGCGCGCCCTTGCCCTTACCCATGCGGGTCTCAGCGGGCTTCTTGGTGAGCGGCTTGTCCGGGAACACACGCACCCAGACGCGACCGCCGCGCTTGATGGCGCGCGTCAAGGCGACACGGGCGGCCTCGATCTCGCGGGCCGTGAGCCAGCCGCGGTCGACGCACTGGAGCCCGTAGTCACCGAACGACAGCGCCGAGCCGCGCCACGCCATGCCGCCGCGGCGCCCCTTCTGCTGCTTGCGGTATTTGACCTTCTTCGGGGAAAGCATCGGACCCTCGCGCTACACGCCGGTCGCGGCGCCGCGCTGCTCTTCGTCCTGGCGCGTCAGCACCTCGCCGCGGAACACCCAGACCTTGACGCCGATGATGCCGTACGTCGTGCGGGCTTCGGCGAAGCCGTAGTTCACGTCGGCGCGGAGCGTGTGCAGCGGCACGCGCCCCTCGCGGTACCACTCGCGACGCGCGATCTCCGAGCCCCCGAGCCGCCCGCTCGACTGGATGCGGACACCCTGCGCGCCCATGCGCATGGCGCGGGCGAGGGCCTCCTTCATCGCGCGGCGGAACGCGACGCGGCGCTCGAGCTGGAGGGCGATGTTCTCGGCCACCAGCTGGGCGTCGACGTCGGGCCGACGGACCTCATGGATGTTGATGAACGTTTCCTTGTGCGTCAGCCGGGCGAGCTCCTGCTTGAGCTTCTCGATCTCGGCGCCCTTCTTGCCGATCACGATGCCGGGACGGGCCGTGTGGATGTTGATCTTGGCCTTGTTGGCCGCGCGCTCGATGTCGATCCGCGAGACGCCCGCATGGTACAGGCGCTTCTTCAAGAAGTTCCGGATCTTGACGTCCTCGTGCAGCAGCTCGGCGTACTCCCGCCGCGCGAACCAGCGCGAGTCCCACTGCTCCGTGATGCCCAGCCGGAACCCCTTCGGGTGCGTCTTGTGTCCCACTTGCCTCAGGCCTCCCCGCCGCGCCGACGCTCGTCGACGACCACGGTGATGTGACTCGTGCGCTTGAAGATCGGGGTGGCGCGGCCGTGGGCGCGCGGTAGGAACCGCTTCGCCGTCGGACCCTCGTCGACCCACACGCGCTTCACGTAGAGCTTGTCCACGTCGACGCGCTGCCCGTGCTCCGCATTGGCGACGGCCGACTTGAGCGTCTTGATGACGATGGCGGCGGCGCGCTTCGGGGTGAACTCGAGGATACCCAGAGCGGACTCGACGGACTTGCCGCGGATCATGTCCACGACGAGCCGGGCCTTCTGGGCCGACGTGCGCGCGAAGCGGCTGGAGGCGCGAGCTTCCATGCCTACTTCCGCCCCTCGACCTTGCCCTTACGATCCCCGGCGTGGCCGTGGAACGTGCGGGTCGGCGAGAACTCGCCGAGCTTGTGGCCCACCGCGTTCTCGGTGACGAACACCGGGATGAACTTGCGGCCGTTGTGCACGGCGAACGTGAAGCCGACCATGTCGGGCGTGATGGTCGAGCGCCGCGACCAGGTCTTGATGACCTTCTTGTCGCCGGCCTCGATCATCGCCCGCACCTTCTTCGCCAGGTGCTGGTCGACGAACGGTCCCTTCTTGACTGAGCGTGCCACGGTATCGGCTCCCCCGGCCTAGCGGTTCTTGCGGCGCTGGAGGATGTACTTCCCCGTCGCCTTGTTCTTGCGCGTCTTGTAGCCCTTGGTCGGCTTGCCCCAGGGCGTCTGCGGATGATTGCCCTTCGAGCGGCCCTCGCCACCGCCGTGCGGGTGGTCGACAGGGTTCATCGCGATGCCGCGCACCGTCGGGCGCCGCCCGAGCCACCGGCGTCGCCCGGCCTTGCCGTGCGAGACGTTCTCGTGCTCGAGGTTGCCGACCTGGCCGACCGTCGCGCGACAGCCGAGCCGCACACGGCGCAGCTCGCCGGAGGGGAGTTTCAGGAGGGCGTAGTCGCCCTCCTTGGCCATGAGCTGGATCGCCGCGCCCGCACTGCGGCCGATCTGTGCGCCCTTGCCCTCGCGGAACTCCACGCAATGCACCGTCGTGCCGAGCGGGATGTTCGCCAGCGGCAGCGCGTTGCCCGGCTTGATGTCGGCCTTGACGCCGGTTTCGACCGCATCGCCCACGCCGAGGCCGACCGGGGCGATGATGTAGCGCTTCTCGCCGTCGGCGTACTGGAGGAGCGCGATGCGCGCGCTGCGGTTCGGATCGTACTCGACGGTCTTCACCGTCGCGGGCACGCCGTCCTTGTTGCGCTTCCAGTCAATGAGCCGGTAGCGGCGCTTGTGCCCACCGCCGCGGTGGTAGGCCGTGACGCGGCCCAGGTTGTTGCGGCCGCCGCTCTTGTGGATGGGCGCCAGCAGCGACTTCTCGGGCGTGGTGCTGGTGATCTCGGCGAAGTCGAAACCGGTGCGGAAGCGCCGGCCGGGCGACGTCGGACGAAAGGTGATCGTGGGCATAGGCCTCAGGCTCCCTCGAAGAAGTCGATGCGGTTGCCCTCGGCGAGGGTGACGTAGGCCTTCTTCCACGCCGGCCGGCGACCGAGGTGCTTGCCGACGCGACGGACCTTCCCGAGCTGGCGCGAGGTCCGCACCTTCTCGACCTTCACCTTGAACAGTGACTCGACCGCCTGGCGGATCTCGACCTTGTTCGCCTGACGATGCACGCGGAACACGACCTGATTGCCGAGCTCGCCGACCAGCGTGCCCTTCTCGGTGATCACCGGACCCAGCACGACCTCGGTGGCCGTCATGCCGACTTCTCCTCTGCGTCACCGAGCCGGACCGACAGCTGCTCGAAGGCGTCCCGCGTGACGACCAACCAGTCGTGGTTCAGGACGTCGTAGACGTTGAGCCCGACCGCGGCGATCACCTTGACGTCCGGCAGGTTGCGACCCGCACGCATCACGCCGTCGTCCGGCTCGGCCAGGACGACGAGCACGCTCGCATCGATGCCGAGCCCCGCCAGCGCCGCGACCATCTCCTTGGTCTTCGGCTGCGGCAGCGCGATACGGTCGACGACGACGAGCTTGCCCTCGTTGTGCCGCACCGTGAGCACCGAACGCAGCGCCGCCTTCCGCGCCGAGCGCGGCAGCCGGTAGCTGTAGTCGCGCGGCTGCGGGCCGAAGATCGTGGCGCCGCCCGCCCAGATCGGCGAGCGCGAGCTGCCGGCGCGGGCACGGCCCGTGCCCTTCTGCTTCCAGGGCTTCTTGCCGCCGCCGCTGACGAACCCGCGCGTCTTCGTGGCCGCCGTTCCGGCGCGCCGCGAGGCCAGCTGGCTCTTCACGACCTCGTGCAGCAGGTGCTCCCGCACCGGCCCCCCGAGGATCGCCGCGGGAACGTCGAGGTCGCCCACCTTCGCCCGCGTCTGCGACACCACGGGCACCGACACCGTCGTCTGCTCGCTCACGATCGGGTCGCTCCCTTGTCCTTCAGGACCATCACCGTCCCGTTGCGGGCACCGGGAACCGCACCCCGGATGAGGATGAGGTTCTCCTCCGGGCGCACCGCGATGACCTTCAGGTGGGTGGTCGTCACGTTCTCCGCACCGTAGCGCCCGGACATGCGCTTTCCCTTGAAGACGCGGCCCGGGTACGAGCGGTTACCGATCGAGCCGCCGTGGCGGAAGTACTCGTGCGTACCATGGGACGCCGGGAAGCCGCTGAAGCGATGGCGCTTCATGACGCCCGCCGTCCCACGGCCCTTGGTCACGCCCTGCACGGAGACGATCTCGCCCGGCTGGAAGAGCTCGCCCACGGTGCACTCGGCACCGACGGCAGGAAGCTCGTCGCCGGCGAGCGCGAACTCCCGCAGCACGCGGAAAGGCCCGGTGCCGGCCTTCTTGAACTGCCCGGCCATCGCCTTGTTCACGCGGCTCGGCTTCACCGGATCGAAGCCGAGCTGGACGGCCGCGTAGCCGTCGCGCTCGGGCTGGCGGGTCGCCACCACCGTACACGGCCCCGCCTGGATGACGGTGACCGGCACGAGCACACCTTCGGCGGTGTACACCTGCGTCATGCCGATCTTGCGGCCGAGGATGCCGTTCACAGCCATGGGGTCACTGCAGCTTGATCTCGACGTCCACGCCCGCCGCCAGGTCCAGCTTGCCGAGCGCGTCGATCGTCTGCTGCGTCGGCTCGAGGATGTCGAGCAGACGCTTGTGGGTTCGGATCTCGAACTGCTCGCGCGACTTCTTGTCGACGTGCGGCGAGCGGTTGACCGTGAAGCGCTCCACGTGGGTCGGCAGCGGAATGGGACCCGCCACCCGCCCGCCGGTGCGACGGACCGTGTCGACGATCTCGCGCACCGACTGATCGAGGATGCGGTGGTCGTAGGCGCGGAGACGGATGCGGATCTTCTCGTTCATTCCCCGGTCACTCGTAGATCTTGGTCACGACGCCGGCGCCCACGGTACGGCCACCCTCGCGAATCGCGAAGCGGAGGCCCTCGTCCATGGCGATCGGCATGATCAGCTCGACCTTCACCGACACGTTGTCGCCGGGCATCACCATCTCGGTGCCCTCCGGCAGCGTGCAGACGCCGGTCACGTCGGTGGTGCGGAAGTAGAACTGCGGACGGTAGCCGTTGAAGAACGGCGTGTGACGGCCACCCTCTTCCTTCGTGAGGACGTACGCCTCGGCCTGGAACTTCGTGTGCGGCGTGATCGAGCCCGGCTTGGCGAGCACCTGACCGCGCTCGATGTCCTCGCGCTTCGCGCCGCGCAGCAGGCACCCGATGTTGTCGCCGGCCATGCCTTCGTCGAGCAGCTTGCGGAACATCTCGACGCCGGTCACGACGGTCTTGGTGGTGGCCTTGATGCCGACGACCTCGACCTCTTCGCCGACCTTGACCTTGCCGCGCTCGACACGGCCGGTGGCGACGGTGCCGCGGCCGCTGATCGAGAACACGTCCTCCACCGGCATCAGGAACGGACGCTCGATGTCGCGCTTCGGCTCCGGGATGTAGCTGTCGATCGCGTCCATCAGCTGCTGGATCGCGGGGGCGCCGAGCTCGCTCTGGTCACCCTCGAGCGCCTTCAGCGCGCTGCCGCGGATGATCGGAATGTCGTCGCCGGGGAACTCGTACTTCGACAGCAGCTCGCGGACCTCGAGCTCCACGAGATCGAGCAGCTCCTTGTCCTCGACCATATCGACCTTGTTCATGAACACGACGATGGCGGGCACACCGACCTGGCGGGCGAGCAGAATGTGCTCGCGGGTCTGCGGCATCGGGCCGTCCGTCGCGGCGACCACCAGGATCGCGCCGTCCATCTGCGCGGCGCCGGTGATCATGTTCTTGATGTAGTCGGCGTGGCCGGGGCAGTCGACGTGCGCGTAGTGGCGCTTGTCGGTCTCGTACTCGACGTGCGCCGTCGCGATCGTGATGCCGCGCTCGCGCTCCTCCGGCGCCTTGTCGATCTGGTCGAACGCCACGAAATTGCCGAAGCCCTTGGTGGCCTGGCACTTCGTGATCGCCGCCGTCAGCGTGGTCTTGCCGTGGTCGATGTGACCGATGGTGCCCACGTTGACGTGGGGCTTCTTACGCTCGAACTTCGCCTTCGCCATGGGAGTTGCTCCTCCGTGAAACCGTTCGCTGGCCCGCTCGTCAGGAGGCTTCCGCCACCCGGCCGCCGCCCTGTCGCAGCGCCTCGGGCCCGACGCCCTTGGGCACCGCTTCGTAATGCGAGAATTGCATCGTGAACGTTGCGCGCCCCTGGCTTCGCGAACGGAGGTCCGTCGCATAGCCGAACATCTCGGACAGGGGAACGTGCGCGTTGATGACCTGAGTGTTGCCGCGCGGCTCCTGGCCGCCGATACGACCGCGCCGTCGGTTGATGTCGCTGATGACGTCGCCGATGAACTCGTCGGGCGTCACGACCTCGAGGCTCATGATCGGCTCGAGGATCGTCGGCTGGGCCTTCGACATCGCCTCCTTGAAACACATCGAGGCGGCGATCTTGAACGCCATCTCCGACGAGTCGACCTCGTGGTACGAGCCGAACGTGACCGCGGCCCTGAGATCGACGACCGGATAGCCGGCGAGCACGCCCGACTCCATCGCCTCGCGGATGCCCTTTTCGATCGCGGGCATGTACTCGCGCGGGATGACGCCGCCCTTGGTCTCGTCCTTGAACGTGAACCCGGCTCCCGGCTCGGCCGGATCCAGGCGCAGGACGACGTGCCCGTACTGCCCGCGGCCCCCCGTCTGACGCACGAACCGGGTCTCGTGCTCGACCGTCTTGCGGATCGTCTCCTTGTAGGCGACCTGCGGCTTGCCGACGTTGGCCTCGACCTTGAACTCGCGCGTGAGCCGATCGACGATGATCTCGAGGTGCAGCTCACCCATCCCGGCGATCAGCGTCTGTCCCGTCTCCGGATTGGTGGAGACGCGAAACGACGGATCCTCCGTGGCGAGACGCTGGAGCGCGCCACCCAGCTTCTCCTGATCGACCTTCGTCTTCGGCTCGATCGCGATGGAGATCACCGGATCGGGGAACTCCATGCGCTCGAGGACGATCGGCTTCGTCTCCTCGCAGAGCGTGTCGCCCGTCGTCGTGTCGCGGAGGCCCACCGCGGCGGCGATGTCGCCGGCGTAGACCTCCTTGATCTCTTCGCGCTTGTTGGCGTGCATCTTGAGGAGCCGCCCGATGCGCTCCTTCTTGCCCTTCACCGAATTGAAGACGTACGAGCCCGACTCGAGCACGCCGGAGTACACGCGCAGGAACGTGAGCGCTCCGACGTATGGGTCGGTCATGATCTTGAACGCCAGCGCGGTGAAGGGCGCGGCGTCGGAGGCCTTGCGCTCCTCCTCGCCGCCGGTATTCGGATTGACGCCCTTCATCGGCGGCACGTCGATCGGCGACGGCAGGTAGTCGACCACGGCGTCGAGCAGCAGCTGCACGCCCTTGTTCTTGAACGCCGTGCCGCAGACGACCGGCACCATCTTCATCGAGAGCGTGCCGGCGCGCACGGCGCGACGCAGCTCGCCCTCGGAGATCGCATCGCCGGCGAGGTACTTCTCCATCAGCGCTTCGTCGGCGTCGGCCGCGGCCTCGACCAGCCGCTCGCGCGCCTCGACGACGGCGGCGGCCATGTGCGCCGGGATCGGCTCTTCTTCGTACTTCGCGCCGAGGGTCTCGTCGCGCCACACGACCGCGCGCTGCCCGATCAGATCGACCACGCCGCGGAAGCCGTCCTCGGCCCCCAGCGGCAGCTGGATCGGCACCGGGTTCGCCTCCAAGCGATCCCGCATCTGGCGAACGACGCGGTCGAAGTCGGCACCGATGCGGTCCATCTTGTTGACGAAGGCGATGCGCGGCACGCCGTACTTGTTGGCCTGTCGCCAGACGGTCTCGGACTGCGGCTCGACGCCCCCCACGCAGCAGAACACCGCGACGGCTCCGTCGAGCACACGCAGGCTGCGCTCCACCTCGATCGTGAAGTCGACGTGCCCCGGCGTATCGATGATGTTGACGCGATGATCGCGCCAGAAGCACGTGGTGGCCGCGGACGTGATCGTGATCCCCCGCTCCTGCTCCTGCACCATCCAGTCCATGACGGCGGTGCCCTCGTGCACTTCGCCGATCTTGTACGAGATACCGGTGTAGAAGAGGATGCGCTCCGTCGTCGTGGTCTTACCGGCATCGATGTGGGCCATGATGCCGATATTACGGGTGCGCTCTAGGGGTGTGGTCCGGGGCATGCTGCGAACACGCTCTGCCTACCAGCGGTAGTGCGCGAAGGCCTTGTTCGCCTCCGCCATGCGATGCGTGTCCTCCTTCTTCTTGATCGTGCCGCCGCGCCCGTTGGCGGCGTCGAGCACCTCGCCCGCGAGCTTCTGGACCATCGACTTCTCGGGACGTGCGCGCGCGTTCTGCACGAGCCAGCGCATCCCCAGCGACACACGACGGCTCGGCCGCACCTCGACCGGAACCTGGTAGGTCGCGCCGCCGACGCGCCGGGAGCGCACCTCGACCATCGGCTTCGCCGCCTCGAGCGCGCGCTTGAAGACGCCGAGCGCGTCTTCCTTCGAGCGCTCCGCGACGATGTCGAGCGCACCATAGAGCGTCCGCTCCGTCGTGCTCTTCTTGCCGTCCTCCATCATCACGTTGATGAACTTCGTGACGGTCCGGTCCTGGTACTTCGGATCCGGAAGGATGTCGCGGCGCTTGACTTCACCTTTACGTGGCATTCGGCTGTCCCGTTGGCCGCGATCACCACCGGGGCGCTCGGGCGCCACGGAGGAGTCGGGCCGGCTCCTACTTCGGCCTCTTGGCCCCGTACTTCGACCGCCCCTGCCGCCGATCCTGCACGCCGATCGAGTCGAGCGTGCCGCGGATGATGTGGTAGCGCACACCCGGCAGGTCCTTCACACGGCCGCCACGCACCAGGACCACGGAGTGCTCCTGGAGGTTGTGACCGACGCCGGGAATGTAGGCGATCACCTCGATGCCGTTCGTCAGGCGGACCTTCGCCACCTTTCGCAGCGCCGAGTTCGGCTTCTTCGGCGTCTGCGTGTAGACGCGCGTGCACACGCCGCGCTTCTGCGGCGAGCGCCGGAGCGCGGGCGACTTGCCCTTGGCGATCTGCTTGGCGCGTCCGCGCTTGATCAGCTGATTGATGGTCGGCATCGCGTGCTGGCTGGCTCCGCTGTTCTATGGCGAATCCGGGGAAACGAAACTCGCCCTTTTATTGAGCAATCCTCATCCTGTCAACCATTTGGCGCTTCACGCGACGGCCTCGGGCACCGGCGTCTCGGCGCCGACCCCTTCGAACTCGCCTTCCGGCTCGTCCGTCACGGCCTCCATCCGGTTGTACTTCCCCACGCCCGTCCCGGCGGGGATCAGGCGGCCCATGATGACGTTCTCCTTCAGACCGACGAGGCGATCGACCTTGCCGTTGATGGCGGCTTCGGTGAGGACCTTCGTCGTCTCCTGGAAGGACGCCGCGGAGATGAAGCTCTCCGTCGAGAGGCTCGCCTTCGTGATGCCGAGGAGCAGCGGCTCGGCGACCGCCGGGGCGCCGCTCTTGCCCAGCACGCGCTGGTTCTCCTCCTCGAAACGCCACTTCTCGACCTGATCGCCGATCAGGAAATCGGTGTCACCGACCTCCTTGATGCGAACGCGCCGGAGCATCTGCCGCACGATCACCTCGATGTGCTTGTCGTTGATGCGCACACCCTGGAGCCGGTATATCTCCTGCACCTCGTCGACGAGGTACTTCGCGAGCGCCTTCTCGCCGAGGATGGTGAGGATGTCGTGCGGGTTCGAGCTGCCGTCCATCAGCGGCTCGCCGGCCTTGATGAAGTCGCCCTCGTGGACGCTGATGTGCTTGCCCTTCGGGATCAGGTACTCGCGCGGCTCGCCGACCTCGGGGGTGACGACGACCTTGCGCTTGCCCTTGGTGTCCTTCCCGAAGGAGACCACGCCGTCGATCTCGCTGACGACCGCGAACTCCTTCGGCTTGCGAGCCTCGAAGAGCTCCGCGACGCGGGGCAGACCACCGGTGATGTCCTTCGTCTTGGTGGTCTCGCGCGGGATCTTGGCGATGATGTCGCCGGCCACGACCTGTTGCCCCTCGACGACGTTCAGGTGCGCGCCGACGGGAATCAGGTAGCGGGCCTCGTTGCCTGCCGCGATGCGCGCCGTCGCCCCGCCCTCGTCCTTGATGGAGATGCGCGGGCGCTTGTCGATGTCCTTGTGGTCGACGACGACCTTGGTCGACAGGCCGGTGCGCTCGTCGACCTTCTCCTCCATCGTGATGCCTTCGAGGATATCGCCGAACTTCACCGTGCCGCTGACCTCGGTGAGGATCGGGATCGTGTACGGATCCCATTCGGCGATCATCTCGCCGGCGCGGACCTTGTCGCCGTCGCCCTTCTTGAACTTGGCGCCGTACACGACCGAGTACCGCTCGCGCTCACGCTCGCGTCCCGCCTCGGGGAAGTCGACGATGGCGACCTCGCCGTTGCGGTTCATGACGACGAGATCGCCGTCGCGCCCGGTCACGGTGGTGAGGTTGATGAACTTGAGGACGCCGTCGTTGCGCGGCTCGAGCGTCGTCTGCTCGGCACGCCGGCTCGCGGTGCCGCCGATGTGGAACGTGCGCATGGTGAGCTGCGTTCCCGGCTCGCCGATCGACTGCGCCGCGATGACGCCGATGGCCTCGCCCAGGTTGACCATGTGGCCGCGCGCCAGGTCACGACCGTAGCAGCGGATGCAGACGCCGCGCCGCGACTGGCAGGTGAGCACCGAACGGATCTTCACGCGCTCGATGCCCGCGTCCTCGATCGCGAGCACCTTGGTCTCGTCGATCTCTTCGTTGTTGTGGACGATGACGTTGCCCGTGAACGGGTCGCGGATGTCCTCGAGCGCGACGCGGCCGAGCACGCGATCGCCCAGCGCTTCGATGACCTCGCCGCCCTCGACGAGGGGGGTCATCTCGATGCCGTCCAGCGTGCCGCAGTCCTGCTCGGAGATGATCGAGTCCTGCGCGACGTCGACGAGACGACGGGTGAGATAGCCGGAGTTGGCCGTCTTGAGCGCCGTGTCGGCGAGACCCTTGCGGGCACCGTGCGTCGAGATGAAGTACTGCAGCACGGTGAGACCTTCACGGAAGTTCGCCGTGATCGGCGTCTCGATGATCTCGCCCGACGGCTTCGCCATGAGACCGCGCATGCCGGCCAGCTGCCGGATCTGCTGCGCCGAGCCACGAGCACCCGAGTCGGCCATCATGAAGATCGGGTTGAACGACGGCACGCGCTGCAGCTTGCCCTCGCGGTCGGGCATCTCGTCCGTGCCCAGCTCGCGGAGCATCTCATCGGCGATCCGGTCGGTGACCTCCGCCCAGATGTCGACGACCTTGTTGTAGCGCTCGCCCTGCGTGATGAGGCCCTTGTTGTACTGGTCCTCGATCTCGCGCACCTCGGCGTTGGCGTCGTCGAGCAGCTTCCCCTTCCCGTCCGGGATCACCATGTCCTTGATGCCGATGGAGATGCCGGCGCGGGTCGCCTGCTCGTAGCCCAGGTCCTTCAGCTTGTCGGCGAAGATGACCGTGGCCTTGTTGCCGGAGTGGCGGTAGGCGACGTCGATGAGCCCGCCGAGCTCCTTCTTCTTCATGACGCGGTTCACGTCGGCGAACGTGATCTCCGACGGCACGATCTCGTAGAGCAGGACGCGGCCGACGGTGCTCTCGACGAGCTGGTCGTTGCCGCCCGCGCTCTTCGGGACCCGCACGCGGATGCGGGCCTGGAGGTCGACCTCGCCCTGGTCGTAGGCGATGCGCACCTCGGCAAAGCTCGAGAACACCTTGCCCTCGCCCTTCGCCGCCAGACGCTCGCGCGTCATGAAGTAGAGGCCGAGGACGATGTCCTGCGTCGGCACGATGATCGGCTTGCCGTTCGCGGGCGACAGGATGTTGTTGGTCGACATCATGAGGCCGCGGGCCTCGACCTGCGCCTCGACCGACAGCGGCACGTGGACCGCCATCTGATCGCCGTCGAAGTCGGCGTTGTACGCCGCGCAGACGAGCGGATGCAGCTGGATCGCCTTGCCTTCGATGAGCGTAGGCTCGAAGGCCTGGATGCCGAGGCGGTGCAGCGTGGGCGCGCGGTTCAGGAGCACCGGGTGCTCGCGGATCACCTCGTCGAGGATGTCCCAGACCTCGGGGCGCTCCTTCTCCACCATCTTCTTCGCGCTCTTGATGGTGGTGACGTACCCGCGCTCTTCGAGCTTGTTGTAGATGAAGGGCTTGAAGAGCTCGAGGGCCATCTTCTTCGGCAGCCCGCACTGATGCAGGCGCAGCTCCGGCCCGACGACGATCACCGAGCGGCCCGAGTAGTCGACGCGCTTCCCGAGGAGGTTCTGACGGAAGCGGCCCGACTTGCCCTTCAGCATGTCGGAGAGCGACTTGAGCGGGCGCTTGTTCGGACCCGTGATGGCGCGGCCGCGGCGGCCGTTGTCGAACAGTGCGTCGACCGCTTCCTGAAGCATGCGCTTCTCGTTCCGGATGATGATGTCCGGCGCGTTCAGCTCCATCAGGCGCTTGAGGCGGTTGTTGCGGTTGATGACGCGACGGTAGAGGTCGTTCAGGTCCGACGTCGCGAAGCGGCCGCCGTCGAGCGGCACGAGCGGACGCAGGTCCGGCGGGATGACCGGGATCACCTCGAGGATCATCCACTCGGGCTTGTTGCCGGAGTTCTTGAACGCGGAGATGACCTTCAGCCGCTTCGCCAGCTTCTTGCGGCGTGCCTCGCTGGTCGCTTCCTTCATCTCGACGCGCAGGTCGACGAAGAGCTTGTCGATGTCGAGGCGGGTCAGGAGCTCACGGATCGCCTCGGCGCCCATTCCGGCACGGAAGGCGTCGTAGCCGTACTCCTCGTACAGCTTGCGGTAGCGCGACTCGGAGACGAGCTCACGCTCCTGCAGCGGCGTCGTGCCCGGATCGATGACGACGTAGCTCTCGAAGTACAGGACCTTCTCGAGCTCCTTCAGCGTCATGTCGAGCATCGTGCCGATGCGCGACGGCAGGCTCTTCAGAAACCAGATGTGGGCCACCGGCGTCGCGAGGTCGATGTGCCCCATGCGCTCGCGGCGGACCTTCGACTGGATGACTTCGACGCCACACTTCTCACAGACGACGCCCCGGTGCCGCATGCGCTTGTACTTGCCGCAGTTGCACTCGTAGTCCTTCGTCGGTCCGAATATCTTGGCGCAGAACAGCCCGTCACGCTCGGGCTTGAACGTGCGGTAGTTGATCGTCTCGGGCTTCTTCACCTCGCCGTGCGACCACGACCGGATCTTGTCCGGCGAGGCGAGCGAGATGCGGATCGCGTTGAAGTTGAGCGGGTTCTTCGGCTTCTCGAAGAGGCTGAAGAGATCTTCCATCATCGCCGAGTGACCTCCCGTCCGGAACCCGTCACGCCTGGGGGGGCGTCGACGGCTGCTGCTCTTCGACGAGCTCGACGTCGAGAGCGAGGCTCTGGAGCTCCTTCACCATCACGTTGAAGGACTCCGGCAGACCGGGCTCGAGAACGTTCTCGCCCTTGACGATCGCCTCGTACATGCGCGTACGGCCGGCGACGTCGTCGGACTTGACCGTGAGCATCTCCTGGAGCGTGTAGGCGGCGCCGTACGCCTCGAGGGCCCACACCTCCATCTCGCCCAGCCGCTGTCCACCGAACTGCGCCTTGCCGCCCAACGGCTGCTGGGTGACGAGCGAGTACGGCCCGGTCGAGCGGGCGTGGATCTTGTCGTCCACGAGGTGGTGCAGCTTCATGATGTACATGACGCCCACCGTGACCTCGTGCGCGAACGACTGGCCGGTGCGCCCGTCGTGCAGCCGCGTCTGGCCGGTCGCCGGAAGCGCCGCGCGCGCGAGGAGCTTGAATATCTCCTCCTCGGACGCGCCGTCGAAGACGGGCGACGCGACGTGGATGCCGCGCGCCGCCTTCTTCGCCAGCTTGAGAACGTCGGCGGCGGAGAGCGCGTCGATGAACTCGCCGAGCTCCTTCGAGCCGTAGAGGTCCTTCAGCGTCTTGCGCAGCTGATCCGTCGACGGGCGGCCGTTCTCCTCGAGCTCACCGCGGATCTGCGCCGCAAGCTCACGCGCCGCCCATCCGAGATGGGTCTCGAGGATCTGGCCGACGTTCATGCGGCTCGGTACGCCGAGCGGGTTCAGCACGATGTCGACCGGGGTGCCGTCGGCGAGGTACGGCATGTCCTCTTCCGGCAGCAGCCGCGAGAGCACGCCCTTGTTGCCGTGCCGGCCCGCCATCTTGTCGCCGACCTGAAGCTTGCGCTTGATGGCGACAAACACCTTCACCATCTTGATGACGCCCGGCGGCAGCTCGTCGCCGCCCTTCAGGCGCTCCATCTTGTCGCCGAAGTACTGCTTGATGGCGTCGACCTGCTCCTGCATGCCCTCGACGAGGCGGGACAACTCGTCCTCCGCCTTGTCGTCGCCGATCTTGATGTCGCCCCAGTAGTTCGCAGGAACCTGCTCGAGAACCTCGGGGGTGATCTCGACGCCCTTGTTGAGGAGCACCTTGCGCGTGTCGTCGGTGAGGCGCGCACTGGTCGTCTTGCCGACGAGGAGGGCGTGGACCTTGCGCTGCGTACCCTCGCGGATGATGCGGATCTCGTCCTGCTGGTCCTTCTTGAGCTTCTGGACCTCGTCTTCCTCGATGGCGCGCGAACGCTCGTCCTTCTGGATGCCCTTACGGGAAAAGACGCGCGCGTTGATGACGGTGCCCTCGACACCCGGCGGGACGCGCAGGCTCGTGTCGCGCACCTCGCCCGCCTTCTCGCCGAAGATGGCGCGCAGCAGCTTCTCTTCCGGCGAGAGCTGCGTCTCGCCCTTCGGTGTGATCTTGCCGACGAGGATGTCGCCGGGCTTCACCTCGGCGCCGATGCGGATGATTCCGGACTCGTCGAGATCCTTCAGGGCCTCGTCGCCGACGTTCGGAATGTCGCGCGTGATCTCTTCCGGGCCGAGCTTCGTGTCGCGGGCCACGCACTCGAACTCCTCGATGTGGATCGAGGTGAAGAAGTCGTGCTTGACCAGCCGCTCGGAGATGAGGATCGAGTCCTCGAAGTTGTACCCGCCCCACGGCATGAACGCGACGAGCACGTTGCGGCCGAGGGCCAGCTCGCCCATGTCCGTCGAGGGACCGTCGGCGATGACGTCGCCCGCCGCCACCCGATCGCCGACGACCACGATCGGTCGCTGGTTGATGCAGGTGTTCTGGTTCGAGCGCTGGTACTTGACGAGATTGTAGATGTCGACGCCGGGATCGCGGCCGTCGGGCCGCATGTGGTCGGCCTTGACGACGATGCGCTCGGCATCGACCTGCTCGACCACGCCGTCGCGGCGCGCCACCACCGTGACGCCCGAGTCGCGGGCGACGGTCTGCTCCATGCCGGTGCCGACGAGCGGCGCCTCGGTGCGCAGCAGCGGGACGGCCTGGCGCTGCATGTTCGAGCCCATGAGGGCGCGGTTCGCGTCGTCGTTCTCGAGGAACGGGATCAGCGACGCAGCCACCGACACCAGCTGGTTCGGCGACACGTCCATGAACTCGATCTGCTCGGGCCGCACCATCGTGAACTCGCCGCCGATGCGGGACGATACGAGGTCGTTGGTGAAGTGGCCCTTGGCGTCGAGCGGCGCGTTGGCCTGCGCGATCGTGTGCTCCTCCTCCTCGAGGGCGGAGAGGTAGACGATCTCGTCGGTGACGCGACCGTCCTTCACGCGGCGGTACGGCGTCTCGACGAAGCCGAAATCGTTCACGCGTGCGTAGGTCGACAGCGACGCGATGAGGCCGATGTTCGGACCTTCCGGCGTCTCGATCGGACACACGCGACCGTAGTGTGTCGGATGGACGTCACGGACTTCGAAGCCGGCACGCTCGCGGGTGAGACCACCCGGGCCGAGCGCCGAGAGGCGCCGCTTGTGGGTGATCTCGGAGAGCGGGTTCGTCTGGTCCATGAACTGCGACAGCTGCGACGACCCGAAGAACTCCTTGATGACCGCGGAAACCGGCTTGTAGTTGATGAGCTCCTGCGGCATCAGCGTCTCGATGTCCTGCAGGGACATGCGCTCCTTGATGGCGCGCTCCATGCGGACGAGACCGATGCGGTACTGGTTCTCGACCAGCTCGCCGACCGCGCGGACGCGGCGGTTGCCGAGATGGTCGATGTCGTCGATCTGACCGTTGCCGTTCTTCAGCTCGATCAGGTAGCGCACGACCTCGAGGATGTCCTCGCGCCGCAGCGTGCCCTGATCGAGGGGCACGTTGATCTTGAGCTTGTGGTTCAGCTTCAGCCGGCCGACGCGCGACAGGTCGTAGCGCTCGGGGTTGAAGAAGAGGTTGTTGAAGAACGCGGTGGCCGTCTCGGGGGTCGGCGGATCGCCGGGACGCAGGCGGCGGTAGATCTCGAGAATCGCCTCCTGCGGATCGCCGATCTTGTCCTGCAGCAGCGTGTTGCGCAGCGCCGGACCGATGTGCGTGTCGTCGAGGAAGAGCACCTCGACCTTGGTGATCCCGTGCTGACGCAGCAGCTCGAGCTTGTCCTCGGTGATGTCCTCGTTGCAGCCGAGGATGATCTCGCCCGACTTCGGGTCCTTCACGTCGTGGGCCGAGACGCGGCCGAGGACTTCTTCCTGGGCGATCGGGATCTGGTCGATGCCGGCCTGCTCCATCTGGCGCAGAACGAGCTTCGTGAACTTCCGCCCCTCCTTCACGATCAGCTCGTTGCTGGAGGGGTTGCGCACGTCGCGCGTCGCCTTCACGCCGACGAGGTGCTCCGGCTTGAAGACCTTCGCCGCCTTGCGGCCATCGAGGACGATCGTGTCGCGGCGGTAGAAGTAGTTGAGCAGGTCCTCGCTGGTCATGCCGAGGGCCCGCAGGACGACGGTCGCATGGAACTTGCGGCGGCGGTCGATGCGGACGTGGAGGATATCCTTCGGATCGAACTCGAAGTCGATCCACGACCCACGGTACGGGATGACGCGCGCGGAATAGAGGAGCTTGCCGCTGGCGTGGGTCTTCCCCTTGTCGTGATCGAAGAAGACGCCGGGCGAGCGATGGAGCTGGGAGACGATGACACGCTCGGTACCGTTCACCATGAACGTCCCGTGGCGGGTCATGAGCGGGATCTCGCCGAAGTAGACCTCCTGCTCCTTGACGTTCTTGATCGACCGGACGCCGCTCTCCGGATCGACGTCCCAGATGACCAGCTGCACGGTCACCTTGAGCGGCGCGGCGAGCGTCATACCGCGCTGGTGGCACTCGTCGACGTCGTACTTCGGCTCGCTCAGCGTGTAGCTGACGAATTCCAGCGATGCGGTCTCGTTGAAGTCTTTGATCGGGAAGACCGACTTGAATACCGCCTGGAGCCCCTGATCCTTCCGCTGCTCCGGCGGGATGTCCCGCTGGAGGAACTCCTCGTAGGAGCGCTTCTGGATGTCGATCAGGTTCGGGATGTCGATGATCTTCTTGATCCGCCCGAACGTCCGCCGGAACCGGAGATTGTTGGGAACGCGAGATACCTGTGCCACCGGATCACTCATCGCAGCTCCTCGAGACGACGTCGTGTGCCGTGGAAACGCTCACTCGTTACTTCAGCTCCACGGTCGCGCCCGACTCCTCGAGCTTGGCCTTCATGCTCTCCGCCTCGGCCTTGGCGACGCCTTCCTTCACGGGCTTCGGCGCACCGTCGACGAGATCCTTGGCCTCCTTGAGACCGAGACCCGTCAGCTCGCGCACGACCTTGATCACCTGGATCTTCTTGTCGCCCGCGCCGGTGAGCATCACCGTGAACTCGTCCTTCTCGACCGCCGCGGCGGCACCACCGCCGGCCGCCGGAGCACCGACCGCAGCCACGGCCACGGGAGCCGCCGCCGACACGCCGAGCTCGCTCTCGAGCTCCTTCACGAGCGTCGCGGCGTCCATGAGGCTCATGTTCTTGAGAAAGTCCTTGACCTGTTCCCGAGTCACTTCCATTGCCGTTTTGCCTCTCTTCTGCGCGCAGGTGCGCGAATGTCGTAGCCGGGGCGACTGCCTCAGGCGGCGCCGCCACCACCTTCCGCCCGCTTGGCGAGCGCATCGACGAGCCGGGCGAGACTGGCGCCGGGCTCATTCAGGGTCCGGAGGAGCTGCGTCGCGGGGGCGTTGAGCAACCCGAGCAGCTGCCCGAGCAGCGCCTCCCGCGGCGGGAGCTCCGCCAGCGCCTTCACTTCGGCTGCCGGCAGCACCTGCCCGTCGAGCAGCGCGCCCTTGATCTCGAGCTTGGGGAACTCGCCGGCCAGCTTCACCGCGACCTTCGCCATCGCGACCGGATCGCGGAAGCCTATGAAGACGGCGGTCGGGCCGGAGAAGAGCGGCGTCACCGTCGCGTTCTTCGTGCCGTCGACCGCACGCTTGGCGAGGCGGTTCTTGCTGACGCGGACGCGGCCGTCCGCGTCGCGCACCGCCTTGCGGACGCGGTTCATCTGGATCGCCGTGAGCCCGCGGTACTCGGCGAGCACGGCGACCGTGGCCCGCCCGAACTCGTCCTGGAGCGTCTCGACGTTGGAAATCTTCGCTGCGCGGTCCATCGTGTGCGTCCTCAGCTGGCGGCGCCGGCGCGGCTCGACGCAGGGTCGATCCGGACCGACGGCCCCATCGTGCTCGCCACCGCGATGCGCTGGAGATAGTTGCCCTTGGCCGACGCGGGCTTCGCACGCACGAGACTGGCGATGAGCGCGTTGACGTTCTCCATCAGGCGCTCGGCACCGAAGCTGCGCTTGCCGACGGCGACGTGGACGATGGCGGTCTTGTCGACGCGGAACTCGACCTTGCCGGCCTTGACCTCGCCGACGGCCTTGGCCACGTCGAAGGTGACCGTGCCCACCTTCGGGTTGGGCATCAGGCCGCGCGGACCGAGCACCTTACCGAGCCGACCGACCTGGCCCATCATGTCCGGGGTCGCGATCGCGACGTCGAACTCGAGCCACTGCTCTTCCTGGATCTTCTTGACGACGTCCTCGGCCCCGACGTGGTCGGCCCCGGCCTCCTGCGCCTCGCGCGCCTTCTCGCCCTTGGCGAAGACGAGCACGCGCACGCTCTTGCCGGTGCCGTGGGGCAACACGACGGTGCCGCGTACGTTCTGATCCGCCTGCCGTGGATCGACGCCGAGCTGCACCGCCACCTCGACCGACTCGTCGAACTTCGCCGCGCCGCCCGCGTCGAGCAGCGTCTTCACCGCTTCGTCGATCGGATAGCGACGATCGTGGTCGATCTTCTCGGCGGCCGCCCGCCAGCGCTTGCCTCGCTTTGCCATGACTTCAGACCACCTCGATGCCAATGCTGCGCGCCGTGCCCTCGACGGTGCGGATCGCCGCGGGCAGGTCGCCGGCGGTCAGATCCGGCATCTTGAGCTTCGCGATCTCCTCGACCTGCTGCCGCGTGACCTTACCCACCCGATCCTTGCCCGGCTCCTTGGAGCCCTTGTCGAGCCCCGCAGCCTTCTTCAGCAGGATCGACGCCGGCGGCGTCTTGGTGATGAAAGTGAAGGAGCGGTCGGCGTAGACGGTGATGACCACCGGGATCACGAGCCCGGCCTGCGCCTGGGTCTGCGCGTTGAACGCCTTGCAGAACTCCATGATGTTGACACCGCGCTGACCGAGCGCCGGTCCGACCGGCGGGCTCGGGTTCGCGGCCCCGGCGGGGATCTGGAGCTTGATCTCCGCGACGACCTTCTTCGCCATTGTGCGCTACGCCTTTTCGACCTGGACGAAGTCGAGCTCGACGGGCGTCGCCCGCCCGAAGATGCTGATGAGCACGCGAAGCTTGCCCTTGTCGGGCTTCACCTCTTCGACCACGCCGTTGAAGTCCTGGAAGGGCCCGTCGATGACCTTGACGCTCTCACCCTGCTCGAAGAGCACCTTCGGCTTGGGCTTTACGGCCCCTTCCTCCATCTGATGAGTGATCTCGCGGACCTCGGCCTCGGAGATCGGGGGAATGGAGTCGGGATCGGTGGCACCACCGAGGAAGCCGGTCACCTTCGGCGTCGACTTCACGATGTGCCACGTTTCGTTGTTCAGATGCAGATTGACGAGGATGTACCCCGGGAAGAACTTGCGCGAGGAGGTCTTCTTCTTGCCCTTGACGAGCTCGACGACCTTCTCGGAAGGTACGAGGATTTCGCCGAACAGGTCCGGATTCCCAAGCGCCCGGATCCGCTCCTCGAGCGAAGCCTTCACCTTGTGCTCGTAGCCCGAGTACGTGTGGACGACGTACCATTGTCGGTCCATCAGCGGAGCACCCATTGAATGAGGTAGGAGAGTACGAAATCCACGGCGCCCAGGTAGACGGCGGCGATGCCTACGCCGACCACCACGGCGATCGTGGCCGCACGCGTCTCCTCACGGGTGGGCCAATGCACCTTCTTGAGCTCGGCCCAGCATTCCTCGAGGAACTCGCGCGAGCGCTCGACGGGTCGTTTCAAGGTGTCCGGTGTCATGATGGGAATCGGACGGGTCAGGCAGGATTCGAACCTGCAACCCCCGGATTTGGAGTCCGGTGCTCTAGCCGTTAGAGCTACTGACCCCCGAGGCCGGGGCGGCGCCGCCTAGACCTTGCCCTCCTTGTGGAGCGTATGACTGCGGCACGCCGCGCAGAACTTCTTGAAGGACAGCTTGTCGGTCGTCTTCTTCTTGTTCTTGGTGCTCGTGTAATTCTTCCGCTTACAGCCTTCACACACCAACGAGATCAGATCGCGCATCGTACGAGTCCTTCGTCCAGCGAGCCCACGACCGGAATCGAACCGGTGACCTCTTCCTTACCAAGGAAGTGCTCTACCGACTGAGCTACGTGGGCATACGTCGTCGTGGCGAGCGGGAGACGGGGATCGAACCCGCGACCCCGAGCTTGGAAGGCTCGTGCTCTACCAGCTGAGCTACTCCCGCATGGTGCTGCCGAGTGGAGAGGGAAGGATTCGAACCTTCGAAGGCATACGCCGGCAGATTTACAGTCTGCTCCCTTTGGCCGCTCGGGCACCTCTCCCGTCATGCCGATCACGCGCGCAGCCTCCGCACACACTGCCGCACGCCCTTGCATGGAGCCGATGGTCGGAGTCGAACCGACGACCTGCTGATTACAAGTCAGCTGCTCTACCTCCTGAGCTACATCGGCCCGCCGCACCGGCGTGGCGCCGCTGCGCAGTGCTATCGTTGTCATTGGGTGTGGACGTCCCGTGTGCGTGCGCCATTCGGGACCGCAGGACACGGCCCCAAAGGCGGGTATTCCCCGACCGCGGCGAAGCGCCGACTGATAACACCGGCCCTATAGAGTGTCAACGAAACGACCGGGCCGGCGGGGCGTTATGGCCCCAGCGCACCGCGGCGCCGGAGCTCGAAGAGAGCCACCGCCGCCGCCACGGACACGTTCAGCGACTCCACCCCGGCGGCCATGGGGATCGTGACCTCGAAATCGCACGCCCGCCGGACCAGCTGCCGAAGCCCCGCCCCTTC
The DNA here is from genome assembly GCA_026129405.1 of bacterium. Taxonomy (NCBI): domain Bacteria; species bacterium. The sequence goes on from JAHCID010000012.1 coordinate 58,045, forward strand.
GCCGCCCACCACCAGTGCGGGTCGCGGCGGCGGATCGAGCTCCCAGAGCGTCCGCGATGCCCCGGGCACCAGCCCGATGGTCCAGAACCCCCACCCTTTCAGGCTCTCCATGGCGCGGACCAGGTTCGGGACGCGCGCAATCGTCAAGTCGAACAACGTCCCGGCGGAGGCGGTCGCCACGACCGGCGTCACGGCAGCGCTCCGATCCTGCGGCAGGACGACGCCGCAGACGCCGGCCGCCCTGGAACTGCGCAGAAGCGCACCGAGATTGCGGGGATCCTGCACCCCGTCGAGCACGAGGACGTTCGGCGCATCCGCCAAGTCCTCCAGAGCGGCGTAGCGAAAGGGCGCCGCCAGCGCGACGACACCCTGATGACCGGTTCCGCGTGCGGTACGATCCAGGCTCGCCCGGTCGACCGTCTGGATGGCTGCCCCGCACGCCTGAGCCGCCGCGACGATCGCCGGCATACGTTGGCCGGCGAGCGCGTACACGCGATCGACGGCGACGCCGCTGCGCAGGAGACCGAGGACCGCGTTCGGTCCGCAGACGAGGAGCGGCTCGTCGGTTGTCCGTTCACGGGGCATCGGCTAGAAACTCCGCGGCACCGCCCTCCCCCCATGGGGAAGATCCTTCATCGGTACATCCTCCGCGAGATCCTCGTTCCGTTCCTGCTCGGGCTGGCGATCTTCACGTTCGTCCTGCTGCTCGCCAGGCTGCTGAAACTGATCGAGCTCGTCGTCAACCGCGGACTCCCCCCGCTGCGCATCCTCGAGCTGCTGGGGTACTTGATGCCGTCCTTCCTCGAGGTCACCGTTCCGATGGCGATGCTGCTCGCCATCCTCATCGCCTTCGGTCGCTTGTCGGCGGACTCGGAAATGGTCGCCTTCCGCAGCTCCGGCTTGAGCCTCTACCAGCTCGCCCCACCGGTCGCCACGTTCGTCCTCGCCTGCGCCTTGCTGACTTTCGCGTTGTCCATCGTCGCGCGCCCCTGGGGCAACCGCTCGCTGCGTTGGGCCCTCTTCGACATCGCACGGACGCATGCTGCCGCAGGGCTGAAGCCACAGGTCTTCAACGAAGAGTTCCCCGGCCTCGTGATCTATGCCGAGCAGATCGACGGCAAGGACGATCGGCTCCTCCGCGTCCTCATCTCGGACGACCGAGACCCCCTCCAGCGCAACACGGTGTTCGCCCGCGAGGGCGTCATGCTGTCGGACGTCCAGGCGCAGACCATCACCCTGCGCCTCCGCGACGGCAGCATCCACACGACCGACGCGGAGGGTGGTGCCGACTATCAGACCGATTTCGAATCCTACGACGTCAATCTCGATCTGCGCGAGGCGCTGTCCGGGCTCCAGGACGAGGAGGCCAAGCCGCGCGAGATGCCGATGGGGCAGCTGATCACCACCATCGCCGAGAAGCGGGACGCTGGCGAGCCCGTGGAGGCCGAGCTGGTCGAGTTCCACCGCAAGTTCGCCATCCCGTTCGCATGCATCGTGTTCGGCCTGGTCGGCGTTCCCCTCGGCATCGAGCCCGCTCGTGCGGTTCGCTCACGTGGCTTCGCCGTGAGCCTCGCGGTGATCTTCGGCTACTACATCCTGCTGTCGGCAGGACAAGCGCTCGCCGAGCAGGGTGCAGTCCCGGTCGTCGTCGGTCTCTGGCTTCCCAACCTGGGCTTCGGCGCGCTCGGCGTCCTGCTGTTGCGCCGAGCGGCACGGGAGCAGCCGCTCCTCGGCGAGCGCATGCACGAGCTCGGCGATGCACTCCGCCTCCGACTCACCCGCGCGGTCGCCCGTGGGGGTGCCTCGTGAGGCGCTGGCGTCGCCAGATGCTGCCGGTCATCGGCAGCCATCTCCGCCGGGAGTTCCTCCGCTCCTTCGCGCTCGTGCTCGTCGCGTTCGTCGCCATCTACATCATCGCCGAGTTCTTCGATCAGTTCGACGAGTTCCTGAAACACGACGCGTCGGCCTGGGACATCCTGCGGGTGTTTCTCTACAAGGTGCCGCTCGTCGTCACCCACGTGACGCCGCTGGCCGTGCTCGCGGGCGCGCTCGTCGGTCTCGGGTTGCTCGCGCGCAGCAACGAGTTCGTCGCGCTGCGCGCGTGCGGCGTCAGCATCTGGCAAGTGCTGGCCCCCCTCGTCGCCGTCGCCATGCTCATCAGCATCGGCACGTTCGTCTGGAGCGAGACGGTCGTGCCTGCGAGCGCGCGCCGTTGGCACCAGATATGGAACCAGGAGATCAAGAAGAAGCGCTCCGCCAGCTCGTTCACCGGACGCGAGGTCTGGTTTCACGGCAAGGCGGGTTTCTACAACATCGCCCGCGTCGGCTACCGGCGCCGCATGCTCTTCGGTCTCACGATCTATCAGGTCGGACCCGACTTCCGCCCGACACGCATGATCCAGGCCGCCGCCGCGGCCTGGAACGGCCAGCGCTGGGACATCGTGGGCGCATACACGCGTGAGTTCACCCCCGACGGTGTCCGTGACGTCGATGGCTCCCCACCGGGCTTCGAGCTCCCCGAGAGCATGGACGACTTCCGGGTCGTCTCGGTCGAGCCGGAGGAGTTCAGCTACGCCATGCTGCGACGCCAGATCGCAACGCTCCGAGGCAAGGGTGTCGACGTCTCCGAGAGCTGGGTCGATCTCTACCTCAAGATCGCGCTCCCCGCGGCCAGCGTCGTGCTGATGCTGGTGGCGGTACCCCTCGTCGCTCGCGGGTCGCGCGTCACGAGCCTGCCCGCCGCGGCAGGATTCGGGTTCACGCTCGGCTTCGCGTTCTTCATCGTGCTCGCGTTCGCGCGCGCGCTCGGACAAAACGGCGCATTGCCACCCCTTCTCGCCGCCTGGACCGCGAACGGACTCTTCGCGCTGCTCGCCGGCTACTACCTGCTCGGCAACGACTGACGCCCGGCCGGGCGTCAGGGCACGAGCGCCGGCGTCTCGAGCGCCGTCGTCTCGGGCAGGTCGAGCAGGAGGTTCATGTTCTGGACCGCTTGGCCGGCCGCGCCCTTTCCCAGGTTGTCGATCGCGGTGACGACGATCGCCTGGCGGGCGGCCTCGTCCCAGAACCACCCGATGCTCGCACGGTTCGTCCCGCGCACCTCCCGCAGCTCCGGCGGCTCACTGCCGCGGAGCACGACGAAGGGCTCGTCCGAATAGGCGTCGCCGAAGATCGCGTCGAGGTCGGGGCGCCCGTCAGGCATCGCGACGTACATCGTGCTCAGGATTCCGCGGTTCACCGGCAGCAGGTGGGGCACGAAGACGATGCCGCCGGCCCCGCCGGCGACGCGCAGCTCCTGCTCGATCTCCGGCTGATGTCGGTGACGACCGACGGCATAGGGGCGGAAGTTCTCGTTCACCTCGGCGAACAGCTGCTCTACCTTCGCACTCCGCCCCGCGCCCGTCGTCCCCGACTTCGAGTCGACGATCACCGGACCGCGGACCAAGCCCGCACGCGCAAGTGGCGCGAGGCCCAGCAGCGCGCCGGTAGGATAGCATCCGGGGTTCGCCACGAGCCGCGCGCCCCGAATCGCATCGCGCCCGAGCTCCGGAAGGCCGTACACCGCCTCGCGGAGGAGATCCGGCGCGGGATGGTCGCCGTACCATCGTGTGTGCACCGCGGGATCACGCAGCCGGAAATCGGCCGATACGTCGATCACCCGCCCCCCCGCCCCGAGCAACGCGCGAACGTGCGGCGCAGCGGCCCCGTGCGGCAGCGCCGTGAATCCGATCGCGCAGCCTGCTCCAGCGACCGTGCTCGGATCGGCCAGCGGCGCATCGACGACCCCGCGAAGGAACGGGTAGACGTCCGACGCGCGCTTGCCGCGGTACTGCTCCGACGAGAGGAACGCCAGCGCGACGTGCGGGTGCCGCGCCAGTATCCGCAGCAGCTCGACGCCGGCGTAACCGGTGGCTCCGAGCACCGCGACCGGCACACGCCGATCGTCCCGCGAGGCCGAGGACATGGGCGGAACCTATGCGACGCGCACGCCGCAGGCAACGCGGCTCAGCGCTTCGAGTACTGCGGCCGCTTGCGCGCCTTGTGGCGCCCGTACTTCTTGCGCTCCACCTCACGCGAGTCGCGCGTGATGAAGCCTGCTTTCTTGAGCGTGGAACGCAGCTCCGGGCTCACCTCGAGCAACGCGCGCGTGATGCCATGGCGAATCGCGACTGCCTGCGCCGCCACACCACCGCCCTGAACGTTCACCTCGACGCGGTATTGGCCCTTCGTCTCGGTGATCTCGAACGGCTGATGCACGATCATCCGCGAGGTCTCGCGCCCGAAGTAGTCTTCGAGCGTGCGCTTGTTGACGATGACCGCACCGTCGCCAGGCATCAGCCGCACCCGCGCGACCGACGACTTCCGCTTTCCCGTTCCCCAGGTGACCTGCTGCTCTGCGCTCATCTCGTACCTTCCTGCACTCAGGGAAGCGGATCGGGCTTCTGTGCCCGATGAGGGTGATCGGAGCCGGCGTACACCTTCAGCTTGGTGGCCAGCTGCCGCCCGAGCCGATTCTTGGGGAGCATCCCCTCGACCGCCTCGTGGATGATGCGGGTGGGCTGCTTGGCAAGTACCTCGGCAGCGGTCGCCGAACGCAGGCCGCCTGGATATTCGGAGTGGCGGCGGTACACCTTGTCCGCCAGCTTCTTGCCCGTGAGACGGATCTTCTCCGCATTCACGATGACGACGAAATCGCCCGTGTCGGCGTGCGGCGTGAAGCCGGGCTTCTCCTTGCCGCGCAGCACCCGCGCCACCCGCGAGGCCAAGCGCCCCAGCACCTGCCCATCCGCATCCGCGATGAACCAGTGGCGCGCATCCCGTGCCTCTTCAGTGGTGAGGCTCCTCGTCATTCGTGTCGTCGGCATCGTGTTCCCGAAGAAAAATAAATTGTGTAACGGGGCCGACGAGACTCGAACTCGCGACCTCCGGCGTGACAGGCCGGCGTTCTAACCGACTGAACTACGACCCCGTGGTGCAGCGGGCGTGACTACCCGAACCTGAAGCGTCTTGCAATCCCAGTGGGACGGCATCTCCGCTCCGCCCATCGGACGCGCCCGACGTCGACGATGGGCGGTGCGCGGATCGAACGCGCGACCCTCGGCTTGTAAGGCCGATGCTCTACCGCTGAGCTAACCGCCCGAGCGCGAGCTCAGTTCAAGCGGTCCTTCAGCGACTTGCCGGGCTTGAACTTGGCCGACTTGGACGCGGCGATCTGAATCGCCTCACCCGTCTTCGGGTTACGTCCGGTCCGTGCCTTACGCTCGGAAACCGCGAAGGTCCCGAATCCGGAAATGTTCACCTTCACACCCTTGGCGAGCGCTTCTTCGATGTCGTCGAACACGACGTTCACCGCGCGCTCCGCCTGACCTCTCGGCAGATCGAGCTTGCTGGCGACGGATTCGATCAAGTCGGCCTTGGTCATCGCCCCTCCCCTTCCCGCTTGCGAGCGGCTCGTCTAGCAACCGACATACGGACTGTCAATCCGAATGCCTTCGTACGTGCTCGCGCAACGAACGGTCAGTGCGTGACGATGTCGCTATCGGTGTCTGCCGGCGAAGAGAAGGGCGTCGTCGCATCCCCCGGCGGCACGCTGGTCGCGCCGGCCGGCGGCTTGCGGAGCCACGACTCCGGATCCTCGAGAACGAGCGCCTTCCGCAGCACCTGGTCCATGTGCTCGACCAGCTCGATCCGCACCGTCTTCAGCACCGCCGCGGGGATATCCCGGATGTCCTTCTCGTTCTCGATCGGGATCAGCACGCGGCGAATGCCACCGCGGTGCGCTGCGAGCACCTTCTCCTTGAGGCCGCCGATCGGCAGCACGAAGCCGCGCAGCGTCACCTCGCCGGTCATCGCCACGTCGTTCGCGACGGGAATACGGGTGAGCGCGGAGACGAGCGCCGTCGCCATCGTGATGCCCGCCGACGGCCCGTCCTTCGGAATGGCACCCTCGGGAACATGGATATGCAGGTCGAGCTTCTGATAGAAATCCCGCTCGAGTCCGAGCTCGTCGGCGCGCGAGCGCACGTAGCTCATGGCCGCCTGGGCCGACTCCTGCATCACTTCACCGAGACGGCCGGTAATGATGAGCTTACCCTTGCCAGGCAACACCGCGACCTCGGTCGGCAGCAGCTCGCCACCGAGATCGGTCCACGCGAGGCCGGTACACACGCCGATCTTCTGCTCGACGGCGGCCTTCCCGTACCGATACCGCGGCGGGCCGAGGTAGGGCACCAGGGACTTCTGCGTGACGCGGATGTGGGCGTCGCGGTCCTTCTTCACCACCTCGACCGCGACCTTCCGGCAGACCGCCGCCACCTCGCGCTCGAGTCCGCGGACCCCAGCCTCCTTCGTATAGTGACGAATGAGGGCCATGAGGGCCGAATCGGTGAAGGTGATGTTCTTTTCCTGGAGGCCGTTCGCCTCGCGCTGCTTCGGCACGAGGTAGCGCTTGCAGATGTTGAGCTTCTCGACCTCGGTGTACCCCGCGATCCGGATGACCTCCATGCGATCCAGCAGGGGCCTCGGGATGCGCTCGAGGTTGTTCGCGGTGGTGATGAACATCACCTTCGACAGGTCGTAGTCGACGTCGAGGTAGTGGTCGTTGAAGGTGTTGTTCTGCTCCGGATCGAGGACCTCGAGGAGCGCGGACGACGGGTCGCCGCGGAAGTCCGTCGACATCTTGTCGATCTCGTCGAGCAGGAAGACCGGGTTGGACGAGCCGGCCTTCTTCATCGACTGGATGATCTTGCCGGGCAGCGCGCCGATGTAGGTACGACGGTGACCCCGGATCTCGGCTTCGTCCCGCACGCCGCCGAGCGAGATGCGGATGAACTTGCGACCCGTCGAGCGCGCAATGGAGCGACCAAGCGACGTCTTGCCGACTCCCGGAGGACCCGCGAGGCAGAGAATCGGCCCCTTCAGGTGTCCGACGAGGCTCTGAACCGCCAGGTACTCGAGGATGCGCTGCTTCACCTTCTCAAGGCCGAAGTGGTCCTCTTCGAGGACCGTCTCGGCGACGGCGATGTCCAGCTTGTCCTCGGTGTACTCCTGCCACGGGAGCGAGATGAGCCAGTCGATGTAGTTCCGGACCACGGTGGCCTCGGCCGACATCGGTGACATCATCTTGAGCTTCTTCAGCTCCTTCTCCGCCTTCTCCCGGGCCTCGGCGGTCATCTTCTTCTGCTTGATCTTCTCCTCGAGCTCCTGGATCTCGTTCTTGAACTCGTCCTTCTCACCGAGTTCCTTCTGGATCGCACGCATCTGCTCGTTGAGGTAGTACTCCTTCTGGGTCTTCTCCATCTGCTTCTTGACCCGGGAGCGGATGCGCTTCTCGACCTCGAGGATCTCGATCTCGGACCGCATGAAGCCGAGCACCTTCTCGAGGCGCTCGGCCGGGTTCAAAAGCTCGAGGAGCGTCTGCTTGTCTTCGAGCTTGATCCCCAGGTGCGCGACGATGGTATCGGCGAGCCGCGCCGGATCGTCGATGGAGGCCACCGACATGATCATTTCCGGCGGGATCTTCTTGTTCAGCTTGACGTAGTTCTCGAAGGCCGCGTTGACGCTGCGAACCAGCGCCTCGACCTCGGTGGTCTTGTCGCAGGTCTCGTGGATCGGGTCTGCCTCGACGAGGAAGAACTCGCCGTGATCGAGGTACTTCGCGATGCGGGCGCGCTGCTTGCCCTCGACCAGCACCTTGACGGTGCCGTCGGGGAGCCTGAGCAGCTGCACGACCGTGCCGAGCGTGCCGACGCGATAGATGTCGTCCTCGGCGGGCTCGTTTGTCTTGGCGTCTTTCTGTGCAGCAAGCAGAATGAACTTTTGCTTGTTGACAGCCTCCTCGAGCGCACGGATCGACTTCTGCCGGCCGACGAACAGCGGCACGACCATGTGTGGGAAGACGATGATGTCCCGCAGAGGCAGGAGCGGAACCCGCAGGTCGTTGCCACCGGCAGGATTCTGCGGATCACGCTTGTCGTTTCGGAACAGCATCCACGATCCCCCGTTTCCCGATCAGGGCCGGACTCGAACGGCCGGGCTCAGGCGGTTTCGGCCGCCTTCTGGTAGAGGACGATCGGCTGCTCGCGGTTCGTCACGACCTCTTCGGAGATCAGGACCTCTTTGATGTTGGGCTGCGAGGGGATGTCGTACATCACGTCGAGCATGATGTTTTCCATGATCGCCCGCAGACCACGCGCGCCGGACTTCCGCTTGAGCGCCTCGCGCGCGATCGCGCCGAGGGCACCGTCGGTGAAGCGGAGATGCACGCCTTCCATCTCGAACAGCTTCTGGTACTGCCGCGTGAGCGCGTTCTTCGGCTCACGGAGGATGCGCACCAGGGCCGTTTCGTCGAGTTCCTGCAACGTCGCGATGACTGGGAGTCGGCCGACGAACTCGGGGATGAGTCCGAACTTCAGCAGGTCCTCGGTCTGGACCTCCTCGAGCAGTTCGCTCATTCCCTTGTCGTCCTTGCGACGGATATCGGCACCAAACCCCATCCCCTTGACCCCGATCCGCCGACGGATCAGGTCCTCGAGGCCCACGAAGGCCCCGCCGCAGATGAAGAGGATGTTGGTGGTGTCGACCTGGAGGAACTCCTGCTGGGGATGCTTGCGGCCACCCTTCGGGGGCACGCTCGCGGTGGTTCCTTCGATGATCTTCAGCAACGCCTGCTGCACGCCCTCGCCCGAAACGTCCCGGGTGATCGAGGGGTTGTCGCCTTTGCGGGCGATCTTGTCGATCTCGTCGATGTAGACGATCCCGCGCTGGCACTTCTCGACGTCGTAGTCGGCGTTCTGAAGCAGTGAGAGTATGATGTTCTCCACGTCCTCACCGACATATCCCGCCTCGGTGAGGCTGGTGGCGTCGGCGATCGCGAACGGCACCTGGAGGAAGCGAGCCAGCGTCTGCGCCAACAGCGTCTTGCCCGAGCCGGTCGGACCGATGAGGAGGATGTTCGACTTCTGCAGCTCGACGTCTCCGGTCACCAGCTGAGAGTCGATGCGCTTGTAGTGATTGTGGACCGCGACCGCGAGGATCTTCTTGGCGCGCTCCTGACCGATCACGTACTGGTCGAGGACCTTCTTGATCTCCGAGGGCTTCGGGACCGCGGACGTTGAGGCGATCGCCTCCTCCTGGTCACACTCCTCGGCGATAATGTCGTTGCAGAGGTCGATGCACTCGTCGCAGATGTAGACCGTCGGCCCCGCGATCAGCTTGCGAACCTCGTCCTGGCTCTTGCCACAGAACGAGCAGACGAGGTTGCCGGTGCGGTCGTCCCCGTGCTTGGCCATTTCGCCCCCTTAGACCTTGAGCTTGCCGGGACGGCTCACGATGACTTCGTCCACGATACCGTACTCCACGGCCTGCTTCCCGGTCATGAAGAGGTCCCGGTCGGTATCCTTCTCCACCTTCTTCAGGCTCTGGCCCGTGTGCTTCACGAGGATGTTGTTCATCTGCTCGCGGAGGCGAAGGATTTCCCGGGCCTGGATGTCGATGTCAGCCGCCTGACCCTGCACGCCGCCGAGCGGCTGGTGGATCATGATACGGGCGTGCGGCAGCGCGTAGCGCTTGCCCTTGGCACCCGACGCCAGCAGCCACGCCGCCATGCTGGCAGCCTGGCCGAGGCAGATCGTCGACACCTCCGGCCGGATGTACTGCATGGTGTCGTAGATCGCGAGACCCGCCGTGACGGAGCCGCCGGGCGAGTTGATGTAGAGGTATATGTCCTTCTCCGGATCCTCGGATTCGAGGAAGAGCAGCTGGGCGACGATCAGGTTGGCGATGTCGTCGCCGATCGGCGTGCCCAGGAGGATGATGCGATCGCGGAGGAGGCGTGAATAGATGTCGTACGCACGCTCGCCGCGGCCGGTCTGCTCGATGACGATGGGGACGAGGTTGGCTTGCATCGGCCCGGAGTCGGAATCTTCCCGACCGTCGTGGATACTACCGGCTTTGGTTCTCACGGGCAACTTGCTCAGCCTCCGCAGCAGGCATGATCTTTGCGCGCTCCACCACACGTTCGAGGGCCCGCACGCGGGTCAGCCGCGCGCGCAGCGCGGCCTGGGCCTCGGGACGCTGATAGTACGCGCGGACGCGCTCGGGTGCCTGCCCCTCCCGAGCTGCGACCGCCTCGATCTCCTGCTCGACTTCGGCGTCGCCCACCGACAGCCCCTCGCGCTCGGCGATCGCGTCGAGCACGAGCTCGGCACGCACGTCGCGCTCGGCACGCGGCCGCAGCTCGGTGCGTGCCGCCTCGAGCGCCGCCTCCGCGTCGGCGCCGGGCGGGACGCGGAAGTCGAGGCTCGCGAGGATGGCGTCACAACGACGGTCCACCAGCGACGACGGCACCTCGAACGGATGCTGCGCGACGAGCTGGTCGATGAGCGCCTCGCGCACGTGCGCATCGGCCCGCGCCGCCGCCTGCCGCTCGAGGTCGGCGCGGATCCTACCGCGCAGATCGCCGAGCGACTCCGACCGCCCATGATCGCGCGCGAAGTCGTCGTCGAGCGCCGGCAGCTCCTTCTCGCGCAGGTCGACGACCTCGACGTCGAACTCGGCCGTCTTCCCCGCGAGCGACGCGTTCGCATAGTCGGCCGGATACGGCACGGCAATCGTCACCTGGGCGCCTCGCGACTGCCCGACCAGCTGCCGTTCGAGCGCCTGCGGGAAGCTGCCACCACCGGCTTCGAGCATGACGTTCTCGCGCCGCTGTGGCTCCGCCTCGGGAAAGCGCGTCGTCACGTTCACGGTGACGACGTCACCCGACTCGACCATCGCACGCTCGACCGGCCGGAGCTGGGCCACCGATTCACGCAGCTGCTCGACGACACGGTCGACGTCGGCCTCCTGCACCGCGATGTGCGGGCGCGAGGCCTCGACCGTCGCGAGGTCGCGGAGATCGATGACCGGCCGCACGTCGACGAGAGCGCAGTACTTGAGGGCCTCGCCGGGCGTGATGACGTCGGCGTCGATCTCGGGGGTGCCGATGATCGCGAGCCGGTGCTCGTGCACCGCGTGATGGAACGACTCCTCGACCAGCCGCCCGAGCACTTCGCGACGGATCTGCTCGCCGAACATGCGCTCCAGCACGTGGCGCGGCGCACGCCCTGGCCGGAACCCCGGAAGGCGCGCCTGACGGCCGACGAGCGAGAACGCGCGATCGAGCTCGCGCGTGACGGTGGGGGCAGCGACTTCGATCGCGAGCCGCTTGCGGCTCGGACCGACCTCTTCGAGGGTGCTCTTGGCTGACTCCATGCGACTCATGCTCGGCGCGTCGGGCAATGCGAGAGGGGGGACTCGAACCCCCACGGTTGCCCGCGAGATCCTAAGTCTCGTGCGTCTGCCAGTTCCGCCACTCTCGCGTCGTGCCGGTCCGAACCCAGGGCTCACACCCTTAACAACGGCCCTCGTGCAAGACAAGCCAACGCGGCGCCCGGCGATGCCCGCAAACGCGTACTGTCGCCGTCAGCGCGACGTGCCGTCCGGCATCGCCAGCTCGACGACGTTGCCCTCCGGATCGCGCAGGTAGATCGAGAGCGCGTACCCGCGCGCTCCGTAGCGGGTCGTCGGCTCGCCGATGGTCTCGACGTGGTTCGCCGCGAGCCAGCGGAGCACGTCGTCCATTCCCGTCGGTGCGATGGCGACACAGACGTGATCCATGTTCGCCGCCTCGCGCGGTGCGCTGCTGGCATCGGGCACGAGATCGACGAGGCTCGCCCCCGCGCGTAGCTGGACGAGGCCGATCGCCTCCACGCGCCGCTCCTCCACGCAGCCGAGAACATGCTCGTAGAACGCACGCGTGCGGTCGAGGTCGCGACAGCGCAGCACGACGTGGTCGAGCCCGGCGATGTGAACCGGCCGGTCCATGTCAGGCCGCCGTCACGCCCGGCTGCTCAGCGGACGACCTTCGCGCCCCGCAGATTGTACGGCACGCGCACGACGGTCGTGCCGCTGCCGAGCGGGAACCCGAAGTTGACGAGGTAGAGGTCGCGACCGAAGCGCCCTCCGCCGAACGCCACGCTCGCCGGCCAGTCGAGGAGCGGGTCCGTCGACAGCGCTGCCGCCGCCCCGCCCCCGGACGGCACGACCCAGAGGGTGTCGGCGCCGACGGCGAGCAGGTTGCCGCGGCGATCGAACGCGATGCCGTCGGCACCCGCGATGCCGGTTCCCCACACCGTCGCGCTGCCGAGCGTGCCGTCGCGCGCGATCGGCAGGCGCACCACGTTCCCGAGGCCGGTCTGCGCCACGTACAGGTATCCGTCGCCGCCGAGCGCCATCCCGTTCGGAAACCCGAGGCCTGCAGCGCGCACGATCGGCGTCCCGCCCGTGATGTCGACGATCGTACCGTCGAGCGACGCGCTCGCGAGAACGTACCCGCGCTTGGTCTGGACGATCCAGTTCACGCCCGGCACGCCGCCCGCGTAGACGCTCGCGTAGCCGGTCGCCGGATCGACGCTCCACACGCGCCCCGCCCCGAACGACGCGAGCAATATCCGCCCGTCGCGCAGCACGCTGACGCCGGCGAGCGGCTCGCCGACGTTGGCGAGCAGCGTCGACGTGCCGTCGGGCGCGAAGCGCAGCACGTCGCCCGTCGACGTGCCGACGACGAGTCCCCGGTTGCCGCGCTCGAACGCCAGCCCTTCCGGTCCGGCGACGCCGCTCGCAAACAGCGTCGGCATCCCGGCCGTCGGAACCGGCGCGGCGCCTGCGCTCGGAGCGCAGGCCAGCAGAAGGGCCAGAAGCACGTGCGAGATCTTCGGCGACATGGAGAGGGCTGTAGCAGAGCGGGCGCTGCGCCGGCCAGCACGCCGTCAACGTCGTGACGCTTTCCGGGGCCGAGACGACGGGCCCATCCTCGGCGCCGGGCGATCGACGCCGGGCATGGGCCTTGCTCTCGCCGTCCGGCTCCATGCGTGGCGAACTCCAGGCGACGGCGCGCCGCGGGACGACCGAGGCGGCACTGCTCGAGAAGATCGAGGAGCTGTCGTTTCTACGCGCCCTGAACGACCGCCTCGCCCACGTCCCGGACTTCGCCTCCGCCTGCCGTGCCCTCGTGGAGCTCGTCTGGGCCGAGCGGCCTGTCGACCTCGTCGCCTACGCTTCGGTCGACCACCAGCGCCGCGTCTGCCGGCTCGAGGCCATGGCCCCAGAGGGTGGCCCACCCGCGAGCGAGGCATTCCTCGACGCCGCGCGCCTGACCGCATTGCTCGAGCAGACCGAGCCGACGGCGCTCGAGACGGCGCCCCTGCCCGGCCTCGCCGGTGCACCGGGCGACTGGCTCCTCTGTGCGCCCACGCGAGTGCGCGACGTCACGAGCGGCTTCCTATTCGTACGCGGCACGGGCGACGAGGACAGCGAGGCGATGCGGCGCCTCCTCGCCATCGTGGCGACGTCGGCCGCACTGGCACTCGACGCCGCGCGACGCGAAGCGCGCGAGGAGTTCCTCGCCATGCTGCGCCATGACATCAACAACCCGGTGGCCGTGGCGCTGGGCTACACCGAGATGCTCGGCGACGCGCTCGTCGCCGGCGGCCACACGGAGCTGAAACGCCTCGCCGACTCGGTGACGCAGGCGCTGACGTCGGTCGCGGACCTGGTCTCGAACACGCTGCACCTGACGGCGATCGAGCAGGCGACGCCGTGGCTCCACCGCAGCGCCTTCGACCTCACCGCGCTCGCGCGCGAGACCGTCGAGCAGCTGCGGCCATGGGCCGAGGCGCAACACATTGCCTGCGCACTCGAGGGGCCGTCCGTCCAGGTCGACGCCGACCGTCGCCAGCTCGGTCGCGTCGTCGCGAACCTCGTCGGCAACGCGATCAAGTACACGCCGCCCGCGGGCCGCATCCGCGTGCGCGTCGCTCGCGACGGACGCGACAGTCTGCTGTGCGTCACCGACAGCGGTCACGGCCTCACGGCGGACCAGCTGGCGCACGTGTTCGAAAAGTACGCCCGCTTCCACCGCCACCTCGGCATTCCGGGCACGGGCCTCGGGCTCTACCTGTCGCGCGCGATCGTCGAGGCACACGGCGGCTCCATCCAGGTCGAGAGCGCCCGGAACCGGGGCTCGACCTTCGTCGTGCGCCTGCCGCCGACGCGCGTCAGTGCCGCAGGGCGGTGACGTCGAAGAACACGGCCGTCGTGCTCTCGCAGGTCCGGCACTCGAGCCGCGCGACGCGATAGCGCCGTTCCTCCGCGTCGCGCGTACCTTCGCCCTGGAGCGCATAGGCGCCCCCGCACGGACACCGACGCCGGGCGAGCACGAGGTCCATCTCGTCGAACGACGTGACCGCCACCGCTCGCTCGATCGAAGCCCCCGGCGCCCGCGCCGCCGCGCGCTCGCGCGCGACCCGCCGCCCGCGCCGGACCCCGGTGGCGACGAGGGCCGCGAGCAGCGCCAGCGCGAGGAGGAACCCGATCACGCCGGCCGAGCGCCTCCCACCTCTACCAGGTCCGAACAGGCCCGGTGTCGAGGTGGACGAACCCGGACCGCGGGTAGTAGCCGACGCCGCCGGCGCGCAACGCCAGCGCGACACGGCGGACCTGGCTCAGATCGCGCGACGGCACGTAGATGTCCACGGCGCGCCCATAGAGGTGGAAGCTATCCTTGGCGACGCCCGAGTGACGCCTGCGGAGCCGGTTGCGCTCGTTCGTCTGCCGGGTCCGGAAGCCCGACACGAGGTGGAACGCCTCCGGGGTCGCGAGCGCCCGGCGTACCGCGTACATGATATCGAGCACCGCGGGATCCATCGGGTGGATCGTCCCGGTGCGGTGGTCGCGCATCACGTGATCGATCGCCGCGAGCTGATCGCTCTGATAGCGCCCGTCGACGAAGTAGTCGGCGCGCACGGACTCACCGGTGTGGATCGAGTAGAGCGACAGCGTGCGCACGGGCGAGCGTGCCGCCTCCGCCAGCTCCGGTCCGAGCATCCAGCCGAGTGCGAGAGCACCTCCGACCTTCAGCAGATCACGCCGCGTGTGGGCTCCCATCATCCCATCCATCATCAACCTCCCCCCGGGGAGCGGTCTCCGCGTTGTCTTTTCGGTCACGCACGGGCCAGGCTTGAGCGGCGCGTCTACACCATGGCGGTGCCGCCGCCAACCCTTGGACCCTGATCGGTCGCTACGCCGCGCGCTCCGGTCTCGTGCGACGCCCGACCGCCCACACGAGCCGTGCGTCCCAAAGCCGTGCTTCCCAACCGAGGGCTCGGGTCCGTACACTCCCGCAGGAGTCGCCGGGTCGATGATCTCCGCCTGCGACGACCGCCCGCGGCGCTGCGCCGCGCTTGCCCGCGCACCGTGGCGGCAGTCGCGCTTGCGCCGGACGCGCGCCGACCGCTACCCTGCGGGCGACTCATGTCGCGCCGGCTCTTCGCGAGCGTCCTCGCGCTCTGGCTCGCCGTCCCGTCGCTCGCACACGCCGAGCCGCCGCTCCAGGCCGCCGCGCGTGATCTCGTCGGCGCCGATCAGGGCGTGTACGTCGTCACCGCGAGCGGGGAGGTGCTGGCGTCGCAGATGGCCGAGCGCGCCGTGCACCCCGCGTCGGTGTCGAAGGTGCCGACGACGCTCGCCCTGCTCGCCCGCCTCGGCCCCACGCACCGCTTCACGACGCGCGTCTTCGCCGGCGGCCCCGTCGTCGATGGCCGGCTGCGCGGGGACCTCATCATCGAAGGCGGTCACGACGCCTTCTTCGTCTCGGAGAACGCGTTCCTCGTCCTCGCCCGGCTCGACGCGCTCGGCGTCCGCAACGTCGACGGCGACCTCGTGGTGCGCGGCCCGCTCATCTTCAACTGGAAACCCGACGACGGTCGCCGGATCCGCGACGCGCTCACCGGCAAGGACAGCGAGGTCGCGTGGCACGCGGTGGTCGCCAACGGGAGCGCCCGCGGCTCGCTGGCCGAGGCGCGGTTGGCGTTCGCCGCCACGGCGCCCACAGGTGAGACCGAGCCGACGCTGCTCCTCGCGCATCGCTCCGAGCCCCTCGTCCCGCTCGTGAAGGCGCTCAACGGCTACTCGAACAACGTCTTCCACTACCTGTCGGACGCCATCGGCGGTCCGCCGGCGGTCGAGGCGATCGCAAAGGCCGCAGTTCCGGCCGAGATGCGCGACGAGATCGTCCTCGACAACGGCGCCGGCGCCGGCACGACGAACCGCCTGAGCCCGCGCGCAGCCGCGCTCATCGTGCAGGCCCTCGAAGCGGAGACGCGGCGCCACGGGCTCGAGCTCACCGCCGTGCTGCCGGTGTCCGGTGTGGACGAGGGCACGCTGCGCGCGCGGCTGAAGGACCATCCCGCCACCGTCGTGGGCAAGACGGGGACGTTCGGCGGCGTCGGCGCCTGCGCCCTCGTCGGCGTCGTGCGGACGCGGCGCTGGGGCGAGGTCACGTTCGCGATCCTGAACCACTTCGTACCCGTGCCCGATGCCCGGGCACGCCAGGACGCCTTCGTCCGCGCGCTCATCGCGGCCGGGAACGCCGAGCCTTGGCCGTACCGGCGTGCCGACGACGGCCCGGCGTTCACCCGCGTCGTCCTCGAGTAGGCGCCGCGCCGCGCGTTGCTGCCCGCGCGCGGCGCTCGCTGCTCGACCCCGTGTCGAGCAGCGCCGTCGCGAACGGCGACGGCTTCGAGGGCCGCAAACGGAAACGCCCGGGCAGAGGAGCTGCCCGGGCGTTTCCGTTTCCGACGACGACCGACGCGACGAAAGGCGTCGAGTCAGGCTATGGGCCGCGCAGGAGTCGAACCTGCGACCCGCTGATTAAGAGTCAGCTGCTCTACCAACTGAGCTAGCGGCCCGAAAAGGGTGGGACGCGGACGCGGCCCACCCGAAGATGGGGTGAGTGAAGGGAATTGAACCCTCGACACCCGGAGCCACAATCCGGTGCTCTACCAACTGAGCTACACTCACCACCGTCGTCATTCGTTTCACAGCGTCGAGAGGATCACCGAGGAGGAGCGCGCCAGAAGGGATTCGAACCCCTGACCGACGGCTTAGAAGGCCGTTGCTCTATCCACCTGAGCTACTGGCGCAAGCGCTGGTCGGGGCGAGCCGATTTGAACGGCCGACCACCTGCTCCCAAGGCAGGTGCGCTACCTGGCTGCGCTACGCCCCGGCATCAACCTCCATACGTGGGCGTGGGCAGTAGCACGCGCCCCCGGCGTCACGCAACGCTGGGGGCCTCGCGAAGACGCGCCGCGAGCGCCCGAATCGCGAGCGCGCGGTGGCTGACGGCGTCCTTCTCCGCGGCAGCGACCTCCGCGAACGTACGGCCCAGCGCATCGGCGACGAAGATCGGATCGTAGCCGAAGCCGCTCCGCCCTACGGGCACGCCGGCGATGACGCCCGGGCAGGCGCCGGTCGCCGTGACGACGCGACCGTCCGGCCACGCGAGCGCGACCACGCAGACGAAGCGCGCGCGCCGATCGGCGCGGCCCGCGAGCTCCCGCAGCAACCGCTCGATGCGGGCCGCGTCGTCCGCCGCCCAGCGCGCGGAGTAGAGCCCCGGCGCGCCGTCCAGCGCCTCCACCTCGAGGCCGGAGTCGTCCGCGAGCGCGGGCCAGCCCGTCGCCGTCGCGACGGCGCGAGCCTTCAAGATGGCGTTCTCCTCGTACGTCGCGCCGTCCTCGGGCGGCAGCGTGAAGACGGGAAAGGCGTCGAGCGCGCGCACCTCGAGCAGCGGCCAGGCGGCGAGCATCGTGCGCAGCTCGCCGACCTTCCCGCGGTTGGCCGTCGCCAGGACGATGCGCGCGGGGCTCACCGGCCGCGCGGCAGGTCGACGCCGGCTTCGCGCAGGAGCGTGCGCTGCATCCCCGTCAACGTGGCGATGCCCTCGCGGCCCAGGGCCAGCATCCGTCCGAGCTGCGCGTCGGTGAAGGGGCGGCCCTCGGCCGTTCCCTGCACCTCGATGAAGCGTCCGGCGCCGGTCATGACGAGGTTCAGGTCGACCTCGGCGCGGTGGTCTTCGGCGTACGGCAGGTCGAGCACCACCTTGCCGTCGACGACGCCGACGCTCACCGCGGCGACGCTGCCGGTGAGCGGCAGGCGCGGCAGGAGTCCGTTCCCGACGAGCCGCTGGAAGGCGATCGCCAGGGCGACGAAGCCGCCGGTGATGGACGCGGTGCGGGTTCCGCCGTCGGCTTGCAGGACGTCGCAATCGACGAGGACGGCGCGCTCGCCGAGGGCGCCTAGGTCGACGACGGCCCGCAGGCTACGCCCGATGAGGCGTTGGATCTCCTGGGTGCGGCCGCCTGGGCCGCGGCGCTCGCGCTCGATACGCTCGGGGGAGCTGCGCGGCAGCATCGCGTACTCGGCCGTCACCCAGCCGCGGCCCTTGCCGCGCATCCACCCGGGCACGGATTCCTGCACCGTCGCGGTGCAGATGACGCGGGTGGAGCCGGTCTCGATCAGGACGGACCCCTCGGCATCGGGCAGGAACCCCGGCGTGCACCGAACGGGGCGCAGCTCCGCGGGACGACGACCATCGGGCCGACCCGCTCGTCGGGATTCAACCATCGCCACGAAGCGACCGATATAGCCCCTGTGCGGCAGGACGCATGCGCGAGCGCATAGCACGGCGCGCCGCGCGGTCGAAACGCTGCTTGCGAGATGAATCGAGCACCTGAAAGGTGAAAACCCACGCAGACTCCCACGAGGTACCGTGAGCACCAACCCCACTGACACCGCACCGGCACTGATCGGCGAGCATCTGCTGATCCAGAAGATCGGCCAGCTGATCAGGAAGGTCGCCGTGACGGATGCGACCATCCTGATCATGGGGGAGAGCGGCACCGGCAAGGAGCTGGTGGCGCGCGCCGTCCACGCGAACAGTCAGCGCACCGATCGGCCGTTCATCCCCGTCAACTGCGGCGCCATCCCGGCCGAGCTGCTCGAGTCGGAGATGTTCGGCCACGAGCGCGGAGCCTTCACGGGCGCCGTCGGCGCGCGCGCCGGCATGTTCCAGCTCGCCAACGGCGGCACGATCTTCCTGGACGAGGTGGGGGAGATGAACCCCACCCTCCAGGTGAAGCTGCTGCGCGTCCTGCAGGATCGCGAGCTGCGTCCCGTCGGCGGCGACCGCTCCTTCAAGGTCGACGTCCGCGTCGTGGCGGCGTCGAACAAGGACCTCGGCGCCGAGGTCGATGCGGGCCGCTTTCGCGAGGATCTCTTCTACCGGCTCCAGGTCATTCCGATCGTGATGCCGCCGCTGCGCGAACGCCGCTCGGACATCCCGCTCCTCGTCCGGCACTTCCTCGAGAAGCACAACCGCAAGAGGACCGGACGCCCCGTCGCCATCAACGAAGAGGCGATGGTGCACCTCTGGGAGTACGACTGGCCCGGCAACGTCCGTGAGCTCGAGAATCTGCTCGAACGCCTGGTCATCCTGTCCGAGGACGGCCTCATCGCGGTCCAACATCTGCCACCGGCCATTCGTTCGCTCATATCCGAGAAGAAGATCCCCCGGCCCACGCTGGGTGAGGGCGGTCTCGATCTCAACACGGCCGTCGAGGAGTTCGAGAACCGCCTCATCGAGGAGGCCCTGCGGCGCACGAAGGGGAACAAGCAGGCAGCCGCCCGCTTGCTGGGACTGAAGCGCACCACCCTCGTCGCCAAGCTACGCCGTCGTCGCGGTCCCGAGGCCGACGACGGGTCGGAGGCCCTCGAATGAGCACCCCGGTTCACACGCCCTTGATCCTGGTCGTCGACGACGACGCCGCGACCTGTGCGCTCACCGCGACGCTCCTCGAGCGCGACGGCCATCGCACGCTGCGGACGACGAGCGGCAAGGAAGGGCTGGCGATCATCGCCCGCGAGCCGGTGACGCTGCTCCTCCTAGACGTGGTCATGCCCGAAATGGGCGGCTTCGAGGTCTGCGCGGCTCTGCGAGCCACCGACGTCGGACGCAAGCTCCCCATCATTCTCCTCACTGGGAAGGATGACATCGACACCCGACAGGAGGGCATGCGGCTAGGTGTCAGCGAGTTCCTCACCAAGCCGATCGACCGCCACGAGCTGTCCGCGCGGGTGCGTGCCCAGCTTCACATCGTGGAGCTGACGCGACAGCTCGAGACCGTCGAACGCAACCTCAAGTCAGCTACGCATGATCGCAGCGAATCGGACGACAGGTAGATAACATAGTCTGAATTTTGGAACCGACACGGGGCTTGAGACGGCATTGCTACCGCTGCCTTACTAAGCTATAAAACTCCCGTTGCCCCCCGATTGGGGTGCAGGGAGGAGTCACAAATGGCTAAGGAAGACGACGTCCTGATCCAACTGGCCACGCGCATCCCGAAGGGGCTGCACCGCGAGATCAAGCTCTTCTGCGTGCAGACGGGCATCTCCGTGATGGAGTTCGTTGCCGAGGCGCTCGAGGACAAGCTCCGCAAGAGCAGCGCCAAGGCCGCCCGCAAGACCGCGGCGCGCTGACCCGATCGGGCCTAGTGGAGCTGCCCGGGCCGCGCGCTGGCGCGCACCCGGGCAAGCACCCGCCCGCGTAGGCGCTCGGCATCGATGTCGAGCGCTTCGCAGATGCGTGCGAAGCGAAAGCAATCGTCGCGCGCATCGCTCGCCACCCAGGCGAGCGCCTCTCGCAGCAGGGTCCCCGGGCGTCCCCGCGTCGCGCCGGTGTGCTTGAGCATCGTGCGTACGGCGTCTTCGAGCACCGCGAGCAGCAGGCGGCGCTCGCCTTGCGCATCGGTACCGGTTGATCCGTGCGCGGAACGCCGCATCATCCGACCGGCATGCACCGTTCGCATGGCGACGCCGCCGGCCATGCGCGATCGCATCGCGCCGTCCCGTCGGCCGCTCGAGACCGCAGCGCCCATGCCGTGCCGCGTGACACGGTGTGCACTCGACCTCAACCGCCTGGAGGCGTGACTTCCCGGCGCCGTATCAGGTGAGCCGCTCATCCCCCGGCGCGTCCGACTCCGCGCCGCGGCTTGCGACCACACGCGATCGCTTGCTACCCCGCCGGCGTGGACCTGCGCGAGGTATATTCTCAGCTCCGGGAATCGACGGACACCTTCGGCCCCCAGATTCGTGCCCAGGCCGCCGCGATTCCGGATCGCATCGCACTCCGGTTCGAGAACGGCACGACGACGTTCGGCGAGTACGACCGCGAGGTGAACCGCCTGGCCGCCGCGCTGCGCACCGCCGGTGCGACGCCCGGCACCCCGGTTGCGCTCCTCGCGCGCAACAGCCCGCTGTTCCTCTTCGCCCTCGGCGCGGTCGCGAAGCTCGGCGCCGTCGCCGCCCTCGTCAACACGCACGTGACCGGCGACGGTCTCGCGCATGTGCTCCGGGCGGCCGGCGCGACCCTCGGCGTCTGCGACGCCGACGCCGTGCCGGCGCTCGCCGACGTGGCGGGCTCCCACCCGGTTCGCTTCTTCGCCGACGCTCCCTCGAGCGCCGTCCTCCCCGCCGGCGTCGTCCCCCTCGACGACGTGCGACCGACGCACGCTCCCGAGCCCGACATCCCGGACGTCCGCGGTGGAGACGTTTTTCTGTACATCTATACGTCAGGGACCACCGGCTACCCGAAGCCGGCCATCGTCCGACACTTGAAGTTCTCGATGGGCGGCCTGCATCTGGCCGCGCTGCTGGGCATCGAACCCGGCGACACCGTCTACGCCCCGCTCCCGCTGTATCACGGCGAGAGCCTCTTCGTGGGCTTCGCGCCGGCGTTCCGCGCCGGCGCCGCGTTCGCATCGCGCTGCCAGTTCAGCGCCTCGGCGTTCCTCGACGACGTCCGGCGGCACGGCGCCGTCGCGTTCGTGTACGTGGGCGAACTCTGTCGCTATCTCCTACGCCAACCGCCGACGCCGCACGACAAGGACCACGCGCTGCGCGTCGCCGCCGGCGCCGGGCTGCGGCCCGACGTGTGGACGGCCTTCCAGGAGCGCTTCGGCGTCCCCCGCATCGTCGAGATGTACGGGGCGACCGAGGGCAACGTCGCACTGCAGAACCTCGACAACCGCGTCGGCTCCGTTGGCCGCCCGCACGCGCTCCTCGAGGATCAAGTGGCGCTCGCACGCATCGATCCAGCCACCGGCGATCTGCTCCGCACGCCCGAAGGGCGCGGCGTCGCCTGCGATGCCGACGAGGCCGGTGAGCTGCTCGGCCGCGTGGGCGTCGCCGGCGCGATGGAGTACGATGGCTACACCGATCGTGCCGCTACGGAGCACAAGCTGGTGCGCGATCTGTTCGCCCCAGGCGATGCCTGGTTCCGCAGCGGTGACCTCCTGCGCCGCGACGCCGACGGCTACTACTACTTCGTCGATCGGCTGGGCGACACGTTCCGCTGGAAGGGCGAGAACGTCGCGACCCAGGAGGTCGCCGACGTCCTCAACGGCGCACCGGGCGTGGCCGAGTCGTGCGTCTACGGCGTCGCCGTTCCGGGCGAGGACGGCCGCGCGGGCATGGCGGCCCTCGTCCTCGCGGAGCCCGGCCAGCTCGACGCGGCCGCGCTCTACGCGCACGTCGAGCGCCACCTGCCGCGCTACGCCCTCCCCGCGTTCCTGCGCCTCGTCGCGATGGTCGAGGTCACGGGCACGCAGAAGCAGCGCAAGCAGCAGCTCGCGGCCGAGGCCTTCGATCCGTCGCGCGTCTCCGACGCGCTGCTGGTGCGCGACGACGACGCCCGCACCTACCGTCCGCTCGGTCCCGACGAGCTCGAGGCGATCAGGACCCGCCGCTGGCGCCTGTGAGGCGCGCGGCCTCCGCGCGCAACGCCGCCTTGTCGACCTTGCCGCTGCCCTTCTGCGGCAGCTCCTCCTCGCGCCGCAGCCAGAGGTGGCGCGGCACCTTGTAGCTGGCCAGGTGCGCGCGGCAGTGCGCGAGCACCGCAGCGGAATCGAACACGCCGCGCGCGACGACGAAGGCGCCGACGTCCTCGCCACGGCGCGGCTCCGGCACGCCGACGGCGTACGCCGCCGCGATCGAGGCATGCGCCGCAAGCACCGCTTCGACTTCCGCCGCCGCCACGTTCGTGCCCGCGGTCTTGATGACGTCGCGCAGTCGCCCGACGAAGTGGAGCGCCCCGTCGGCGTCGAGGTGCCCGAGGTCGCCCGTGTGGAAGAAGCCGTCGGCGTCGAAGCAGGCCTCGCGCGGCATGCCGAGATAGCCCGTCATGAGCTCCGGTCCGCGCAGGCAGATCTCGCCGTCCTGCTCGGACGGCAGCACCGCGCCGGTGTGCGGATCGACGATGCGCAGCTCGCGTTCGCCGACGGGCGGACCGTGGCTTCCGGCCCGGCGCGCGAGCGGGGCGTCCCACGGCCACGCCGTGGCGAGCGGCGGCATCTCGGTCATGCCCCACGAGCCGACCGCGTGGTGGTCGGGGGGATAGAGCGCCGCGGCCCAGCGCGCGTTCGCGCCGACGCCCTTGCGCAGGTGCAACCGTTCACGTGCGAAGCCGGGCTCGGCGAGCAGCGCCTCGGCCTGATGCGGCCACGCGAAGAACACGGTGACGCGCTCCTCCTCCAGTAGCCGCAGCGTGGCCGCGGGCTCGAACACGTCCTGGAGAACCACCGCGCCGCCGCCTGCGAGCGTGCCGAGCCCGACCGCGACGAGGCCGCCCGCGAAGAAGAACGGCAGGTACCCCCAGGTGCGATCCTCGGGCCCGATGCCCAGCACGCGCGCGTTCGCCACGGCGGCGCGACAGAGCGCGCGCTGCGTGTGCACGACCCCTTTCGGCTCGGCCGTCGAGCCGGACGTGAAGCAGATGGTCGCCGCCATCTCGGGGCGGGCGGCACACGGCGGCGGGTCTCCTGCCCGAGCGCGCAGCGGCGCGAGGTCGACCGCGACGTCGGCCGCCGGCGTCTCCAGCAGCACGACCGTCTGCAGCGCGGGCAGCGCGTCGGTCCGCGGTGCCGAGCCGCCCCCGAGACCGGGCGCGATCGCATCCAGGCGGGCGGCATAGTCGTGACGGAGGAACCCGCGCACGGCGATCAGCGTCGACACCTCGGCGACGTGCAGCGCGTGTGCGAGCTCGCGCGCCGTATAGAGCGTCGAGAGCGGCACCAGGACCGCGCCCTGTCGCCACACGGCGAACGCCAGCGCGAGCCACTCCGGCCAGTTCGGTAGGAGGAGCCCGACGCGCGTCCCCGCCGTCACCCCCCGCGCCGCGAGCCCGGCGGCCAACGCGTCTACCTGCGCCTCGAGCCCGGCGTAGTCGACGCACCCGCGTGCCGACAGCAACGCCGACCGCGCTGGATCGCGCGCGACCGCGGCGGCGAGCAGCCCCGGCAGGGTGTCGGCAGGCGCCGCCATGCGCGCCGCACTGTGCCCGACTCGCGCCCGGGATGTCCACCGCGGCGGACGTGTTGCTCCACACGCGGACGGCGACGCATACTCGCGCTCGAGGCGATGCCGGGCGGCGCTCGTAGCGCTCGCCGTCGTCCTCACGAGCGGCACGGCGATGGCGAGGACCCCTCTGCGCGGCGTGGTCGAAGGCTACTACGGGCGACCGTGGAGCGGCCCGGCGCGGCGCGACGTCATCCGGTTCTGTGGCCAGAAGGGGCTGCGCACCTTCGTCTACGGTCCCAAGAACGACCCCTACCACCGCGACCGCTGGCGTGAGCCGTATCCCGACGACGTCCTCGCCGATCTGTGCGCGACCGTCGGCGTCGCTCGCGCGGCGCGGGTGCGGTTCGTCTGGGCCGTGAGCCCCGCGCTCGACCTCCGCTACACCTGCGCCGACGACCGCCGTGCGCTGGGCCGCAAGCTGCGCCAGGTCGCGCGCGCCGGCGTGCGGCGCTTCGCGCTCTTCTTCGACGACGTACCCGATGGCCTCGTCGACGCCGGCGACGTCGCGCGCTTCGGCGGCCGGGAAGGACCCGCCGTGGCACGCGCGCATGCCGCGCTCGCGAACGGCGTCGACCGCTGGCTGCGACGGCGGGGGCTCCCCGGCCTCGCGCTCATGGTGCCGACCGACTACGCCGGCAACGCGTGCAGCGCCTACGACGTCGAGCTCGGACGACGTCTGCGCCGCGGCATACCGATCGCGTGGACGGGCTCCGGCGTGTTCGCGCAGACGATCACCGGCGCCGAGGCGCGGGCACGCGCCGCCTGTCTCGGCGCGCACCCGATCGTGCTCTGGGACAACTTCCCCGTGAACGACACCGTCCTCGCGAACAGCCTGCACCTCGGGCCGTTCGCGGGACGCGATCCCGACCTCGCCGACGCACTCGCCGGCCACCTGCTGAATCCGATGACGCAGCCGTACGCGAGCCTCGTCGCGCTCGGCAGCGCCGCACGCTACTTCGCGATGCCGGCGACCTACGACGCGGAGAGCGCATGGGTCGCGTCGCTCGCCGAGCTCGACCCGAGCGGCGCCCTCCGGGTCCTCGCGGAGCAGACGCGCAGCTCGGCGCTGACCGCGGGCTTCTCCGACGCGCCGGCGTGGACGGCGGCCGTCGACGCGATCGAGACCATGCTCGACGGTCCGGACTGGGTGCCGGGCGTCGCCGCGCTCGAGGACGAGGCGAGCCGCCAGCGTACGGCGGCGGCCGCCTTGCGCGCGGAGGCGACCTCCGCGCCGCTGCGCACCGAGATCGCGCCCTGGGTGGACGAGATGGCGGCGCACGCCGCCACCGCGATGCACGTCGTCGCCATGCTGCGTGCGATGAAGCCGGCGCTCGTCGACCTCTCGATCACGCCGGCGGACGGGTCGCTGCATTTGACCGGACGCGCCGTGCCGCCGGACCCGGCGGAAGTCGCGCGATGCGCGGCCGCACTGCCGGGCGTTCCCGAAGCCGACCTCGGCGCCTATCTCGCATCCCTCGGCCCGATCACCGGCGCGGACCGCACCCTCTGCCCGGCCCTCGGGTTGAACGTCCACGGCAAGCACCTCTACCTCCTGCCGTGGAGCCTCGAACGCCTCGAGCTGGTCACCGGTCGCAACCAGTACGACCGTCTGCTCGCGCTCGTCCGGGATCGCCACCAAGCCTGGCTCGCACGCCAGGGCGCCGGCAGCGCGCTCTCCGCCGCCATCGACGCCGCACCGCTGGCGCTCGACGACGACGGTCGCTTCGACACGACCGTGCCGCGCACGCACGGCGTGCCGATGCGGCTCGTGGTCACGACGGCTGCCGGCGACGCGACCGGGCTCACACTGCCGTGAGCGCTGCCCGGGTCATGCGCTCAGGGCGCGAGCACGCCGCAGGTGAAGGTCAAATCGCTCGGCACGTCGGGGCCGTTGACGCGCTTCAGGCCGCAGCCGCGGATCTCGATGCCCGTCTTCTCACCCTGCTCGAGCACACCCAGCATCTCGCTGTTGATGCTCGTGCTCACCCGACACGTGCCACCGCTGACGACACAGCATCCGGTGATGGTGTTGCTGAGCCACTGCGGGATGTCGATCGTGCAGGGCGACTGCAGACAGCGCTGCGTGGTGAGACGCACCGACGCGACCGCGCACAGGGTGCGGCCCTCGCAGCCCGGCCCGAGGTTCTTGGCCGTGAAGCTCAGCTTGAAGTCGCCGAGGGGCGTCGTGACGCCGGCCGCCTTGCCGTATCCGGCGCGGAAGAACGGTCCCTGGAAGCCGCACAGCTCGTCGTTGCGAATCGGCGGGCTGCATGCCGGCACCGGGATCGGACCGGCAGTCAGCGTGTTCGGCGAGGTGCAGGCCTTGTAGGCAGTCACGAGCGGCGCCTTGATCGTCTTCGCGCGACGGGGTTCGTCGTGCGCGCCGGCGACCGACGCCGCCAGAAGAATGCCGACGGCAACGCTTCGCGCCAACGAGGAACGATACGACACGGACCACCTCCGAGATTTCATCTGCTGCTTCAGCCTTCGACCCAGCGAACGCCAAAGCGTTACTGCCCGGCCTGTTCCCGTGTCAAGGAATAATCAGTGCGATCGAGGGTTTCCGTCATACTCGCCGCCACGCGAGCATGTCTGTATGCAGATCTGCTTCGCTGTCAAAGATTGCAATGGCGCAAGAGCGCATGATGAGCGGTCGATCGCGCACACTGTCCGGTCCGACACCGAACCGGCCGACGCCACCCCTTTCGGAGGTATCCCATGCACGAAAAGTTCACCCGCCTGACGCCCGAGCTGTACGGCTACCTGGTTGCGCACAATCCGGCCCCTGATCCGGTTCTCGCCGATCTGGCGGCGGAAACCGCTGCCCTCGGCCCGGTCAGCATGATGCAGATCGCCGTGGAGCAAGGCGCCTTCCTCACTCTGCTCGCGCGTCTCCTGGGGGCGCGCTTCGTGGTCGAGGTGGGAACCTTTACAGGGTACAGCGCGATCTCCCTGGCCCGGGGCCTGGCCCCCGGCGGCCGCCTCCTCTGCTGCGACGTCAGCGAGGAGTGGACCGCGGTCGCCCGACGCTCCTGGGAGCGGGCCGGGCTCGAAGACCGCATCGAGCTGCGACTCGGGCCGGCGCTCGAGACGCTGCGTGCCCTTCCCGTCTCGCCGGCGATCGATCTCGCCTTCGTCGACGCCGACAAGCCGAGCTACCGCGCCTACTACGAGGAGCTGCTCGCGCGCCTGCGACCGAACGGCCTCATCGTCTTCGACAACGTCCTCTGGTCGGGCAGCGTCGCCGACGCCGCGAACACCGACGAGAGCACGGTGGCGCTGCGCGCGCTCAACGACGCGCTCGCCGAGGATCGGCGCGTCGATGCGGTGATGCTGCCGATCGCCGACGGGCTCTTCCTCGTCCGCAAGCGCTGACGCTTCGTCAGACGAGGCAGTCGGCGAGCGCGGCGTCCAGGTCGGGGAAGCGAAACACGAACCCGTGTGCGGTCGCGACGGCGGGCAGCACGCGCTGGCCCGTGAGCAGCATCGTCGCCATCTCGCCGACGAGGAGCCGTAGAACGAACGCCGGCACCGGCAGCACGGCGGGGCGACGGAGCACGCGGCCCAACGCGCGGGCGAACGTCGCGTTCGTCACCGGGTGCGGCGCCGTCGCGTTGACGGCGCCGCACCAGGTCGCGTCGCCGAGCGCGGCGAGCACGAGCGCCACGACGTCGTCGCGGTGGATCCACGACGTCCACTGACGCCCGCCGCCGAGCGGTCCGCCGAGCCCGAAACGAAACGGCGGCAGCATCGCGCCGAGGGCGCCGCCCCCGGCCGCGAGCACGACGCCGAGGCGCACGCGCACCACGCGCACGCCGAGGGACTCGGCGTCGCGGGTCGCATCCTCCCAGGCGCGACAGACGTCGGCGAGGAAGCCGGCGCCCGCCGGGACGTCCTCGTCGAGCGGCTCGTCGCCGTGCGGGCCGTAGAAGCCGATCGCCGAGGCGCTCACGAGGACCTGCGGGCGGACCGGGCTGGCGGCGAGCGCCCGCACGATCGCACGCGTGGTGTCGACGCGGCTGTCGCGGATCGCGGCCTTCTGCGCGGGTGTCCAGCGGCCGGCGGCGATCGGCGCGCCGGCGAGGTGGACGACGGCATCCATGCCGGCGACGGCCTGCGGCAGCGCCTCCCACGACACGGCGGCGTCGCCCGACGCCGGACGCCGGGTCACGAGCACGACGTCGTGTCCGGCCTGCGCCAACGCCTGCCGCAGCGCGACCCCCACGAACCCCGTCCCCCCGGTCACCATCACCCGCATGCGCCGGCGTTAGCACCCGCCCTCCCGCGACAGAAGCCCGCCCCGCGATGCTTGCGGCCCGGCGGCGTCCGTGCGACCTCCGCCCGCATGGCGATGCCGCTCGACGGAATCCGCGTCGTCGACTGGACGATCTGGCAGCAGGGTCCGGTCGCATCCGTGATGCTGGGCGATCTCGGCGCCGAGGTCATCAAGGTCGAGGAACGCGTCGGCGGCGACCCCGGCCGCGGCGTGCTGCGCGCGCAGGGGCTCGATCTCAGCGATCGGCCGAACTTCTACTTCGAGGCCAACAACCGCAACAAGCGGAGCATCACCGTCGACCTGAAGAAGCCGGAAGGCGTCGAGCTCGTGCGCCGCCTCGCGGACGGCGCCGACGTGTTCGTCCAGAACTTCCGGCACGGCGTCGCGGCGCGGCTCGGTCTCGACGCCGAGACCCTGTGCGCGCGCAACCCGCGTCTCGTGTACGCGAGCGCCACCGGCTACGGACCGGACGGCGCGGAGAGCACGGCGCCGTCGTTCGACTACCTCGGGCTCGCGCGCTCGGGGATCATGCTGGCGGCGGGCGAGCCGGACATGCCGCCGCTCGCCATCGCCGGCGGCATCGCCGATCAGATGGGCGCCGTGATGCTCGCCTACGGCGTGCTCGCCGCGCTCCTCGCGCGCGAGAAGACCGGGCGCGGGCAAACCGTCGACGCCTCGCACCTGGGCTCGATGGCGTGGCTGCAGGGGCTCGGCCTCTCGGCGCGCCTCATGCTGGGCCGCGCGCTGCCGCGCACCATGCGCGCCTATGCGACGAACCCGCTCTGGAACCACTACCAGTGCGGCGACGGACAATGGCTCGCGCTGTCGATGATCCAGGCCGATCGCTACTGGGCGCAGCTGTGCGCGGTGCTCGAGGTGCCCGACGCCGCGACCGACGAGCGCTTCGCGACGATGAACGCGCGCATGATGAACTGCGGCGCGTGCGTCGAGCTGCTCGACGCCACCTTCGCCACGCGACCGCGTGACGAGTGGCTCGCGCGCCTCGGCGCCGGCGGCGACTTCATCGTCTCGCGCGTGAACTCGGTCGACGACCTGCCCGACGACCCGCAGGTGCGTGCGAACGGCTACGTCGTCGCCTTCGACCACCCGAGCTTCGGGCCGACGGAGGTGCTCGGCGTCCCCGTACGCCTCGGCGACACCCCCGGCGGCATTCGTCTGCCGGCACCCGAGTTCGGGCAGCACACCGAGGAGATCCTGATCGAGCACCTCGGCATGACGTGGGAGGAGGTGGCGGCGCTGCGCGAGGCGGAGGTCGTCTGACCCGCGTCCTCATCGCCGGCTGCGGCGACGTCGGCACGGCGCTCGGGCTGCGGCTCGCCGGCGAGGGCCATCGCGTGCTCGGGCTGCGACGCGATCCGGCGCACCTCCCCGCGGCGATCGTCCCGCTCGCCGCGGACCTCGCCGACCCGGCGACGCTCGCAGTCCTCCCCGGCGACGTCGACGCACTCGTGTACGCCGCCGCCGCGGATCGCCGCGACGACGACGCCTACCGCCGCACCTACGTGGACGGGCTGGGTCACGTGCTCACGCGCCTGCGCGATGCCGGTGCACCGCTGCGCCGCCTCGTCTACGTCTCCAGCACCGCGGTCCACGCGCAGGACGACGGCGGCTGGGTCGACGAGGACTCGCCGGCGGATCCCGTGCACTTCGCCGGCCGGCGGCTGCGCGAGGGCGAACGGCTCGCGCTCGCGTCCGGCGTCCCGGCCGCCGTGCTGCGGCTCGCCGGCATCTACGGCCCCGGGCGCACCCGCCTCGTCGACGAGGTACGGGCCGGCACGGCGGTCGTCGCCGCCGATCCGCCGGTGTGGACGAACCGCATCCATCGCGACGACTGCGCGGGCGCCATCGCCCACCTGCTGGCACTGCCGTCGCCCGCGCCGATCTGGCTCGGCGTCGATCACGAGCCCGCGGAGCGCGGCGTGGTGCTCGACTGGCTCGCCGACCGCCTCGGCGTCGCCCGCCCGCGGCGCGTCCCGTCCGCGCCGCGCGAGCGCGGCGGCAACAAACGCTGCGACGGAAGCCGCCTGCGCGCCTCGGGCTACGTCTTTCGCTACCCGACCTTCCGCGAGGGCTACGCCGGCATCCTCGCCGGCGCACGCTGACGCCGCTCGGCGCGGACGGAAGCCGCGCGCGCCGCCCCTGGGCGGGTCAGCACGCTGCGGCGTCGGCGAGCGCACGCACGCGGGCGAGCGGCTCGGCGAGCGCCGCCGCGGTGCCGGCCCGCAGCGTCACGTGCCCGACCTTGCGACCGGGCCGCGGCGCCTTCCCATAGAGGTGGAGGTGCGCGCGCGGCACGGCGAGCAGCGCGGCCGGATCCGGCCAGGCGCCGATCAGGTTCACCATCGCCGCCACGCCGTGCATCGTGGTCGCGCCGAGCGGCGCCCCGGTCACCGCGCGCACGTGGTTCTCGAACTGGCTCGTCGCAGCGCCTTCGATCGTCCAGTGCCCGGAGTTGTGCACACGAGGCGCCATCTCGTTCGCGAGGAGCGCGTCGCCCACCTGGAACAGCTCGAGCGCGAGGACGCCGACGTAGCCGAGCGCATCGAGCACCCGCCGCGCGTGCCCCTCCGCCAACGCCTGGAGCGCCGGCGTCAGGTCGGGTGCCGGAGCGAGCGACAGGCGCAGCACGCCGGCCACGTGACGGTTCTCGACCAGCGGCCAGCAGGCGACGCCGCCGTCGTGCCCGCGCACGGCCAGCACCGACAGCTCGCGCGTGAACGCTACGAACGCCTCGGCGATCGCCGGGCGCCCGGCGATCGCCGCCCAGGCGCCGTCGAGGTCGTCGGCGGTACGCACCACGACCTGCCCCTTGCCGTCGTAGCCGAAGCGTCGCGTCTTCAGGATCAGCGGCAGCCCCAGCCGTTCGGCTGCGGCCGCGAGGCCGACGCGATCGTCCACGACGGCGAAATCCGGCGTCGGCACGCCGAGCGCGCGCAAGAAGCGCTTCTCGACGACCCGATCCTGTGCCTGCGCCAGCGCCTCGGGGGGCGGGTGCACCGGCACACGCGCGGCCAGGGCGCGCGCGGCCGCGACGGGAACGTTCTCGAACTCGTACGTGACGACGTCGACCGCGTCGGCCAACGCGTCCAGGGCCGCCGCGTCCTCGGCCGACGCCGCGATCACGCGGCCGAGATCGCGCGTCGACTCGGGAGCCGGCTCGAGGAACGTGAAGGTGTGGCCCAGCGGCATGCCCGCGAGCGCCAGCATGCGGCCCAGCTGGCCCCCGCCGAGGACGCCGATCCTCATTTCGTCGTGCGCGGGTCGGGCGCCGCCAGCACCGCGTCCGTCTGCTCGTGGCGGAAGCGGCGCAGAGCCTCGCGGATCGCCGGGTGCCGAGCGCCCAGGATCGCGGCCGCGAGCAGGGCCGCGTTCGTCGCCCCGGCCGAGCCGATGGCCAGTGTCGCCACCGGGATGCCGGCCGGCATCTGCACGATGGAGAGCAGCGAATCGACCCCGCGCAGCACCTTCGACTCGACCGGAACGCCGAGCACCGGCAGGACCGTCTTGGCGGCAGTCATCCCCGGGAGGTGGGCTGCCCCGCCCGCTCCCGCGATCAGGACCTCGAGACCACGGCCCTCGGCCGCCGCGGCGTACTCGAACAGGAGGTCCGGGGTGCGATGGGCCGAGACGACGCGGACCTCGTGCGCGACGCCGAGCCGGTCGAGCGTCTCGGCCGCATGCCGCATGGTCCCCCAATCCGAGCGCGAGCCCATGACGATGCCGACCAGCGGCGCGCTCATCGGCGCATCCCCATCTCGGTCCCTGCCTCCCGCGGACGTCCCTGTACCGCGTTCGGCAGGTCGGGTCGAGAAACCACCGTCTCGGGGTTTTTCCGACTGGTGCGTGGCCCGCGGCCGCGGTATAGCCCGATCGAGCCATGCAGCCGCGAGTGGACGTTGGTCCTATGCAATCCGCGCATCGGCGCGAGGTCGCGCGCAGCGACCGGCGCTGGCTCATGGTGTGGGCTGCGATCTTCCTCGCGATGTTCGGGCTCTTCGCCGCCGCGCACGGCATCTACCGTGCGACCGGTCCGCATCCGGAGGTGCAGGTCTTCCTGCGCCGCGTGAAGCACCACGCGCGCTGGCTCATCCCCGGTCTCAAGAGCCGCCCGAACTGGCGCGGCGGCGACGTCCATCTGCTCGGCGACCACGTCCTCCGTCACCCCGGATCGGCAGCGAGCGGACACGACGCGCAGCGCGGGAACGCCTGATCCGGTCGCCGCGACACCGCGCAGCCGGCGTCGTCGAGCAGGCGCACCGCCGTCCACAGCGGCAGGCCCATGACGTTGCACCAGCACCCGATGATGGCAGCGACGGGACGGAACGGCTCGTCCTGGATGCCGTAGGCGCCCGCCTTGTCGAGGGCGCTCCCGGTGGCGACGTAGGCGGCGATCTCGGTCGGGGTGTAGGCGCGCATCTGCACCCGGCTCGTGCGGATCGCCGTACGCAGCACCGTGCCCGCGCGCAGGGCGACCGCGGTGATCACGTCGTGCTCGCGCGCGCCGAGGCGCGTCAGCATCGCGGCCGCGTCGTCGGCGCCGTGCGGCTTGCCGAGCACGTCGTCGCCCAGCACGACGATCGTGTCGGCCGCGAGGATCGGACGCGCGTCCGCAGGCGCCGCCTCGGCCTTCGCGACGGCGACGGCGAGCGCGCCGGCGGCGGGGGCGCGGCCCGCGGCGATCGCCCGCTCGTCGAGCGCGGTGACGACGCGGTCGAACCCGACGCCCAGCGCCGCCAGCAGATCGCGACGGCGCGGCGAGGCCGAGGCGAGCACGCAGGATGCCGACGTGGATCCCATGGCGCGCGAGTAGATCGGCGCGCCCGGCGCGGCGCAAGCGGCGCCGGCTTGCCCGGCCTCGGCGCGCCCGCTAGCAGCGCGCGGGGTGCCCACGCGCGTCGTCGTCGCCATCGCGCTCGCGAGCCTGGCGCTGGCAGCGCTGGTGCTGCTGCCGGGACTCGGGACGCCGCCGCCCTGGGATCCCGACGAGGGACGGCACGCCGAGATCGCACGCGAGCTCGCGGTGGCGACGCCGCCCGGCGGCTGGCTGCTGCCGACGCTCGACGGCACGCCCTACCGCCGCAAGCCCGTCCTCTACTACTGGCTGGCCGCCGCCGCCCTGACGACCGGCGGCGTCGAGATCGGGATGGCGCGGCTGCCGTCGACACTCGCCGCGATCGCGATCGTCGCGATCACCGGCGCCTGCGGCGCCGCCTGGTGGGGTCCGCTCGCAGGCATGAGCGCGGCGACGGTGCTCACGACTGCGGCAGGATTCGCGCTCGTCGCACGGCTCGCGTCTCCCGACATGACGTTCGCCCTGTGGATCACCTTTGGCGTGGTCGCACTCCGTGCCGGCCTCCGGGCACTGCCGCGCCGCACGGCCCTGGTTCCCGCGGCGCTGGCGGCGGGGCTCGGCACGCTGACGAAGGGCTTCGCCGCTCCCCTCGTCATCGCCCTCGTCGCGGTCGTCGAAGCGGCGCTCACCCGGCGCCTGGCTCTGCTGCACGCGCGCCCGCTGCTGGTCGCCGGCGGCGCCGTCCTCGCGTCGACGCTGCCCTGGATGGTCGCGGTCGCCGTGCTCGACCCGCCCTACCTGCCGCAGCTCGTGCTGCGCGAGCACGTGCAGCGATTCTTCGCCCCCACGACGTCGCTGCACCCGCGCAGCGCCCTCCTCTACCTGCCGGTCCTGCTGGTGGGCTTCCTGCCGTGGAGCCTGCTCCTGCCGGCGGCCCTGCGTGCGGCGCGTCCGCTCGGCGCCGATGCGCCCGCGCGCTTCTGCGCCGCGTGGGCGACGATCGTGGTCGCGCTCTTCAGCCTGTCGTCGGGCAAGCAGGCGATCTACGTGCTGCCGGCGCTGCCGCCGCTCGCCCTCCTCGTCGGCCGCGCGCTCGCCGGCTGGCTGTCGGATGCGCGAGGCCTGCCGCCCCTCGCCCAGCTGGGCCTCGGGCTCGCGGCGCTCGGCTGCATCGTCGCCCCGCCGATCGCGCTCGTGGCGGCGACGTGGACGTACGACGGACGCCTCGCGCCGGCGGCCTGGCTCGCCTGGGGTGCGATCCCGGCCGGCATCCTCGTCCTCTGGCTGCTCACCCGCCGGCGCGACGCTGCCGCGCTCGCCGCTCTCGCGCTCGCCATGGCCGCCGGGCTCCACGTCTTCCACACGGTCGCGCTGCCACGCCTCGCCGACGTCGTCAGCATGGCGCCGCTCGCGGCCGCGGCGCGCGCGCACGTTCCGCCCGACGCGAACGTGCCCATCGTCGCCTACGAGATCCGTGCGGCGTCGCTGAGCTTCGCCCTGGAGCGCCCCGTCCGCCACCTCCACCGGCCGCGGCAGATCGCCCGGCTGCGAGTGCGCCACCCATTGGTCCTGGTCGCGACCACCCGGCGACACCGCGACGTCCTCGACCGCGCCGGCCCCTGGTACGTGTGGTGGGAGGGCCCCCGACGGCTGCTCCTCGGCTCCGTACCACGTCCGACCGCGGCGCCCGGCACGCCGTAGGCCGCCGCGGCGGTGGGAACCCCGGGAGGCCCAGGCTATGATCGCGAGCCGTGGATCCCGGGTTCCTCGACGTCCGCCGGCACGGCTTCGCGCGCGTCGCCGTGTGCGTGCCGGCGATGCGTGTCGCCGATCCCGCCTGGAACGCCGACGCGCATCTGCGGCTCCTGCGCCAGGCACACGCCGAGGGAGCGGTCTACGCCGTCTGCCCGGAGCTCGGGCTGTCCGCGTACACGTGCGGCGACCTCCTCTTCCAGGAGCCGCTGCTCGACGCCGTGCGCACCGCCCTCGCCACGATCGCGCGCGCCACCGCCGACCTCGATCTGTGTCTCTCCGTCGGGCTCCCGCTGCGCGTCGAAGGCGCCCTCTACAACTGCGCGGCGACGCTCTACGGCGGCCGAGTCCTCGCCGTGGCGCCGAAGGCCTATCCGCCGAACTACCGCGAATTCTACGAGCTGCGCTGGTTCCAGCCCGCGGCGACGGCACGCGTCGACACGACCGACCTGCTCGGCGAGCGCGTCCCCTTCGGCACGGACGTCCTGCTGGCGCTCCCGCACGTCCCCGACTTCGTCCTCCATACGGAGGTCTGTGAGGATCTCTGGACGCCCGTCCCGCCCAGCGCCCGCGCCGCGCTCGCCGGCGCCACCGTGCTCGCCAACCTCTCCGCGTCGAACGTCACCGTCGCCAAGTTCGAGTACCGTCGCGCGCTCGTGCAGATGGCCGCGGCGAAGCATCTCGCGGTGCAGCTCTACTCGGCCGCCGGATTCGGCGAGTCGTCGGCCGACCTCGCCTGGGACGGCCATGGGATGATCGCGGATCGCGGCGAGCTCGTTGCCGAGACCGAGCGCTTCGCACGCGACGGCAGCTTCGCGGTCGCCGACGTCGACCTCCTGGCGCTGGCGCAGGACCGCATGCGCCAGACGTCGT
This sequence comes from bacterium, assembly GCA_026129405.1. NCBI lineage: Bacteria > bacterium. Next base: position 94,053 of record JAHCID010000012.1, read on the forward strand.
TCGCACAGAACGCGGCGCAGTACGCGGTGGCGGCCCGACGCGTGGCGGCGACGCCGGTACGCGACCCGCGTCCCGGCGACGTCTGGCATGCGCTGCGCCGCACCGTGCGGCCGCTGCCCTTCGTCCCCGACGATCCGGCACAGCGCACCGCGCGCTGCCGCGAGATCTTCGCGATCCAGGCGACCGCCCTGGCGCGCCGCCTCGACGCCCTTCCTCCGGACGCCCGCCGGCTCGTCCTCGGCGTCTCCGGCGGTCGCGACTCGACGCTCGCGCTCCTCGTGGCCGTCCACGCCGTCGACCTCGTCGGGCTGGCGCGTCACGACGTCGTCGCGGTGACCATGCCGGGCTTCGGCACGTCCGACGCCACCCATCGCGCCGCCCGCGCGCTCGCTACGGCGCTCGGCATCACGCTGCGCGAGACCGACATCCGCCCGCTGGCCGACGCGACCTTCGCCGCCGTCGGCCACGATCCGGCGGTCGAGGACGTCACGTTCGAGAACGTCCAGGCCTGGACGCGCAAGATGCTGCTCTTCGCCGTCGCCTCGCGCGAGCGCGGCATCGACGTGGGCACCGGCGATCTGTCGGAAGCGGCGCTCGGCTTCGCGACCTACGGCGGCGACCACATGTCGCACTACGGCGTCAACGCCGGCGTGCCGAAGACGCTCGTCTCCGAGCTCATCCGATGGTCGGCCGAGGTGCCGTTCGCCGGCGAGCCGGCCGTCGCCGCGGTGCTGCGCGACGTGCTCGCCCTGCCCATCAGCCCGGAGCTGCTGCGGCCCACCGCCGCCGGGGACATCGCGCAACGCTCGGAAGACCTCGTCGGCCCGTACGAGCTACACGATTTCTTTCTCTACCACATCCTGCGCTTCGGCTTCGGGCCGCGCCGCGTGGCCCGGCTGGCGCTGGCGGCTTTCGGCGACCGCTATGCGATCGGCGAGATCCGGCGCTGGCTGATCGTGTTCGTCCGCCGCTTCTTCGCGAGCCAATTCAAACGCGACTGTCAGCCCGGCGCGCCGAAGGTCGGCTCGGGCGGCTCGCTCTCGCCGCGCGGCGACTGGCGCATGCCCGCCGACGCGTCGCCGGCCGCCTGGCTTGCCGACGCCGAGGGCATCCCGGAAGCGTAGGCCCCGGACCTCGAGGCGACCAGCCAGCCTCAGCCGCCGCGGAAGACGATGAGGCCGTGGGTCGGATCGTACGGCGAGACGGCGATCGTCACACGATCCCCCGCGATCACGCGGATGTGATACCGGCGCATCCGGCCGCCGATCTTGGCGAGGAATTCCATGCCGTTGTCGCCCTTCACCCGGTAGTTTCCCCCGGCGAGCGCCTCGACGATGGTGCCCTTGATCTGAATGAGGTCGTCGCGAGCCAAGACCGGCACTGGTAGCACGACGACCCCACGCGGGCAATTCGGGACGCCTCCCCGCATCCGCCAGTCGGATATCGATGACCCGCACGGCACGCCTCCATCCGCAAGCTATCTAGCGCACCCCGCGCGCGCCGTTGCAGGCGTGCAACGACGCGGGGTGTCGAGAGAAATCGGCGCTTTCGCGGGGAAAAATATGTTGACATCCCAGACCGCCAAAAGTACACGCTCGCTCGTCAAACTGGGGTTCGGTGGCCAGTAGCCCGGAGACCATCAACCACACACCAACAGATCAGGAGGGGATATGCGCAAGGTTGTTCTTGGGTTCGTGGGCGTGGCGCTGATCGCCAGCTCGGCGATGGCCCAGTCCTTCAACGTGCCTTCGAAGGCGAAGGGCCTGAAGGGCGAGCTCGTGAAGGCGTTCGACGCCTGTACGTCGCCGACGACGTTCACGAATCCGCCGGTCGCGCTGCCGGCTTGTTCGGTCGTCACGCCGGACACGTCGTGCAACTTCGGCTCGAAGGGCGCCGGCAAGTTCGGCGTGGGCGTCAGCAAGACCGACGCGAAGATCGGTGCCACGCTGAGCGGCCTGTCCGGCTGCGACGGTGAGACCCTCACCGCCGGTGCCAACGCCCGCGTCACCACCACCGACTGCCAGTCGGGCGGTGACTGCACGGTCGTCGACCTCATCGGCTTCCCGGTCGGCAGCTGCGTCGTCTCCGGTGGCAAGTGCTCGATCAAGACCACCGTCGAGGGCGCGATCGGCCTCGGCACGAACGTCTTCAAGGACGGTCAGGTCGTCAGCATCGAGATCCTCGGTGTGGACGTGCTCCACAACGGCCTCCGGACGTTCTCGTCCGGTATCAAGATCGGCCCGAAGTAAGTCGCCCGTCGACTACTCCGAGCCAATCGGCTGAAGGGAGCCGGGAGGTCGCAAGACCTCCCGGCTCTTTTCATTTCGGCTCGGCGGGCTTGGCCCGCGCGAAGAAGACCTCGAACGCCTTCACCGGCAGGAGCACGGTCCGGCCGGTCGCACCGCCGGGTAGACGAAGCTTGAGCGAGCCCCCCTCCACCGGCACGAAGCGCAATCCGGGGCGGTCGGGCATCGGCGTCATGCCGTGCGACAGCAGGAACACGCGTGTGCGCTTCGCCGCGACGAGCAGCGCAGGAACCGTCTCCAGCTGACCGGACGGTCCCGGCAGCACGATGCTGGTGCGCCCGTGGACGAGCCAGAGACCGACGTCGAGCAGCGTCTCGCGCAGCGAGGCGTCGAGCAGCAATACGGTGCCGACGGGAAAGCGCGCCGCGAGGCTGGCGACCTGGGCACCGGCGCCCTCCCAGTAGTTGGCGTCGACCAGCGCGCGCACGGGGCGCGCAGCGAGTACGAGCACCACGACCGCGACGGCGACGCCCAGCCCGCGCAGGCGCGCGCCGATCGTCACGACGACGCTCGCGACGCCCCAACAGAGGACCGGAAGCACGACCGGCAGCAGGCGCCGGCCCGCCCACACCGCGGCGCCCGCCGCGTGGAGGTCGAGCACGAGGTGAGCGCCCGTGACCGCGGCGAGCAGCAGCGCGAGCCGTCCGCTCGGGCCGTCGGGTCCGCGCCAGGCGAGCCACAGCAGCCCCGGCACCGCGAGCACCGTCGCCCCCCAGCCGACGTAGTCGGGGAGCCACCAGAGCGCGCCGCCGGCGGCACGCGAGCGCCCGAGACCAATGTACAGCGCCGCCCACGCCGCGAGCAGGACGACGAAGCCGATCCGCATCAGCGCGCCCCGGCCGCGGAGCTGCCAGAGGAAGGCCGCGGCCGCGAGCGCCGAGACAGCGAGCAGGGCTCCCTGCCAGGGCGCCGCCGCACCCGCGGCCGCCATGCGCCGGAGGTCCAGCGTCCACGCGAGGGCGGCACGATAGTGCGTGGGCACCAGGACGAGGGTCGCGACGGTGGCCCAGATCAGTCCGAGGACGACGAGCGGGAGCGCGAGCGCGGGAAGACGCGTACGCCATCCGCGGCCGGCGATCTCGCCGAGCAGCAACGCGAGCGGGAGAAAGAGCGCGTACTCGATGCGTGCGACGGTCGCGAGCCCCAGGCCGGCGCCGCAGGCGATCGCTGCGACCGGTGCCCGCGTATCGTGGTAGCGCTGGAACGCAACGAGCGCGAGCCACAGGAACGCCTGCCCGCCCACCTCGCCCATCGGCAAGCGTGCGAAGAACACCTGCGGGAGCGCCATGCCGAGCAGCACGGCCGCGAGCCACGCCGTCGTGCGCCCGGCCAACCTACGGACGAGAAGGAAGACGGCGGTCACGCCCGTCGCACCGAGGAGCGGCGTCACGGCGCGCGCTCCCGTTTCGCCGCCCGCCGCCCAACCGAGACCGAGCCATACGGACGGCAGGGCGCTGAACGTCGACCACACCGGCGAGGCGTAGCCGTCGAACACGAGCCCGGCGATGCTGCGATAGAGACCGGGCACCTCGCCCGGCACCGCGACCGGAAAGACGCGACGCTGGAGCGGCACCGGCATGCGATCCAGCACCGGATCGGCGATCGCGAGCGAGCCCGTGCGCGCGAGGTAGGCGCCGACGTCGAGGTAGGCGGTCGCGTCCGACCCGTAGACCACCACGTCGTAGCCGGGCAGGTAGAACACGACCGCGACGAGGAAGACGAGCAGCGGCTCCCACCAGCGGGCGGGCGACGATCGCGGCACGCCGTCGCGCGGCCGCCACCACCATCCCGCGACGCCGGCGAGCGCCGCAAGCGTCGCGATCGGCGCGAGCGAGAATACGCCAGCGACGCCGAGGGCGAGACCGGTCGCACAAGCCGTCGCGAGCAGGAGGAGCCCGCAGACGGCCGCGTCGGCGGCGGGATCGCGCGACACGGCCGCTCAGGACAACCCGAGCTTCTCTTTGCCCTCGGCGCTGATGCGCACCGGGTGCCAGGGCGGATCGAACACCACGTCGACCCGGACGTTGGGCTGTCCCAGCGCCGCGACCTTCTGCTTCACGTCCTCGGGAATCTGGCGCGCCGACGGGCAGCCCTCGGAGGTGAGCGTCATCTTGATGGCGATCGCGGCCTCGTCGATGTCGACGTCGTAGATGAGCCCGAGGTCGTACACGTTCAGCGGGATCTCGGGATCGAAGCACTGGCGGATGGCCGCGATCACCTGATCGGCGACGACCGGCCCGCCCCGGTACTGCACGCTCGTCCCGGTGTTCGCGGGCGCCGGCGCGGGTGGCGGGGCGTCGGCCGCGCGCTCGCGCGGTCCCGTCCACGCGTGCATGCCGCCCGCGAGATTGAGAAGACGCGTGTAGCCGCGGTCGGCGAGGATCGCGCACGCCGATGCGCTTCGCCCGCCCGCCGCGCAGGTGACCAGCAGCGGCGTCTCGCGCGACGGCAGCTCGTTCAACCGGTCCTCGATCTCGTCGAGCGGTACGAGCCGCGAGCGCGGGATGTGGCCGCTCGCGTACTCGGCGGGCGTACGCACGTCGAGCACGAAGAGATCGGGATGCTGCTCCCAGAGGACCAGGGCCGGCGCCGCCTCGACGTCGCGGATCGGATCGCCGCGCTCGATGAGCGTCGGCGGCACCGAGCGGCCCGCCGCCACGTCGGCCAGATGCGCACGAGTCACCGCGAGCCCGCGATCGAGCACCCCGCGGACGTCGTCCACCGCGCGCTCCAGCCGCCGGACCTCCGTCAGCCGGCGTTCCATCTCCGCGACGCGGCGCCACAGACGCACGACCACCACCGCCAACGCGACGACGGCGAGCACCGCAAGCAGGATCCCCATGGCTGGCGACTATACCGTTGACTCCCCGGGGTTACCATGCTGAGCAGGGCCGCGTGCGGGCGGTCATCGTGCGGCAACCGGGCGACGAGAGCGTGCTCGCGCTGGGCGAGGTGCCGGCGCCGCTGCTCGGGCCGGCCGACGTCCGCATCCGCGTCGCGACCGCGGCGGTGAACCGCGCCGACCTGCTGCAACGCCAGGGCCTCTACCCGCCTCCGCCGGGCGTCACCGACGTGCTCGGGCTCGAGTGCGCCGGCGAGGTGATCGAGATCGGCGCGGACGTGCGCGACGTCGCCGTCGACACGCGCGTCATGGCGCTGCTCCCCGGCGGCGGCTATGCGGAAGAGGTCGCCGTCGATCATGGCAGCGTCATGCCCGTGCCCGACGCCCTCACCGACGAGGAAGCGGCCGGCGTCCCCGAGGTGTTCCTCACCGCCTTCGCGAACCTCTTCCTGCCGCGGCTCGGCGCCCTGCAGGCGGGTGAGTCCGCGCTCGTCCATGGCGGCGGTGGCGGCGTGGGCACGGCGGCCATCGTGCTGCTGCGTGAAACCGGCAACCCGTGCTTCGTCACCGTCGGAAGCGCCGAGAAGGGCCGGCGCTGCGAGGCCCTCGGCGCCAGCCTCGCGCTCGACTACACCGCCGGCGACTTCGCCGACGCGGTCCGCGCGCGCACCGACGGCCGCGGCGTCGACGTCGTGCTCGATCACGTCGGCGCGACCTACCTCGAGCCCAACCTGCGTGCGCTCGCCGTCGGCGGCCGCCTCGTGGTCATCGGCCTCATGGGCGGCGGCACGTTCGCCGAGCTCGATCTGGGCGCGCTGCTGCTGCGACGTCAGAGCGTCATCGGCTCGACGCTGCGCAGTCGCCCGACCGCGGAGAAATCGGACGTGGTGCGGGCCTTCCTCGATCGCTTCGGCGCTGCGCTGCGGGCCGGGCGTCTGCGCCCCCCGATCGACGCCGTGCTGCCCCTCGCCGACGTCGCGGAGGCGCACCGGCGCATGCAGGCGAGCGCGCACTTCGGCAAGATCGTGCTGCGCGTGCGCTGAACACGGCGACGCCCGGGACGCAGGCGCGTCCCGGGCGTCGTGTCGATCAGTCGCGTCGCACGACGGCGACGCGATCCGATCGTCGCCTCACTTCGGACCGATACGCAGGCCCATCGAGAACGTGCGCAGACCGGCGCGAAGCACGTCGGCGCCGAGGATCTCGATGCTCACGACCTGGCCCTCCTTGAACACGTTCGTGCCGAGGCCGATGGCGCCCTCGACCGTCGTCTTCACCGAGCACTTGCCGGCGGTCACGACGCAGCTGCCGATCGGGAAGCCGACCAGGTCGACGACCGTGCAGTCGCCACCCGACTGACAGTCGGTGGTGGTGACGCGGCTGTTCGCGCCGATGGTGAGGGTCTCCCCGTCGCAGCCCGTGAGACCGCTCAGGGTGGCGCCGACCTTGATGTCGGTCTTGCTGACGCCGGCGCTGAACTTGCCCGCACCCTTCGACCCGAAGTTGCACATCGGATCCGGCGTGACGACCGAACAAGCCGGCAGCGCGACCGGCGGATTCGTGAACGTCGTCGGCGACGTACAGTCGTCGAACGCCTTCACGAGCTCGCCCTTCAGGCCCTTCGCCTTCGCGGGCACGTTGAACGACTGCGCGAACGCCGGACCGGCGATCAGCAGCGCACCCGCAACCACGAGCAGCTTCTTCATGACACCCCCCTTGAGATTGCCTGACGATTCGGCGGGGGCCCGCCGCACCCCCCGCAGGTTTGAACCCCGCGTCGCACTTCGACGGCACGACGTCCGACGGGTGCGAGCGGCAAGGCGCGGCGACCTTCGTGCTCGACCGTCGGGACGTGCAGCACGCTCGCGCTTCGTCGACCTCCTTCGTGGCGCCGAGTCGCACGAGGCGGATCTGCGACCGGTCGTCGGGATGGACGCGAACCCCGCTTAATATGACGCCGTCGAAACCGTCAACTGGTTTATTGATGCACCTATCAGAGCTATAGCGCGCGCCCGACGAGGAGGTGTTCCCATGACGCAGCACGACGACGATTGGATGGCCCGCGGCCGCGAGATCGCGGCCCGCCTCTGGGGGGTGCAGGCCGGTGCCCAGCTGCTGCCGGCGCAGCGACTCGCTCCGGAGTTCTTCGGCCTCGTGACGCAGTTCGTCTTCGGAATGTTCTGGTCCCGGCCGGGGCTCGACACCCGCAGCCGTAGCCTGTGCACCGTCGCCCAGCTCGCGGCGCTCGGCCGCACCGACGAGCTGAAGGCGCACCTCTACGGCGCCCTCAATCTCGGCATCACGCGCGAAGAGCTGATCGAGGTCCTCATGCAAACGGCCTGCTACGCCGGCGTGCCCGCCGCGGTGCAGGCCCTGAACGCCGCCGCCGACGTGCTGGGGACTCCGCAGCCCTGACCCGCTACCGCGGCCGCTTCGCACCCTCGCCCACCGGCGACCTGCATCTCGGCTCGGCGGCGACCGCACTGCTCGCGTGGCTCTCGGCGCGCGCTGCGGGCGGCGCCTTCGTCCTGCGCGTCGAGGATCTCGACGCGCCGCGCGTCGTCGATGGCGCGGAGCGGCGGCAGCTCGAGGACCTGCGCTGGCTCGGCCTCGCCTGGGACGAGGGGCCCGACGTCGGCGGTCCCGTCGCCCCCTATCGCCAGTCCGAGCGTCTGGCCCGCTACGCCGACGCTGCGACGCGCCTCGAAGCCGCCGGGCTGGCCTACCGCTGCGACTGCTCGCGTCGCGAGATCGCCCGCGTCGCCAGCGCTCCCCACGGCGACGACGGGCCGCGCTATCCCGGCACCTGCCGCGATCGCGATCCGCGCGCGCGCCCGTGGCGCCGCCCGCCCGCGCTGCGCCTGCGTGTCCCCGCCGGACCCGTCGTCGTCGTCGACGCCCTCGCCGGCCGGGTCGTCGAGGACGTCGCGGCGACGATCGGCGACTTCGTGCTCCGCCGCGGCGACGGCGCGTTCGCCTACCAGCTCGCGGTCGTGGTGGACGACCTCGCGATGGGCATCACGGAGGTCGTGCGGGGCCACGATCTGCTCACCTCGGCCCCGCGGCAGGTGCTCCTCGCGCGCCTCCTCGGCGGCACGCCGCCCGGGTTCGCCCATGCCCCGCTCGTGGTCGACCACGACGGTGCCCGCCTCGCCAAGCGCGCGCGCGGCATGACGCTGCGCGACCTGCGCGCCGACGGCGAGAGCCCGAGCGGCGTGCTTCGCCGTCTCGCGACGCTCCTAGACCTCGGACCGGGCGACACGCCCGCCGACCTCCTGCGCGGCTTCGACCGCACGCGCCTGCGCGGCCGCACGAGCGTACGCCTGCCGCCGTCAGGCGCGACCTGAGCGACCGGCGCGCAGGCGATGCGCCGCGACGGCGACGGTCGCGACCAGGAGCAGCGCCGCCGCAGCGGGCAGGACGACGCCGGGGCGTAGCACATCCGAGACCGAGCCGGTGGCGCCGAGCACGTCGCCGAAGTACACCGCCGCCGCCAGCCCGGGAACGATCCCGATCGCGGTACCGAAGACGTAGTGGCTCGTGCGCACGCGCGTCGCGCCGAGGGCCCAGTTGAGCGGCGGCGAGAGGAAGAGCAGCAGGCGCAGGCCGGTGACCGTCAGCACCCCGCGATGGACGAGGCGCTCGTCGAGCGCGCGGATCCACTCGAAGCGGTCGCGCAGCGCCCGCTGCGCATACTCCTGCGCGGTGTAGCGCACGAGGAAAAACGTGGTCGTCGTGCCGATCAGGCTCGCGACGTATGCATAGACGAACCCCGGGAGGCCGCCGAACAGGATGCCGCCGAGCGCCGCGAACAGTATCTCCGGGCCGGGGATGAAGAACCCCGCGACGAAGACGCCGAGGAACACGAGCGGCCCGAGCACCCCCGCCGCCTCGACGGCGCGCCGCATGCCGTCGACGCTGAGCCACGCCGGCGGCGCGACATGGGCGACGGCGATGCAGGCGGCGGCGACCAGCAGGACGGCGAGCGCGAGGCGGAGCGGCGGGGACATGCGGACGCGGATCAGGTGCGGGGCGGCGCCAGCGAGAAGCGCACGCCCGACTGTCGCTCGACGAGCTCGACGAGGTCGGTGAAGTCGCGCTCGCCGAGCCCCGCGCCCACGGCGGCGACGAGCGTCTGCGCGACCTGGGCCGCGATCGGCACCGGCACCGCCTGCTCGCGCGCGAGCTCGACGAGCAGCCCGGCATCCTTGGCCGCGAGCGCGAGCGCGAACATCGTCGGCCGCCCGCGCTCGTTGATGCCCTCGACCATACGGTCGGTGAAGATGTTGCCGGCGCCGCCGGCGCGCACGACGTCGATCATCGCGCGCAGATCGATGCCGGCCCGCACCGCGACGCCGAGCACCTCGAGCGACGCGACGGTGGCCGTGAAGGCGAGCAGGCTGTTCACGAGCTTCGCCGTGTTGCCGAGCCCGAGCCCGCCCAGGTGGAAGCTCGCCCGCCCGAGGCGGTCGAGAAGCGGCTTCGCGCGCGCGTACGCCGCCGCCTCCCCGCCCACCATGAAGACCAGCATCCGCGCCTGCGCGCCCGGCGCACCACCGGTGAGCGGCGCCTCGAGGAGGTGGCGGCCGGCGGCGGCGATCCGTTCGCCCACGGCCCGCACGGTGGCGGGTGCGTTCGTCGTGAGGTCGATCAGGACGGCGGCGGGCGCGGCGGCCGCGAGCCACGCGGTCGCGACCTCCTCCATGACGGCCGGCGTCGGGACGGAGACGAACGTGAAGGCGCTCGCGCGCCCCACTGCGGCGACGTCCGTCGCCCCCTGTGCCCCCTCGGCGACCAGCGCGGTCACGCGCTCGGGAACGGCATCGTACACCGTGACTGCGTAGCCGTCCGCGAGGAGATTCCGCGCGACGGCGCCGCCGATGTTGCCGAGCCCGACGACGCCGACCTGCTCGCTGCCCACGTCGCGCTCCCTACTTCGGCGCCATGCGAATGGCGCCGTCGAGGCGGATCACCTCGCCGTTCAGGAACATGTTGGTGGTGATCTCGCGCACCAGCGACGCGAACTCCGGCGGGCGCCCGAGCCGCGACGGGAACGGGATCTGCGCGCCCAGCGCCTGGCGCACGGCCTCCGGCGCCATCGCCAGCATCGGCGTGTCGAACGTGCCCGGCGCGATGGTGCAGACGCGGATGCCCATCGACGCCAGGTCGCGCGCGATCGGCAGGGTCATGCCGACGACGCCGCCCTTCGAGGCCGCGTACGCGGCCTGGCCGATCTGGCCGTCGAACGCCGCCACCGAGGCGGTGTTGACGATCACGCCGCGCTCGCCTTCCGCGTTCGGCGGCTGCGTCGCCATCTGCGCGGCGGCGAGGCGGATGCAGTTGAAGGTGCCGATCAGGTTGATCTCGATCGTCTTCGCGAACAGCTCGAGCGGCAGCGGGCCCTGGCGCGAGATCGTACGACCCGCCGTCCCGACGCCGGCGCAGTTGACGAGCGCCGTCAGCCGCCCGAAGCGCTCGACCGCCTTCTTCACCGCCGCCTCGACCTCGGGGCCGCTGGTCACGTCCGCGGGCGTGAAGACCGCCCGCTCGCCGAGCGACGCGGCGAGCGCCTCGCCGTTCGAGTTGGGGCGATCGAGGATGGCGGCGCGGCCGCCGCCGTCGACGAACATGCGCACGGTGGCCTCACCGAGACCGGAGGCTCCACCCGTGACCAGGGCCACGCTGTCGGCAATCTGCATCGCGCCTGCATAGCCCCTCGCCCTGCGCAGGACCAGTGCTGCTTGCACCGTTCGGGGCGCCCGCGACACACTTCGCCCCGATGCGTCTCGACCTCCACGGCGAGCCCCTCCACACCCGCACCCTCGGCGTCACCCTGACGCAGCGGGCCGACGGACATCTCGACGCCGCCGGCGTGCTGCTCGACCTGCGCAAGCGCGGCTTCGTCCCCGTCGGCGGCGACCTCCAGCCTGCCGGCATCGTCCATCAGATGCTGCTCGACGGGGTGATCGATCCGGCCGGCCCCACGCTGACGCAGCTCGCCGTGCGTCAGCCGCACGTGGCCTTCGAGCGCTCCGCGCTCACCCGCGGCGAGAGCTGCCGCGATCCGGCCGACCGCATCGCGCTCCTCGCCGGGGCGCGGCTCGACGCCGGCTGGGCGCGCCGGCTCGCCGAGGACATCGGCGGTCCGCGCGGCTGCTCGCACGTGCTCACGCTGGCTCAGTACCTCGGCGCCACGATCGCCTGGGTCCTGCCGCACCTGGCGGCGCCGCCCGGCGTCCCGCCGTGGGACGCAGGTCGACGCGTCTTCCGCCGCGACGTCGCCGTCGACGGCGCGCAGCCGGACGAGCGCACGCTCGTGCTCGCGCTCCAGCAGATCGATCTGCACCTCGCGCCGGTGTCCGAGCCCGCGCCGGCGATGGAGCGCTTCGCCGGCGCCCGCGAGCTGCGCGTGCTCGCGACGGTCGACCTCGGCGCGATGGCGTTCACGGCGCTCGAGGTCGCCGAGCGCCGCCGCGACGCCGCCCGGCTCGACGCACCGTGGGCGCCGCGCACGGACGTCGCCGAGCGGTGCCGCGGGCTCTCCGTCCTGCGCGGCGTCAGCGCCGCCCTCCTCGAGCGCGTGGACGCCGCCGACGACCGCCCCGTGCTCGACGCCCTCCTCCAGCTCGCACCGACGCTCATCCAGGTGTTCGCCGCGCTCTCCGATCCCTGGGCCGCGATGGCGCGCGAGCAGGGCTGGATCGTGGGCATGGGCGGACGTCCCGACTCGTGCTGGATGTGGCGACGCGGCGGCGCGCTGCGCGACGCCCGCGGCCCCGGCGACCCCGCCTTCTGAACGCGCCGGCGCCGGGGACGTTGCCGGAAGCGGGCGATCCCGCTTCAATGGATCCGGATGGCAGGACCGAAGGAGCAAGGGGGCGTCGGGGTCGTCGAGAAGACGGTCCCGAAGGAGCGCACGCGCCGGCCCAAGCGCTACAAGGTTCTCCTGCACAACGACGACTACACCACCATGGAGTTCGTCGTCTGGGTGCTCCAGGCCGTCTTCCACCACGACGAGGCGAGCGCCACCGAGATCATGCTCCACGTCCACCGCAACGGGCTCGGCGTCGCCGGCGTCTACACCAGGGAGGTCGCCGAGATGCGGGTCGCGCAGGTCGCGGCATTGGCCAAGGAGCACGAGTTCCCGCTGCGCGCGAGCGCCGAGGAGGAGGACTGACGTGCGCCTGTCGCGTTCCCTCGAGCAGAGCCTGTCCCTGGCGGTCCGCGAGGCACGCCGGCGACGGCACGAGTTCCTGACCCTGGAGCACGTCCTCTGGGCCCTGCTCCACGACGACGCCGTCGCCCGCGTGGTGCGTGCCTGCGGGGGCGACTCCGAGAAGCTGCGCGCGACGCTGACCGAGTGGCTCGACACGCTCGAGGTCCTGCCGGAAGGCCTCGACCGCGCCCCCCAGCAGACGCTCGGGTTCCAGCGCGTCCTCCAGCGCGCCGCCCTGCACGTGCAGTCGTCCGGCAAGGAGGAGATCGACGGTCCCGACGTCCTCGTGGCGCTCTTCCGCGAGCCCGACTCGCACGCCGCGTTCCTGCTCGGCGAGCAGGGCGTCACGCGGCTCGACGTCGTGACCTTCCTGTCGCACGGCATCGCCAAGGTGCCCGACGATCCCGACACCGGCGACGCCAGCCCCGGCGATGCGCCCGACGACGACGAGGAAGGCGCCGGCACGGCGCGCGATCCGCTCGCCGCCTACACGGTCGACCTCGTGGCCAAGGCGTCGGCCGGGCGCATCGATCCGCTCATCGGGCGCGACCGCGAGCTCGAGCGCTGCATCCACGTGCTCCTGCGCCGGCGTAAGAACAACCCCGTCTTCGTGGGCGACCCCGGCGTCGGCAAGACGGCGATCGTCGAGGGCCTCGCACTGCGCATCCATCACGGCGACGTCCCGCCGCCGCTCGCCGACGCCACGGTCTTCGCGCTCGACATGGGCGCGCTGCTCGCCGGCACGAAGTTCCGCGGCGAGTTCGAGGCCCGCCTGAAGGCGGTCCTGGCGGCGCTGCGGCAGCAGCACAACGCGATCCTCTTCATCGACGAGATCCACACCGTGGTCGGCGCCGGCGCCACGCACGGCGGCTCGATGGACGCGTCGAACCTGCTGAAGCCGTCGCTCGCCAACGGCGAGCTGCGCTGCATCGGCGCCACGACCTTCCAGGACTACAAGCAGCACTTCGAGCGCGACCGCGCCCTCGCCCGCCGCTTCCAGCGCATCGATCTCGTCGAGCCCTCGGTCGCCGAGACCCACGCCATCCTGCGCGGCCTCAAGAAGCACTACGAGGAGCACCACGCCGTCAGCTACACCGACACCGCCCTGCGCGCCGCGGCCGAGCTGTCGGCCAAGCACGTGCAGGACCGCTTCCTGCCCGACAAGGCCATCGACGTGATCGACGAGGCGGGTGCCGCCGCGCAGGTGAAGGGCGGCGGCAAGGCGCCGGGCAAGGCGCGCAAGACCATCCGCCCGCGCGACATCGAGCACGTCGTCTCGACGATGGCGCGCATCCCGCCGCGCCAGGTGACGACGTCCGACCGCGAGCGCCTCGAGACGCTCGACCGCGACCTCAAGCTCGTCGTCTTCGGACAGAACGCCGCCGTCGACAGCGTCGTCTCCGCCATCCGTCTCTCGCGCGCCGGGCTCGGCCAGCCCGAGAAGCCCGTCGGCTCGTTCCTGTTCGCGGGTCCCACCGGCGTGGGCAAGACCGAGCTCGCGAAGCAACTCGCCCAGTCGCTCGGCATCGAGTTCCTGCGCTTCGACATGAGCGAGTACATGGAGAAGCACACCGTCTCGCGGCTGATCGGCGCGCCGCCGGGCTACGTCGGCTTCGATCAGGGCGGCCTCCTCACCGACGGCATCCGCAAGACGCCGCACGCGGTGCTCCTCCTCGACGAGATCGAGAAGGCCCATCCCGACCTCTTCGGCATCCTGCTCCAGGTGATGGACCACGCGACCCTGACCGACGCTACCGGGCGCAAGGCCGACTTCCGCCACGTCGTCCTCATCATGACCACGAACGCCGGCGCGCAGGAGATGGCCGCGGCGGCGATCGGCTTCGGCGCCGTGTCGAACGCCGACAAGGGCAGGAAGGCGCTCGAGAAGCTGTTCAGCCCCGAGTTCCGCAACCGCCTCGACGCCATCGTCCCCTTCGCGCCGCTCGAGCCCGAGGCCGTCGAGCGCGTGGTCGACAAGTTCATGGCCCAGCTCGAGGCGCAGCTCGCCGAGCGCCGCGTCGCGCTCGAGCTGACGCCCGCCGCGCGCACCTGGATCGCCAAACGCGGCTACGACCCGGCGTTCGGCGCCCGCCCGATGGCGCGCGTCATCCAGGAGCACCTGAAGCGCCCGCTCGCCGACGAGGTCCTGTTCGGCCGCCTGCGCGACGGCGGCGGCCGCGTCGAGATCGACGTGCGCGAGGACGACGCGGGCCTCGCCTTCACCTATCAGCCGCACAAACCGCCGACGCCCGCCGCCGTCGAGACCGAGCCGGCGTGAGCCCGCGCGACTGGTACGGCATCGGCGGCGGTGCCGTGCGCCCGGGGCGACCCGGATGCTCCGAGATCCTCCCCTGGCTCGTGGTCGGCGAGTATCCGAACTACGACGACCTCGCCTGGCTGCGCGACACGCACGCCGTCACCGCGATCCTGAGCCTCCAGTGCGACGCCGACCTCGCCAGCAAACGCCTGCGCCCTGCCGACGTCGCCGTCGCCTGCGCCGCCGCCCGGCTCGACTTCGCGCGCGTCGCCTGCCCCGACGGCGACCTCGAGCTGCTGACGGCGCGGCTGCCCGACCTGGTCGAGCGCCTGCGCGTCCTGCGCGACGGCGGCGCCCGCGTCTACCTCCACTGCAACGCCGGCATGAACCGCGCCCCGACGGTGGCGATCGCCGCGGTCCACGTGCTGGACGGCCTGCCGCTCGCCGAGGCGACCGCGTTCGTGAAGGCCCGGCGCCTCGCGGTGCCGTACCTGCGCGCGCTCGAAGCCTGCTACGGCCGCGCGCCGTCGCCCTGATCCGCGCCGTTGCGCCCGTTCGCCGCCGGCGTGCACAGGTGCAGCACGCCGAGCTCGACGAGCCCGGGCGCGTTCAGCGGATCGAAGCGGAGATGGACGATCTCCTCGCCGGCGTCCCACACCGCGCGCCGGTCGCTCTCGTCGATCAGCACGGTGTAGTCGTGCCACTGGCCGTCGCCGGCCACGATCGGGATGCGCAGGCTCTTGTCCTCGGAGAACGCCTCCGAGGCGCCGTGGCTCCAGAACACCTGGGCGAAGAGATCGCCGCGCGCTTCGCAGCGCATGGCGAAGCGGATGACGCGCACGTCGCGCGCGCGGAAGGGTCCCGCGGTGAAGACGAACGCCGGATCGTCGTGCAGCACGCGGTACGCGGCGCGGCCGCGCGTCCGCCCGACCAGCTCGAGCCCGTCGTTCGGCGACACCGGAGCCGACGCCTGGCCGAACGGGAGCGCGCGCACCGTCCGCCACCAACGCGAGGCGACGCGCTCGCGCGCCCAGCGGCGCAGCGCCGTCGGCACCAGGCCCGCGACCCGGACGTACAGCCGGTACCAGGCCCGCCCGTAGTGCGGCAGCGCCGGCGGCAGCGCGACGGCCGCGGGCGCCGGAGGGACGGTCGAGGGCTGGCGGTGCAGCGTCACCAGACGCAGGCGATCGTCGGCGTCGAGCGCGCTGGGCCGCGGCCCGCGCCCGAGCAGGTCGCGGTAGACCGGCGCGTACGCCGCCGCCATCTCCGGCAGCGAGCGGTGCCGGTAGCGCTGCGCGGCGCGGGCGATCGTGGCGAGCGCCCCGTCCTCCTCGACGAGGCGGGTGAGCGCGACGACCGCCTCGTCGACGTTGCGCACGACGATGCCGGCGCCCGACGCGTGCACACGCTCGGTCAGCGCGCCCTGGTCGGTCACCACCACCGGCACGCCGGCGATCAGCGCCTCCGACAGCGTGTACGAGAAGGTCTCCGGCCAGGGCGGCAGGAAGACGACGAGGTCGATGTCGGCTGCGGAGAGGCGCTCGCAGATCTCGTCGCGGTGGTAGCGCCCGTGCAGGTGGAGGCGCGAGCCCAGCCCCAGCGCGCGCAGGCGGTCGGCGAAGCCGAAGCGTTCGGCCTCGCCGAAGACGTGCCAGGCGAGCGGCAGATCGCGGGTGCGGGCGATGAGCGGCTCGTAGTGGCGCGAGCCCTTGATCGGGTAGGCGATCTCGCCGAGGAGCGCGATGTTGAGGGGCCGGCGGCGCGGGTCCGGCGTCGCCCGCCGGGTCGGCTCGAGGTAGCCGTGCGGCTCGACGACCCAGCGGGCCGGGTCGGCCGGCTGGAAGCGTGCGACGATGTCGTGCGTGCGCTGCGCCGGGAAGAAGACGCGCTCCGCGTGCGCGAGCAGCGCGCGGAACTCCGCGCGGTGCGCCTCGCGCCAGGCGAGCGGCTGCTCGACCGCCTGCCCGAACACGGCGAAGGCGTGGCGCAGGCAGGCCTCCGGGTCGGGCCCCTCGCCGGGCGCGGCGAGGCAGCAAAGGCGGTCGCTCGGCGCGTCCCAGAGGTTGACGTTCGGGCACACCGGATAGAAGTCCTGGAAGGTGGCGACGAACGGCACGCCGAGGTCGTGCAGCTCGCGCCACACCGACACCGGCCAGCCGCACAGCTGGTGCAGGTGCGCCGCGCCCACGCCGAACAGCGGGACGATCTCGCGCATCGCCCGCGTCACGTCCGCGCGCGCGAGCTGGAAGCGGCGGCTCGGCTCGGCGAGCGGCAGGCGA
Organism: bacterium; assembly: GCA_026129405.1. Taxonomy (NCBI): domain Bacteria; species bacterium. Next base: position 110,953 of record JAHCID010000012.1, read on the forward strand.
TAGTGCACCGCGCCGTCGAGGTCGCCGTCGAATACCTCGGTCAGCGCGATCGCGTCCCACTCCGGCGCCGCCACCACCACACGCGGCAGCCGCAGCGCGGCGACCAGGTCACGCACGTGATGCTCGGTGCCGCCCGCCGGATGGTCGAACGAGGCGTGCAGGACGCACAGCAACGCCGGCACGTCGGCGTGCGGACGGCGCAGCGCCAGGCGGATGCTCCCCTGCACGGGTGCGAGCGGATTGGCCTCGACGAAGGCGGCCACGCGCGGGAGGTACTCGGGATGGCGCGCGTGTAGGGTCGCGAAGTGGCTGCGCGTCAGCTCGTCGGCCGCCTCGGCCCCGAAGGACGCGTGGCCGGCATGCCACACGAGCACGTCGTCGGCGCAGCGACTCGGGAATCCGGCCGCCCGCGCACGCTCGCAGAGGTCGTTCTCCTCGCCGAAGCCGCGCCCGAACGCCTCCTCGTCGAAGAGCCCGACGGCGTCGCGCACCGCCGCGGGCACGTACATGCAGAAGCCGTGCGCCGTCGGCAGCGAGGGTCGAAGCAGCGGGCTCGCCCGCCGCACGAGCGCGGCGAAGTCGTCGAGCTCCCACCCCGGGGGCAGCGGGTTGGGCCGACACCACTCCGGCACCGAGAGGATGGTCGCGTTGTTCGAGAGCGGCGACACGAGCGCGGGCGCGTCGCCCGCGTAGGCCGCCGCCTCGAGCCCGTCGAGGAAACCCGGCGTCGCGATGGTGTCGCTGTTCAGCAGGACGACGTCGCGCTCGCCCGCGGCGCGCATGCCGCGGTTGGCGGTCCCGACGAAGCCGCGGTTCTGCGGATTGCGCAGCAGCTGCACGCGCGGCTCGCGCGCAGCCAGCGCGTCGAGCCAGGCGACGAGGGTCGCGTCGGTGCTGGCGTCGTCGACGGGAACGAGCCGCCAGTCGCCCGTCGCGTGCGCGAGGACGCTTTCGAGACAGGCGATCGTCTCGGCGCGCGCATCGTGGATCGGCACGACGACGTCGATCGGCCGCACGCGCGCCCGCGCCGCGGCCGGGGGACGTCCGATGCGCCGCAGCGCCGCATGGACGACGCCGTCGGGCGCGACGCCGAGCTCGACGAGCGTGACGCCGAGCGACGGGCCGAGACGCGCCAGCGCGACGCGGGCGCGCCCGCGTCGCCGCGCGCCGTCGCCGCGAGCAGCATGCCGCCGGGCGAGCGCCGCCACGGGCGGCGCCAGCGCGGCCGCGTCGGCGGCGTCGAGCGCGACGTACCCACGCGAGCGAGCCCGGCCGGGCCGACGCGGCGGCGGCCGCGTCCCCGCCGACGCCGCACGCGTAGCGCGTGGTCATGCCGGCGGCGAGTCCCGCCGGCTCGCACGCCGCGAGATCGGCCAGCAGCACGCAGCGCCCGAGCGTCACCGGGCCCGGCGCGTCGGCGGGATCGAGACGCAGGCGTCGCACCACCCCGGCCGCCGCCCATCCCGTCTCCGCGAGGTCGACGACGAGCGTGCGCACGGCGCCGTCCGCGGGGATCGCGACGCGCAGGCTCGCCGCTTCGCCGAAGCCGCCGCCCGCGTCCCAGAAGAGCTGCACCGTCCCCTGCCCGTCCCCCGCCTCGAGGCCGACGCGCAGCACGAGCCAGCGCCACGCGGCCGCCTCGAGCGCGACCGGCGGGCTGGTGAGCGAGGGATCGCCCCCCTCGGCGACGAAGCGGCCGGCGTCGCGGCGCGCGAGCTGCTGGCCGGTCCAGCCGTCCCAGCCGGCGGCGTCGGGCGCGAGCGCCGCCATGACGCCCGGCCTCAGTCGCGGAGGACCGCGGGCCGTGCGCGTCGAGCGTCGCGAGCACCGCCTCGGCCGCCTCGGACGCGACCGGCTCGACGACGACCGCGCCCGGCGGCGCCGGCGGCGCGACCGGCACCCGGCGCGCAGGAAGCCCCACGCCCGCCGTGCCCGCTCCGCCGCGTTCGGCGCCGGCGCCCGGCGCGCGCCCGCTCCTCCGGCTCGAGCGACAGCGGCGGCGGCTCCGGCCCCGTCGCCCGGCCCGCGCGCGGCGCGAGCAGCGCGGCCAGCCGGCCCGCATGCGCCGCGAAGGTGTGATGGTGCAGCACCGTCGCGCGGGCACGCCGGCCCACGGCGTCGCCCTCGACGGGATCGAGCCCGCGCTCGAGCGCGTCGACCCACGCGTCGTGGCCCTCGGCGAGGAAGCCGTCGACGGCCGGCGTGATCGCGTCGCGGAACGCCTCCACCGGGCTCGCGACGATCGGCAGGCCGAGGATGCCGGCCTCGAAGAACTTGAGCGCGCTCTTGCCGTCGGTGAACGCGTTGCGCACGGCGACCGGGGCCACCGCGAGCGCGCAGCGCGCCAGCGTCCACGGATAGACGCGCCAGTCCTGGTACGGGATGCGCACCACCTGCGCCGCGACCGGGCGCAGCGCCGGCGGCAGCTCGACGAAGCCGCCGAGGTGGAGTCGGCGCTCGGGGCGGCGCGCGAGCACCTCGGCGAGCGCGGGGCCGATCGCCTCGAGGTCGCGGTCGTGCGTGTTCGAGCCGGCGCCGTACGTGATCGCGGTGCGGTGGCGCGGCCGCAGGCGCAGCAGCCGGCGCGCCGTGGCCTCGTACTCCGGCGGCAGCAGGTTCGGGTGGACGTGGGCCGGCTTGCCGAGCGCTGCCGCCAGCCGCGCGAGCGCGGGCGTCGTGCCGAGGAACGCGTCGCAGGCGTCGAAGGTGCGCCGCAGGCGGCCGAAGCGCTCGTGGTACTCGCGGCGCGCCGCCGGCGGCAGGTCCACGAGGAAGTGCAGCAGGGGCTCTACCGAGGGATCGAAGATCAGGTCGTCGATCTCGAAGACCAGGCGGGCGCCGGCCGCGCGGGCGGCGTCGACCACCGCCGCCACGGCGTCGCTCCAGCGCAGGCGGAAGAGGACGACGACCGAGTACGCCGGCAGCGCCGCGCGCAGCGCGGGATCGTGCAGGTGGTAGACGTTGGCCGGCACGCCCGCGGCGCGGAGCTGCTGCACGCCGTGGCGACAACGGTAGCGGTACGAGGCGTCCCAGTCGTCGGTGACCCAGCAGACGCGCAGCCCCACGGCCGCGCCATCAGGCACCCCGTGCTCCCTCGCTCTCCCGGCGGTACGCGTGCAGCCAACGGACCGTCATGGCGGAGGTGCGACTACCAGATCGATCCCGCGCCCGCCAACGCACGGGGCCTGGGGGCACGTCGCCGCCCGGCGGCCGGCGGTCCCGGCCATCGTCGGCGGCGAGGACCCGGTCTGCATGACCGCGTTGCGGGAACGCGCGTCGACGTGACCCACGAGCTGCCGGCATCCCGTGCACAAGGGGATGCCGCCGAGGGACGACTCGATCTGCATGACGATCTCGGCGGACGCGATGAGCTCATTCTCGAGCTACGCTTGTGCGCCACGAACGAGCGGATCGTCCGCTGGTCACCGGGAATGGACTGGGGCGGCGTTCGAGACGATCCGACGCACCTCCGCGCCCCTCAGCTCCTGCTTTGCAGCGAGACGATCGGCAACGGCCTCGATCGTCTTCCAACGTAGCGCTACCAGTCGTTCGGTCCTGGCCGTGAGACGTTCGAGGACCAGATGACGGTCGAGGCCGAGCAACATGCCGACGTGCTGGTTGACCCGCGGATTCACGTGCCACGCGCCGGGTGGCGGCTTCGCCACCCGCACCCGGCCGCGCTCATCCACGTGGCAGGCGAGGTCTACCATCATCTCCTGCTGGACGAGGCGCTGCCAACGCCTGTTCTGGAACGTGACGCGCATTTCTTCCGCCCGTCGGCTCATGTCCGGTCGCGGACAGACGACGAAGAAGCGCTGGACACGATCGACGCGGTGTCCGGAGAAGGTCGCGAGAACCGCGTATGCAGCCGCAGCCAGGCTGTAATGGCGCTCGAGATTTCTTCCCTTCACCACCGGCGGGGGCATCGGTGCGATGGCACGCCGCTCTGCGACGCGTGCCTCGATCGCAAGGTGGAGGATACGCTCCAGCCTCCGCGCACGCTCGGGGAAGGCTGCGTAGAGCACGTCCAACTGACAGTACCGATGTCCCCCGAAGGACTTCCACGCTCGGCGCGGGTCGTTCTTGAAGTGCCCATCCCACAGGGCCGGGATGTGACGGAGAACGTCGGCCTCCCTGACGCCGATCAAACGAGGCGACACGAAAACCGGTGCCCACCCCGCGGACGAATCGCGGTGGCTCGATCGTGGCCGGAGCACGATGCGCGCCCAGAGCGGCACCGACGCCGCGAGCGAGCGCGGCATCCGCTCCGCCTCGTAGCGAACGCCACGGAGCGACGTCCGTTGCCTGACGATCTTCCAATCGACGAGCTCGAGAGTGGTCACACGTACCTCCAGACGGCGCGCGCCTTCGCGCGACATCCCACCTGCCGTGAGAGACGGCTCGGATCGGCCGGAACCTCTACGCAATTCCCTTCCCCGCCGTGTCGTACAGCCGCGCCGCCTCGCGGAGAGCGGCGCCGATCTCGGCGCGCAGCGACGCCGGCTCGAGCACCTCGACGAACGGCCCCTGCGCCAGGATCCAGTTCTTGAGCTCGCTGGTGCCGCGCACGGTCATGGTGAGGCGCGCGCCGCCGCCGGCGTCCTTCAGGACACGCTGGGTCGGGTGGAGACGTCGCGCCGCCAGGAGACGCGCCGACTCCTCGCCGTGGAGCCGCAGCACGACCTCGGTCTCCGGCCCCTCGACGATGCCGAAGGTGCCGTCGAGGTGCTTCTCGGGCGAGTAACGTCGCGGGTAGTCGAAGCGGAGGGGCGTCATCTCGGCAGTGACGATGCGCTCGACCGCCAGGTAGACGATCTCGCGATGCCGGTGGCTGCGGCCGATGACGTAGAGCCCGCCGCGATAGAGGACCAGCGTGTAGGGGGCGAAGTCGTGGACCGTCGTCTCGCCGCCGCGCCAGAGTCGAGCGTACTCGATTCGGAGGCGGCGCTCCTGGACGAGGGCCCGCACCAGGACGTCGAGGGTGGCGTCGGCGTCACGGTAGTCCTTCACGGCGTACGACACGGTGTAGAACTTCCGCTCGAAGGCCTGGAGGCGTTCCCGCCGCGCCGGCGGCAGCGTGCGGCGAAACGCTTCCCACAGGTCGTCGACACCCTCCTTGAGGACGGTGCCCTCGAGGAAGCGGAAGACCGAGAGCGCGAAGTAGAACGAGAGCACCTGGTAGGCGGTCGAGTCCACGTCGCGCGCGGCGCCGCACAGCCGGACGACGCGCCGGTCGCCGCGCTGCACGGCCTCGAAGACCGGATTGCCGCGCTCGTCGACCAGCTCCTTCCGGCAGGCCGCCAGGTAGCGGAGCAGCGTGCGCTCGGAGATGCCGAGCTCGTCCTGGATGGCGGCGAAGGACCACCCGTGCGGACGTGAGAGAAGTCCGTAGAGGACGCGGGCCATGCGGGTGGCAGAGGTGTAGGTGGCGGGGCGTGACTTCGGGCGGCGGGCGGGCATGGCCGTCGTCATGGCGCATTTCGGGACCGGTGGGCACGATGCAGCGAGTCGGGACGTCCGCGGTGATGGACGTCACCGTCGCTCGATGGTGCCCCGCCAGGTGGCGCTGCAGGTGAACCCGCCGCAGCTCGCCGTGAACTCGAGGGCCGCGGCGGCCACGGGCGCGAAGCCGAGCACGGCGAAGGTCGACTGGGCGCAGCACGAGCCGCTGCACGAGACGTCCGTGACGCCGCCCCACCCGTCGTCCAGGATCACGCCGTTCCACGGAACGAACCCGCTGCCGAGATTGCCGGCGATGTTGGTGCCGACCTGGCTGGTGACGCGGATGCTGGTCGTGAAGAAGAACTGATCGAGACCGCAGGTGTCGGACACCCGCGAGGCGTCGAGGAACCAGGTGCCGCGGACGTTGGCGATGGGCGGAAGCGTGCTGGTGGTGGTCGTCGTGGACGACGGGAGACGCACGGTGGTGGTCGTGACGGGCACGGCGCAGAAGGCGGCGATCGCCGCGCCGCGGCTCGGCCGGGCGACCGCGCGGGCAGCGCGCCGGCACTCGCTCAGGCGCGCCGTGGCGCAGCGCTTCCGGGCCTTGCGAGTCGAGAGGCCGCCGCACTCCACGGCGAGCAGCGTGGAGCAGCCGAGCTTGCAGTCGCGCTTCAGACCGGCGAGCGCGGCGGCGGGAACGAGCGTGAGTGCAACGACGAGGGCGAGCGTGCGGGTCATGGCGGGGTCCTCCTGCACGCGGAGAGTGGCAGCTGGGAAAGTCAGCGGCTGACGGTGCGTGGGATGAACGCACGTGCGCCCCCCGCCCTCGCGTTGGTCTGGTCGCTGCCCTGCCCACCCCGCCATGCCGCCGTGCGAGCAGGCGGCGAAGGCAACGTACGCGGGCATCGTGGACGAGCCCGTCACGCCGCGCGACGGCTCGTGGCAGGGCCGCCGATCATGCCCGACGCGCCGATGCGTCCCGAGCGCCTCGACGGCGGACAGATCGTGCTTGGCGTCCTCCTGCCCGGCGCCGACGACGCCATGTGCTACCCCGGCGAGCTGGCGACGCGGACGTTCTGGAGCCGGGGGGACCCCGCCGCGGAGCGTGCGCTCGAAGCGCCCGGCTCCATACCCCGCCCGCGTGCCCTGCCCCCGCGCAAGCCGAGAAAACGAGAGGCGGGCAGGCCGAACCGGGCCGACAACGCCCGAGGGCCGCGCTCGGTCAGCTTCCCAGGGCTGTCCTTCCTATTCGTCGCGTCGTCACGAGCGGCGCGGGACGGCGCCCCCCCCCGCCCGCCCCCCCCCCCCCCCCCAACCCCCCCCCCCAAA
>JAHCID010000013.1 GCA_026129405.1 bacterium
GCTCCACCTCGACGAGGTCGATGCGCTGCCCGCCGACGTGCAGGCACGGGTGCGGCGGGCGATCGAGGCCCAGGAGGTGGTCCCGCAAGGCGGCCGCGTCCCGGTGCGTCTCGACGTCCGGGTCGTGGCCAGCGTGCGCGGCGAGGTCGCGGCGCTGGTCGGCGCGGGACGTCTCGCTGCGGAGCTCTACGAGCTCCTCGCCGACGCCGTGGTGCGCGTGCCCGGGCTGGCCGAGCGGCGCGAAGACCTGCCGGCGCTCGTCGCCATGCTCGTGCGCCGCCACAACGCGGTGCTGAAGCGTCGCTATCGCGGCGTCGACGAGGCGGCGCTCGCGGAGCTCGCGGCGTGGCCGTGGCCGGGCAACCTCTGCGAGCTCAGCGCCGCGCTGGCGCAGGCGATGAGCGTGGGCGACGGCGAGTGGGTCCACGTCGAGGACGTGCCGCGCCGGCTCTCGGCGGGCCAGGCGGCGCTGCTCGCTCCGGCGGACGACGATCTGCGCGCCGCCGTGCGGGCGTTCGAGCGCATGCACATCGAGTCGGTCCTGCGCCGTCTGGCGGGGAACAAGCGCACCGCGGCGAGCCGCCTCGGCGTCTCGCTCTCGTCGCTCTACCGCAAGCTCGAAGAGCTCGGCATCCCGCTCTCCTGAAGCGGGACGCCGCCGCTCAGACGGCGGTGGGCGGCTGGACCGCCGCCGGCGGCTCCGCGGCGAGCAGCTCCGCGATCGCGGCGGCGAGGTCCGCGACCGGGTGGGCCGGGTCGGGGAGCACGGCGCGGTGGCGCGGCCCGCGCGGGACGAAGTAGGGCGCGGTGAGCGAGCGCACGGCGGTGACCACGCGCGTGCCGACCGCGGCGGCCACGTGCATGGGACCGCTGTCCGCGGTGACGAACACGTCGAGGAGCGCGATCACCGCGGCGAACTCGCGGATCGGCAGCAGCGGTGCCACGCGCACCTCCCGCCGCAGCTGCGGACGCAGCGCCGCGGCACGGTGCTGCTCCTCGGGGCCGGGAAAGACGACCACGCTGCTGCCGGCGCCGACGAGCTGGTTCGCGAGGGCCGCGATCTGCGCGTGCGGAAAGCCCTTCTCCGAGCGGCCCGCCATGCTGATGCCGACCAGCGGCCGCGGGCCCGTGCCCCAGGCGTCGAGGGCGGCGGCGGCGCGCGCCATCTCGTCCGGGCGGAGGTGGAGGCGCGGCGCGTGCTCGGCGGGCGGGATGCCGAGGCCGTCGAGCATGTCGAGCAGCAGGTCGAGCTTGTGGCGTCGGTGGCTGTGCGGCGCGAGCACGTTGAAGCAGGCCTCGTAGCGACAGCCCGCGTTGGCCGCCCGCCAGCGTCCCCCGGACAGGCGTGCCAGCATCGCGCCGAGAAAGCTGCTGCCGCGGCCGCCGTCGACGACGAGGTCGTAGCGTGCCGCACGCAGGCGTCGGGCGAGCCGCCACAGGTGCAGCGGGTGCGTCAGGCTGCGGCGGTCGACGGTGAGCACGGTGTCGACGTCGGGGTGGCCGTCGAGCAGGGTCGCGAAGCCGCGGCCGCACAGAACGTCGAGCGGCGCATCCGGCAGCACCGCCCGCAGGGCGGGGAGCGCCGGCAGCGCGAGGACGAGGTTGCCCAGGCGGAAGTTGGCGCGGATCAGCAGGACGCGGTGGACCCGGGCCAGCTCGAGCTGCTCCTGGTGCGACGCCGCGCCGGCCAGGCGCGCGAGGACGAGACGGCGGAAGCGGCGCTCGAAGCGCTTCCCGATGGAAAGGATGGGGGCGACCGCCGTGGGCAACGGCGGACTAAGCCGCCTTTCGACGGACCAGGTCAAGGCCACTAGGGAACCCGGGCGGCCTGTGGTAGGGCGCTGCCGCCCGCCGATGACGCGCCTCGCTCCGCTCCTGGGCTCGCTCGCCGCCCGCCTCCTCGGGCTGGTGCTGCTGGTCGCCGCCTACGCCAAGGCGATCGATCCGCAGCGCTTCGCGGATGAGATGGCGCTGCTGCTGCCGCTCGGCGGCATCCCCTGGCCGGCGGTCGCCGTCGGGGCGATCGCCTACGAGGCCGGGCTCGGGACGGCGCTGCTCCTCGGCTGGCGTCATCCGCTGGTGCTCGCGGCGACGAACCTGACCTTCGTCGTGTTCCTCGCCATCGTCACCTGGCAGTGGCTGTCGCCGGGCGCGGCGGGCACCTCCTGCGGCTGCTTCGGCCAGCTCGTCGAGCGCACGCCGCAGCAGGCGTTCGTCGAGGACGTGGTCTTCCTCGCCCTCTCGGCGCTCGCCTGGATGGGACGCACGCCGCGCGCCCGGGCCTCGCGCCTGCTGCCCGCGCTCGCGGTGGCGGCGGCGGCGGGCGCGTTCGCGCTGGCGGCGCCGTCGCTGCCGCTGGACGACCACGCGACGGCGCTCGCCCCGGGCGTCGCCGTCGCCGACACGCCGCTCGCCGGCGTGGTGTCGGAGCTGGCGACGGGACGTCACCTCGTGCTCCTCTTCGATCGCGCCGACCCGGCGACGCGCGCGGCGATCGCGCCCCTCAACGCGCGCCTCGGTCTGCCGGGCGCGCCGCTCGGCGTCTGGGGCGTCGCGCCGGACGATCCGACGCAGACGATGGCCTTCCTGTGGGCCGCCGGGCCGGCGTTTCCGGTTCGCAGCATGGCCCCGACGATGCTACGCAGCCTCTACCGCACGCTGCCGCGCAGCGCGCTCGTGGACGAGGGACGGGTGGTGGCCACCTGGAGCGGCTTCCCGCCCGACGCCGTGCTCGACGCGCTCGCCCGAGGAGAGTCGCCATGACCCGTTCGCCCGTAGGTCTCCTGCTGATGACCCTGCTGCTGCCGGGGTGGCTCCACGCGGCCACCGTGGACGTGGCGGCGACGGGGCAGCTCCAGGCGGCGACGAAGGGGCCGGGCGCTCCCGAGGCGAAGGTCTACCGCTCGCTCGACGCGCCGGTCGCGTTCCTGGTCACGGGATCCGTCTTCGGCCGCCCGGTCTGGGTGACGACCGCCCCGACCAGCGCCCGGCTGCTCGATCCGGCCCGCGTCACCCCGAGCCCGTCCGACGCGGAGACCATGCGCGTCGACACCGGCGGGCCGCAGCAGGACTTCCTCGGCGTACGCTTCTCGGGTCCCGATCTCGTTCTCGACCGCGACGGCGTGGCCCTCACGCTCACCCAGGCGCCGCCGATCCTCGGCGAGCGCACCGGGGCGGAGCTGCTCGCGGCGCTCCCGGAGTACCGGCGCAACGCCGCCCGCTACGAGCCCGACGCCGCCTCGGTCGCCGTCCTGCGCCGGGCCACGCAGCCGCTCGAGCTGCTCGTCTTCTTCGGCAGCTGGTGCTCGCACTGCGAGGAGATGGTGCCGCGCCTGCTGAAGGTGATGCAGGAGGCGCAGGGCACCGGGCTCACCGTCCGCTTCCACGGCGTGCCGGCCGACGGCGCGCCCGACAAGGTCGCCGATGCGATGGGCGTGCGCGCGCTGCCGACGGGCGTCCTGCGGCGCGACGGCAAGGAGGTCGCGCGCATGGACGTCGACGACTGGGAGCATCCCGACAAGAGCCTCGCCCGCCTGGTCGCGGCCAGGTAGCGCGGCGCCTCAGGCGGGTGCCGGGTCCGCGCGCGCCGGCGCGAGGCTCGAGCGCGCGTCCGGCGTGCGCAGCGTCAGCACCGCGATCTCGGGCGGGATGCCGACCCGCATCGGGTAGCCGTAGAAGCCGACGCAGCGGGTGACGAAGAGGCGCATGTCGCCGCGCGCGAAGACGCCCTGATCGGGCAGGCCGAGCAGCCCGACGACGGTGAGCGCGTGCGAAGGCCCGAGCTGGATGCCGACGTGGCCGCCGTGGGTGTGACCGGAGAGCACCAGGCTCGCGACGTCGTCGGGCAGGAGGGCGAAGGCGCTCGGGTCGTGGTTGAGCAGCACGCGGGCACCGGCGTCGGGCGGTCCCCAGGCGCGCGCCAGCGCTGCGTACGTCGTCTCGCGCGCCGTCGGCGAGAAGACGAAGTCGGCACCGGCGATCTCGAGCGGCTCGCCGTCGACGACGAGGCGGTCGCGGCGGTCGCGCAGCACGGCGACCCCGGCTTCGCCGAGGCGGCGTACGATGCGCGCCGGGTCGTCGTAGTCGTGGTTGCCGAGGCACGCCCACTGCCCGAGCGGTGCGCGCACGCGGGCGAGCGCCTCGTAGAGCGGCAGGTCGAAGTCGCCGCTGCGATGGGTGAGGAAGTCGCCCGTGTGCGCGACCAGATCGGGACGCGCCGCATTCGTCAGCTCGGCGATGCGCAGCAGGCGCTCGCGCGTCATGGCGCCGCCGACGTGGATGTCGGAGAGGTGGACGACGCGGAGCCCGTCGAGGCGCCGCGGCCAGCCGGGCACGACGAGCGTGCGGTGCTCGACGCGGAAGTCGTACGACAGCGGCACGCCGGAGAACGCCGCGGCGAAGGGGAGGGCGGCGCCCGCCACGCCGGCGCGCTGCAGGAACTCGCGCCGCCCGAGCACCTCCGCGCCGGCGGGCGCGGGCGGCGGCGGTGCGAGCGCGATGCGCACGCGCGCCGCCGCGCGGTACGCGAGGCGCGCGAGCCCGACGACGCCGTAGCCGAGCAGCAGCAGCGCGTGCGCGCTGAACCACACCGGCCCGATCCAGCCGATCACCGGCCCCTGCACGAGCGCCAGCAAGGCCGGACCGCGGGCGGTCAGCAGCTGTGCGACGAGGACCAGGTCGAGGGCGATCTCCGCGCCGCCGATCGCGGCGACGACCCGGGGATGCCGCGCGCCGAGCGCGGCGTCGAGCGCGCGATGCAGGCGCCAGCGCGCGTAGGAGAACGGCACGAAGACGACCGGCACCGCCGCCAGCAGCAGGTAGGCGCGGTGCGAGCCGCCGGCGGCGAGGGCGAGGGCCACGAGGAGGAGGGTGGCGTCGAGGAGGACGAGCCAGCGCAGGACGAGGCGTCGCACGAGCCGTCACAGTGTCAGCGCCGCACGGATCGCGCCAGCGCGCATGCGAGCAGGCGCGGACGCCGTCCGAAAGGCGGCGGCAGCGGGTGACGCGGCCCGCGCGCGCCTGTTCCGGCGGTGCCGGATCGGCTACGCGTCGGTCCGCCATGTCGCGACCTGCCGTGTCTCGCGCCGCCGCGTTCCGCTACGCCTGGAGCGCTGCCGCCGTCGTCCTGTGCCTGGGCGCCGCATCCCGGGTGCATGGACGGCCCGGTCCCGGGGAGCAGCCGCTGCCGGGCACGCGGCTGGTCGTCAGCGAGCCCGGCGCGCGGGCGGCGAGGCCGAGCGTCGTGGCCTGGCGCTCGCGGAGCCGTGAGATCGGCCGCGGCACGGCGGACTCGGCCGACGATCCGCGCTGCCGCGGCGATGCCGGCGACACGGTGCGGGCGCAGCTGCGCGCGTGGGTCTCCTCCGCGGCATCCGACACCGGCTGGATCGGGCTGCCGTGCGGGGGGTGGAAGGCGGCGGCCGACGGCTGGGCGTTCCGCGACGGCGCCTGCCGGGTGCGGCTCGACGACCGCGGCCTGCGCGCGCTGCACGCTGGCCGCGCCGGATCAGAAACCGCGCGGGCGCGGCACCGAGGACACGGTGCACGCGCTGCTCGTGGTGGGCAGCCGGCGCTACTGCGCGGCGTTCGTCGACCGCGCGCCGCGCCGACGGCCGACACCGCTTCGTCTCCGCGGCCGCGCCGGCGCCGCCCGACGCCTGCACCGCGCCCGGCGTGCCGCCCGACGTCGCCGCCGCCGCGGCGGACTGGCCGCTGCCGAACCGGGACCACCTCGGCACCCGGGCGACCACCGCCTCGCCGATCACCGCCGCGAACGTCGCCACGCTCGTTCCGGCGTGGGCCGCGACGATTCCCCCGCTCGGCCTCACCGGCGCGCTGGCGACGAACCCGCTCGTCGTCGGGGACACCGTCTTCGTGCAGGACCTGCTCTCGAACCTCTACGCCTTCGAGCGCGCGACCGGCGCGGCGCGGTGGAGCGTTGCGGTCGGCTACCTGTCGGTGGGGCCGAACGGCGCGGCGATCGGCTACGGCCGCGTCTATGCCGTCGTCGGGCGCAACCTCGTGGCGGCCTTCGACGCCGGCACGGGCGCCGAGCAGTGGCGCGTCGAGGTCCCGGCGACGGCGACGGAGGGCATCGACCTGCAGCCCGTCGTGTACGACCGCCGCCTCTATGTCTCGACCGTGCCGGTGAGCGTCTTCGGCCAGTTCACGGGCGGCGATCGCGGCGTCCTGCATGCGCTCGACGTCGACACCGGCGCGATCGTGTGGTCGTTCGACACGGTCGACTCGCCGGACCTGTGGGGCAATCCGCAGGTCAACAGCGGCGGCGGCGCATGGTTCCCGCCCGCGATCGACGCGATGGCCGGCGTCACCTACTGGGGCACCGGCAACCCGGCACCGTTCCCCGGCATCGCGGCCTTCCCGAACGCCTCGAGCCGCCCGGGGCCCAACCTCTATACCAACTGCGCGCTGGCCGTGGACGCCGGCCGCGGCACCCTGCGCTGGTATCGGCAGGTGCAGCCGCGCGACCTCTTCGACCACGACTTCCACCTGACGATGCTGGCCGACGTGGCCGTCGCCGGGGGAGCGCGCCGGCTGCTCGTCGGCACCGGCAAGGCCGGCTACGTGCACGCGTTCGACGCCGCCGACGGGATGCCGCTGTGGAGGACGGCCGTGGGCGAGCACGTGAACGACGATCTCCTCGCCGTGCCGCTCGAGCCGACCTTCGTGAAGCCGGGGCTCCTCGGCGGCGTGATGACGCCGCCCGCCTACGCCGACGGCACGATCTACGTCGCGGTGAACGACATGGCCACGCCGTACCAGGGCGACCGCGAGGACCACTTCTCGTTCTTCCCCTACGTCGCCTCGGCGCGCGGCGATCTGGTCGCGCTCGACGCGGCGAGCGGCGTCGTGCAGTGGACGCAGCCGCTGCCCGCCGCCGCCTTCGGCGCCGCCACGGTCGTGAACGACGTGGTGCTGACGACCGCCTTCGACGGCTCGCTGCACGCCTTCGCGCGCCACGAGGGCGGCCGGCCGCTGTGGAGCGTGAAGGCCGGCGACGGCATCAACGGATGGCCGGCGGTCGCGGGCGACCTCGTGCTCGTTCCGGTCGGCCTCGGAAGCCCGGCGCAGCTCGTCGCCTACCGCCTCCCCGCCGGCGTCACCACAGCGCGCTGACGAGCATCCACAGACCGAGGACCGCGAACAGCGCGGCGGCGAGGCGTCGCACGACGGCCAGGGGCACGACCCGCGTCGCCGCCTCGCCGAAGACGACGGCGGGGACGTTGGCGAGCATCATGCCGAGCGTCGTGCCCGCGGTGACGAGGGCGACGTCGTGGAAGCGCGCCGCGAGGAGGGTCGTCGCGATCTGCGTCTTGTCGCCGATCTCGACGAGGAAGAAGGCCACCAGCGTGGTGAGGAAGACGCCGCCGCGGGCGGCGTCGGACGGGCCGTCGTCGGCGGCGTCGGGGACGAGCGCCCAGGCCGCCATGGCGAGGAAGCCGAGCGCGACGACGATCTGGAACGTCGGCCCCGTCAGCCACTGCGCGACGAAGTAGCCGGCCGTCGCGGCGGCGGCGTGGTTCAGCAGCGTCGCCGCGAAGATGCCGGCGACGATCGGCCACGGGCGGCGGAAGCGGGCGGCGAGGACGATGGCGAGGAGCTGGGTCTTGTCGCCGATCTCGGCGATCGCGACGACCGCGGTGGCGGTCCAGAGCGTTTCCATGGGGACTCCGGGGACTCGGGGGCCGAGGGAGATGCGCGACGCCGCGGACCGCCGCCGGCCCGTGCCGGTGGTCCGCGCCGTCGGTCTCGCCAACCCCGGACCGCGTGGTCCGTGCGCACGTGCCATGGCCCGAGGGCCAAGTGTGTTGACGCGTGCCCCGCTGGTGCGGGCGGCTACTCCCCGAAGACGAGTCGCCTCCATAGCCCATCGCCAGCGCGCCGACGAGCCCCGATCGCTGTGCGAACGGCGTGATTTCGGTGGACGCCCGTCGTGGCCGCCGGGTAGCCTCCGCGCGCTTCGCAGGCGGGGGAGCGGGCGCCGGTCGGCGGCCCCACGCGCTGGGCGACAGAGGAGAGCAATGCACAAGCGTACGTGCGAGTGGGTGATTCGTGCCGCCCTGGGGGTGGCGATCGTGGCCGCGGGGGTGGGGCCGGCATCGGCGTTCGACCTCCAGGCCGGCATCGGCTTCGTGGGGGTCCGAAACGGTGTCCAGGGCAACGTGGTGGGGCTCGAGACCCCGGGGGGCCTCGAGGTCCAGCGGGGGACGGTCGACCGCTTCGGCAGCCTGGTCTTCCGCGAGCTCGGCGAGGGCAACCCCTTCGTCGTGCGGGATCTCACCGCCGGGGGCGGCGGGCAGCCCGTGACGACCCTCGTGTTCACGGATCACCCCGACCAGTCCTTCTACCAGGCCCAGACGCTGGTCGCGGGCTACCAGTACATCCAGATGCGCGACGGCACGCTGCTCGCCGCGATGATCCGTCCGCCGCTCGGCAGGACGATGGCCGACGGCCCGTTCCCGACGCTGATCGAGTACTCCGGCTACTCGCCGGCCGACCCCGACAACCCGCAGCCGTCGACGCTGCTCGCGAGCGCGCTCGGCTACGCGACGGTGGGCGTCAACATGCGCGGCTCGGGCTGCTCGGGCGGCGTCATCGATCTCTTCGACCTGCCCACCACGGCCGACGGCTACGACATCATCGAGACGGTCGGCGTGCAGCCGTGGGTGAAGTTCGCCAAGGTCGGCATGATCGGCATCTCGTTCCCCGGCATCAGCCAGCTGTTCGTCGCCGGCGCGCGGCCGCCGCATCTCGGCGCCGTGGCGCCGTTCTCGACCATCGCCGACATCTACCGGGCCCCCGGCTTCCCGGGCGGCATCTTCAACAACGGCTTCGCCGAGAGCTGGCTGCGCGGCCGCAACAGCGACGCCGAGCCGGCTCCCGAGGGCGGCCAGTCCTGGGCCCGCCGCCGGGCGCGCAACGGCGACCAGACCTGCATCGCGAACCAGCGCCTGCGCCTGCAGACGCTCGACGCGGTCGAGTTCACCCAGAGCCACCCGTTCTACCTGCCGTACCTCATGGACGCGCGCTCGCCGATCAACTGGGTCGGCGACATCCAGGTGCCGACGTTCCTCGCCGGCGCGTGGCAGGACGAGCAGACGGGCGGCGACTTCGCCTCGTACCTGCGCCTCCTGCCGAAGCGCCGCGACGTCAAGGTGAGCCTCATCAACGGCGTTCACACGAGCGCGATGGAGCCGGCGATCCTGTGGAACTGGATCGCGTTCCTCGACCTCTACGTGGCGCACCAGCTGCCCGACCCGAGTCGTGCCGCGCCGTTCGCGCCCATCGTCTACTCGCAGATCCTCGGCGGCAACGTGCCGACGCCGCCGCTGCCCGTCGACCGCTTCGACGGCATCACCGACTACGACCAGGCGCGCGCGCTCTTCGAGGCCGATCCGCGCGTCCGCGTGCTGTTCGAGAACGGCGGCGGCTCGCCGCAGCCGGGCCTGCCCGCGCCGCGCTTCGAGGTCGGCTTCCAGCGCTGGCCCGCCAACGGCGCCCGTGCCACCGCCTGGTACCTCGGTCCCGACGGCACGCTCGCGCGCAAGCGGCCGCGGAAGGCCGGCGAGGGCGTCGACGCCTACAATCCCGATCCGTCGGTGCGGCCGGCGCAGACGCTGCCCGGCAGCGGCGAGGCCGACTCCTGGTCGATCCTGCCGCCGTACGACTGGGCGCCCTACGTCGACGGCACCGCGCTCGCGTACGCCACCGAGCCGCTGATCGACGACGTGACCATCGTCGGCCCGGGCAGCGTCGACCTCTATCTGCGCTCGAGCGCCGAGGACACGGACATCCAGGTGACGCTGAGCGAGATCCGGCCCGACGGCCTCGAGACCTACGTGCAGAGCGGCTGGCTGCGCGCCAGCCACCGCAAGCTCGACCGCAAGAAGCGCACCCGCCTGGAGCCGTGGCCGACGCACCTCGAAAAGGACGCGGCGCCGATGCCGGACGGCAAGTTCGCGCTCGTGCGCGTCGGCATCTTCCCGGTGGCGCACGTCTTCCGGAAGGGCTCGCGCATCCGCCTCGGCATCGCCGCCCCGGGCGGCGATCGCACACGCTGGCGCTTCGACACCTTCCTCACGGGCGGGACGGTGCGCAACGAGATCTCGCGCATGCACGCGAAGGCGTCGCGCGTGGTGCTGCCGGTGATCCCGGGCGTCGTGCCGCCGCCGACGCTGCCGCCGTGCCCGGGCCTGCGCGGCCAGCCCTGCCGCACCTACCGGCCGGCCGGCAACGGCGGCTGAGCACGCCGGCCTCCGGCCCGCGGCGGTCTACGCCGCGGGCCGGAGGAAGCGGCTGTGCACCCAGCCCTCGCGGTCGGGCTGGTCGCCGCCGGCGTCGAGCACTTCGACGAGCTCACCAGGCGCCGCGTGGCGACGCGCTCGACGTCCCCGGCGGCAACGGGCCGCTTGGCGAGGCGCAGCCCGTCTGGCCGGCGCGGCGCGGATGGCGAGCGCCTCGCTCGTCACCCACACCGGCAGCGCGTCGTCCGCACGGCCGAAGAGCCGGGCGCGCACGCTGGCCATCGGGAACGCGGGACCGGGATCGCTCCTGCGGCCGGGCGCGACCTCGTCGTGGCCGAGGACGTCGCGCAGCCCGTAGGCCTGGACGACGGCCTCGGCCGCGGCGAGCGCCGCCGCGAGCTGCGCGGCCGGATAGCGCGGCCAGCCGGAGAGCAGGCTGCCCACCGGATCGTCTCGGTGCACCGCCTGGACGACGTCGTCGTCCGGCAGCACGTCGCCGTACCAGGTGCCCCAGCGGCCGGGGCCGAGGCGCACGAGGCGCCCGGGGTTGTCGAGCTCGATGCCGATGGCGAAGGCGTTGAGGCCCGGGCGGCCCTCCCAGCGGCTCGGGCCGGCGTGCCACGCCACGCGATCGAAGCGCACGAGCTGGGTGACGGTGCCGTCGCGGCCGACGACGAGGTGCGCGGAGGCCCGCGCGCGCGGGTCGAGGAAGCGGGCGACGGCGTCCTCCGCGCTCGGCGCGGCGGTGTAGTGCACGAGCAGGTACTCGGGTGCGAGGAACGTGCCGTGCGTCCAGTTCGGGCTCTCGCGGAACGGGACGGGAACGCCGTCGTCGCCGACGAGCTGATGGTCGTGGACCTGCATGGGGACCCTTTCCGTGTGTGCGGACGGCAGTGCGGACGCGACGACATCTGACCGTCGCGCCGTACCCCGTCAACGAAAAAGCCGCGCCGCGGCTTGTCGCGGCGGCCGCCGATGTGGGAAGCCCGCGCCCATGGGGGTGGCGTGACCCTGGTCCGGGGGCTGCGGTACGTGGCGGCGGCGACCGCGCTCGCGTGCGCCGGCGCTGCGGCGGCACAGGCGAGCGATCCGTGTGCGGCGCGCAGCGCGCGCTGTGTCGCCGGGCCGGTCGTCGTCGTGATCTCGGCGTTCCCCGCCGAGCAGCGCCTGCTCCTCGAGCGCACGGCGGTGACGGAGACGCTCGTCACCGGCGATCGCACCGTCCACGTCGGCACGCTGGCGGGAACCCGCGTGGCCCTCGTGCTCTCCGGCATCGGCCTCGCGAACGCGGCGCGCACGACCGAGGCGATCCTGGCGCGGCTCGAGGTCGGCGCGATCCTCTTCTCCGGCGTCGCCGGCAGCGATCAGAACATCGGCGACGTGGTCGTGCCGGCCACCTGGAGCGACGCCGAGGGCGGCGTCGGCGTCGACCCGACGCTGCTCCAGCTCGCACAGGGCCTCGCGTCCACACCGCTGCCGTTCGTGCAGTGCACCGCGAACCCGCCCGAGCCGCCCGGGCCCGAGGTGTGCATGGGCCGTACGCCGCGGCTCGTCGTCGGCGGCGACGGCACGAGCGAGGATCCGTTCGGCAGCAGCCCGCCGGCCTGCACGCCCGGGGGCGGGCCCGTGTTCGGCTGCGAGCCGATGCGCACGCCCGGCGTCACGCACGCGGCGGCGCCGCTCTATCCGACCGCCGTCGACATGGAGACGAGCGTGGTGGCGCGGCGGGCGGCGGCGGCCGGCGTGCCGTTCCTCGGCTTCCGCGGCGTGTCGGACGGCCCCGGCGATCCGCTCGATCTCGGCGGCTTTCCGGCGCAGTTCTTCGCCTACTACGCGCTCGCGGCCGACAACGCCGCGCTGGCGACGATCGCGTTCCTCGAGGCCTGGGCGCCGCACGCCGGCGTGCGCGCGGCGGCCACGCCGCTGCGAACGCGCGCCGCGTGCGGTTGCATCTGGCGCTGGCGGCGCCGCCTGCGTCCCTTTGCGGGCGCCGGGCGGGCCCACGCGCGGCGTCGACAAGGCCCGCCTCGAGGGCGTCGCGGGCGCGCGGCGCTGGGACGCCGCGCGGCGCCGCGCTCGCCGACTGCGCGCAGCGCCGCTTCGCGGCGGTGGCGCGCTATTGCGCGCGCGCGGCGGGCGCGGCGATCGACGCGTGCCGGGCGCCGCTGGCCGGTGCGCCTGGCGCGCGCGCCGCCACGCCGTAGCAATCCCCCCGTGGCGTGGGCTATGCCCGGGCCCATGCGCGAGACCGTTCTCGAGGAGCGCGACGGCGCGGTCCTGACCCTGGTCCTGAACCGGCCGAAGCAGCGTAACGCCTTCAACCGGCAGATGTGGCACGAGCTGCGCGACGCCCTGCGCGACGCGCAGGAGGACCGTGACGTCAACGTGGTCGTGGTCACCGGCACCGACGGCGCCTTCTCGGCCGGGCAGGATCTCTCCGAGATGACGAACGGCGCCGACGGCGAGGATCCCGGCTTCGGCGCGTTCATGGACCGCCTGTGCGTGTTCGACAAGCCGCTCCTCGCGGCGGTGAACGGCGTCGGCGTCGGCATCGGTCTCACCCTGCTGCTCCATTGTGACGTCGTGTACGTCGCCGAGGGCGCGCGCCTGCGGCCGCCGTTCGTCACGCTGGGCGTGGTGCCGGAGGCGGCGAGCAGCTACCTCCTGCCGGTCGTGTGCGGCTGGCAGCGGGCGGCCGAGCTGCTCTTCACCGCCGACTGGATCGACGCGCGCCGCGCCGTCGAGCTGGGGCTCGCGGTACGCGTGTGCGCCCCGGACGCGCTCCGCCCGTCGCTGCACGCGCTCGCCGTGCGCATCGCCGCGCAGCCGCCCGAGTCGGTGCGGCACACGAAGCGCCTCATGCTGGCGACCCGCAGCCGGCAGATCGCCGAGGCGCGCGCGCGTGAGGACCAGGCGTTCGCCGAGCGCGTCGGCACGCCCGAGAACCTCGAGGCGGTGATGGCGTTCTTCGAGAAGCGGCCGCCCGACTTCGCGAAGCTGCACCGCTGATGCCGGCGCGCCTACGGCGCCAGCGTGAAGCCCTGCGACGTGCCGGAGATCGCGTGCCGCTTCGGGTGGGGCAGCGACAGCATGGTCTCCGCCTGATCGCGGAGGATGGCGGGCACCGTGCGGTACGACGAGTGTACGTCGATGATGCTCGCCACCGCCGGGGCGACGGTGACGGACGAGCAGTCGAGGCCGACGACGTTCGGCGCGAGCGCCTTCGGGGGCAGGAAGCCGTAGTACGGGCCGATCAGGCCGAGCCGGGTCGGGTAGTCGCTGCGGTGGTAGGGAAAGAACTCGTAGTTCGACGAGCCGAGCGTCTCGTCGGCGCCCGAGTAGTACACCGTCACCTCGGCGCAGGTCGCGGCGATCGCCGCTCCCTGCTCGCCGCTCTGCAGCGACACCGCCGAGACGTCGGCGGCGAGCATGAGGCAGCGGTCGACTTGCGCGGGCTGCGTCAGCGCCGCGAGCCCGGTCATCAGCATGTAGTTGCCCTCGGAGTGGGTGAGGAACGAGAGCGTGACCGGCGTCGCCGAGGGGGCGACGACCCTGCTGCCGAGGAGCTGCACCAGCGCGTCGAAGCTCTGGCGGCTGCCGAGGACGTTGTCGCGGATCGTGCCCGAGGTCTGCGGCGTCAGCGGCGGCGGCGGCGGGCCGGAGGACGCGTAGTAGTAGGCCGAGTCGAAGAGGTCGTAGCTCGGCCACGAGAAGCCGATCAGGAGGCCCGGCCACTGGCCGGAGCGCTCGAGGGCGCATCCGAACGCCGCCGCCTCGGCGAGCGCCTCGGTGAACAGGTTGCCGAGCCCGTGGACGTAGAGCCCGAGGTGCAGCCGCCCGGCCGAGGCGGCGAGGGCGAGGTCGGCCTGCAGGCGCTCGAGGAAGACCGTCTCGGTCACCTCGGTGTAGGTCGACTGCGGGTCGCTCGACTGGTAGGCGCCGCTCGCGGTCCAGAACGTGAGGCTGCCCGGCGCGCCCGGGACGACGGCGTCCTTCGCGGTCGCGAACGGCGTGGCGCGGTTCGTCACCATGTAGCTGTAGGCGAACGGGACGCCGCTGCACGTGCCGGTAGTGCGGACGGCGCCCAGCTGGCTGGCGATGCGCGCGCCGTGCCGGGTGGAGGCGAGGCGGACGCGGGCGAGGTCGCTCGTCGTGGGACACGTCCCGCCGCCGCGTCGCTCGGCCTTCTCCCACCTGCGGCGCAGCTGCCGGTCGCACCGGGCGACGACCGGTTGGGTCTGCTGCATCACCGCGTGCGCCTCGGCGTCCGCGAGGCAGAGCTGGTAGCGGCCGACGGCGGCGAGCTTCGCCGCCTGGCAGCGGCGCGCCCTGGCGGCGTCGTCGAGCCTGGCCGCGGCCACGGCCGGCACCGCGAGCAGCGAAAGGGCCACCAGCGCCCCCATCCCCAGCGTCCGCACCATCCGCACCTCCCCGTCGCCCCGGCCCCCCGGCGCGCACGCTCGATGCTACGCGACCGCCGCGCGAGGGACCAGCGCGGGGCGCGGAATGCCTTGCGGCCGCGAACGGTCGCGTACTAGCGTCGCCGCAGCCGCCGGCCACCCCGGCCGGGTGGCGCGGGGGGGGGACTCGATCGATGCACAGCCGTCGGACCGTGGCCGCGGGGCTGCTCGCAGGCATCGTCACGCTGGCCGCCTGCGGCCAGCCGGACGACGGCGCAACGGCGAGGCCGGCGCCGCCGGGACATGCGCAGGAGCGGGTGCGGACGCTGTTCTCGGACACGTTCCACGTCGACCGGCTCTTTCCCTCCATGCTCGGGCCGTACACGACGCGGGTCGTGAAGCTGGCCGAGGGCGAGCCGGCGCCGCCGCGTGAGCTCGTGTGGCTCACCGGTCTCGAGATGGACGTCGTCGGCCCCGAGGACGAGCGCACGGAGTCGATCGAGTACGAGTGCCACACGAACCTCGTGTGGACGAAGGACCAGCCCGCGGGCGTCAACCGGCCGCTCGGGCAGATCTTCACGCTGACGCAGGGCCAGATCGACGTGCGGCTGCCGTCCGGCTTCGGCATCCCCGCGTACTCGGACGAGGACATCGTCCTCAACTCGCAGGTGCTGAACCTGAACCGTCCCGACGACGACCGCCGCGTCCGCCACCGGGTGCGGGTGCGCTACGTTCGCGACCGCGACCTCGCCGAGCCGATGAAGCCGCTGGTCAGCACCGGCGCCTTCGTGATGGCGTCGCTCGAGGACGAGGCGCTCGTCTACGGCTCGGGCGCGATCGACGCGAAGGCGGCCGCGGCGAGCTGCCATGCCGGCAGCCTGCCGCCCGGCATCCCGGCGCAGGTGCCGTTCATCATCGAGGATCCGCAGGGACGCAAGTTCACCGGCCACTGGGTGGTGAAGCCGGGGCGGCACGAGTACCGCACGCGCGTGACCGATCTCATGAAGCTGCCCTACGACACGACGCTGCACTTCATCGGCGTCCACGTGCATCCGTACTCGGTGTCGGTCGAGCTGCGCGATCTGACGGCAGGCACGACGGTATGGAAGGGAGCCCAGCGCACGACCACCGACCGCGTCGGCCTCGAGGCGATCGAGTCGTTCTCGAGCGTCGAAGGCGTGCCCCTCTACAAGGACCACGACTACGAGCTGGTGAGCGTCTACGACAATCCGACCGAGCGGGACTCGGACGCGATGGCGAGCATCTTCCTCTACTACCTCGACAAGGAGTTCCGCCCGCCGCCGCGCCCGGCGACCGACGCCGGCGCCTGAGCCGGGGGCGTCAGACGTACATCGCCCGGCGGTCGCGGAGCGCGATCCAGCCGCGCGCGATGCGGTAGATCACCCAGGCGGTGTCGAAGCCCCAGAGCAGGAAGGCGAGCGGGATGCCGATGATGGTGACGAACAGCAGCCAGCCGACGATCACCCACAGCGTGGCGTACCAGAACGTCCGGATCTGCCAGCGGAAGTGGGAGTCGAGGTAGGTGCCGCGCACCTCGCTGCGGCGCACGTAGTTGACGATCACCGCGAGGATCGACGGCAGGCCGAAGACGAAGGCGCCGATGATCGTGGCGGCGGTGGTGATCCCGACCAGCACGCTCAGCGTGTGCAGGCCGTAGATGACGTGCGTCGTGGTGACGAGCCCGTCGGCCGGGGCGGAGCCGCTCGGCGGGGCGGGCAGGGCGCCGGTCGTCATGCGACCCGCATAGCCCAGGCGGCGGCGACGTGCACGGGGGTGCGGGCCGCTGCCCGCACCCCCGCGGTCGCGTCACACGATCTCGGAGCCCTCCATCGCCGCGCGGCACTCGCGGTCGACGTCGCGGCAGGTGATGCGGGTGGGCGCGATCCGGCTCTTCGCCGAGCTCACGAGCGGATCGGCCGGCCGGCGGTTGTGCCACGTCGTGACCGCCTGGTACGCGGCGATCACCGACAGCATGCGCTCCTCGGAGAACGGCGGCCCGCCGAGGACCGAGGTGATCGGCAGGCTGATGCCGGCGGCGTTCGGGGCGAAGCCGATGAGGTAGGTGCAGAGCGGCAGCCCGATGCCGTCGAAGGTGCTGCCCGTCTGCATGACCACGTCGCACTGGTTGAACATCTGGCTCATGCAGCGGTCGATGAGGAGGAGCCGCGCGCGCAGGCCCTTCGCGACCTCGGGCCCGCCCTGCACGATGCTGGGAAGCCAGCCGGTGAGGCGCCCGCCGAAGAGGCGGACGTCCTGCTTCAGATACTTGAAGTCGATCTCGGCGCGCTCCGAGCTGCTCACGTTGAAGGCGCCGCCGGTCAGCAGCGAGAACTCGTCGGGCAGGGTGATGTCGACGACCTCGAAGCCGATGTTGGCGAGCGTGTTCAGCATCGCCACGCGCGCCAGGGCGGTGGCGTTGGTGCCGGTGGTGTAGCCGGGGATGACGCCGACGCGGGTGGGCCAGCGCGGCACGACGCGGCCCTTCTTGACGACCGGGGTCGCCGCCTCGACGAGGTCGGGCATGGGCGGCAGGCCGATCGTGCGCGGGTCGTTCAGGTCGGGCCCGCCCACCACCTGCGCCACGATCGCGGCGTCCATGGCGGTGCGCGCCAGGGGGCCGATGTGGTCGCGGGTGATGGTGAGGGGAATGATGCCGTAGACGGAGAGGCGGCCGTGCGTGGGCTTCAGCGCCGTGAGCCCGTTTGAGCCGCCGGGGCCGGTGATCGAGCCGCCGGTCTGCGTGCCCAGGGTGCAGGTCGCGAGGCGCCCCGCGGTCGCGGCGCCGGAGCCGCCGGACGAGCCGCTCGGCGTCACGCTGGGATCGTTCGGCGCCCACGGGTTGCGCGTGGTGACGGTGCCGTCGGGCGTGGTCGGCCGGCCGCCGGCGAGCGGGCCCATCTGGCACTTGCCGAGCAGCACGGCGCCGGCGTTCTCGAGACGCGTGAGCGCGGTGCAGTCGTAGTCGGGCACGAAGTCCGCGAAGATGTACGAGTTGGCGGTGGTGAGGATGCCCTCGGTGTAGAAGTTGTCCTTGAGGCCGATGCCGACGCCGTGCAGCGGGCCGATGTACTTCGTGCGGTCGAGCTTGAGCGCCCGCTGCGACGCCTCGTCGTAGAGGACGGTGTTGTAGGCCTGGTAGTACTGGGGGTCCCACTTCGCGATCCGCTCCAGGTAGGCGCCGATCAGCGTCGAGGGCTTCAGCTTCCCCGACTTGATGAGCGTCGCCGCCTCGGAGATCGTGCACTCCGTCGGATCGGTTCGCGCCTCCGGACGCACGACGTCGGCGAAGGGCGTGCCGGAGTTCGGCGCCGCGTGGGCCGTGCGGCCGGCGATCGGCGGCAGCGCCGCGACGGCGGCCCCTGCCGCGCCGGCGGCGCCGAGGCGCACGAGGAAGCTGCGCCGGTCGATGCCGACGTCCTGCGGTTGGTAGTCGGGGTTCGGCTCCGGAGTGTCCGGGTGGTCGGTACGGTCGTCGGTGCTCATGTCAGTACCCCAGCGCCTGCTTGCGCTTGGCGAGGCTGATGCGGCCCTCCTCGCCCATCTGCGTCCACGCCCACTGGGGCGAGGCATAGTAGGTGGCGATGTGCGTCTGCACGTCGAGCTCGTAGTCGAGCAGCTGGAGCGACTGGCGCAGCGTCGAGCGGCACGACGACAGGACGCTCACCTGATCGACCTGGGCGGTGGAGTCCTGGAACGGCAGGACCGAGATGTCGATGCCGAGCATGCCGAAGCGGAACAGGATGTACGCGTTGAGCTCGGCATCGGTGGGATTGGTGGGTACGGCCATATGTGCTGCCTCTCCTTTCGGAAGTGGGTGTCCGCACGGGCGGACGGCGCTGTGAGCAAGGGCGAGGCCATGCGCATCCCGGCGCCGTGCGCCGCCGTGTGCCGGGCGTGCGCGCGCGATGCCGCGGGCGTGGGCGCACCGCTGCCCGTGCGCACGGCAACGCGCACGCGCGCACGCGGCACGATCCGTGGCCGAGCGGTATCGGCGCCAGGCAGCGTCGCATGACGCCGCCGCACGTCATGCCGATCGCGTGCCGAGGCGCGGCGGCCGCGTCAGCGTGGCGGACGGCGGCGCTCGCGGAACCAGTCGCGGTACTGCGCCATCCGCGCCTGCTGCGCTGGCGGTGCGCGGCGCGCGCACGGCGCGCGCTCGTCGCTCCCCTCCGCGGCCCCCCAGCGCACCTCGACGCAGTCGTTCGGGTTGTACGCCGTCTCGAACGCGGCGCGACGCGCGAGCACCTCGGCCAGCGTGAGCGTCCACGTGCTGCCGTCGCTGCGCGTGTAGGCGATGGTCCGCTCCGCCGGCGCGCGCGCGTGCAGCGCCTCGACGCCGGCGCGCACCTGCGCCGGCGCGCGCCCGCCGAGGACGAACAGCTCCGGGTGCCGCTCGATGCGTGCCGGCAGCGTCTCGAGCACGTGGATCGCGATCAGCAGGCGCAGGTCGCGCGACGGCGTCGCGTAGTCCTCCCACGGGCCGATGGTCTCGAAGATCGCGGCGCCCGCCGGCATCTCGACGACGGTGCCCGGATGCGTGCGCTTCCAGCGCTCGCCGTTGTCGACCGAGCCGACGCGGGTCTCGAGCTGCTCGGCGAGCGCGTCGAGCGTGCGCTCGTAGGCCGCCGTCGGCGACAGCCCGGCGGGGTCGATGAGGGCCGCCATGCGGGCGTAGAACTCGTCGGGGTCGAGGCCGATCTGCGCGTCGGACCAGGCGGGGATGCCGTCGCGGCCGTCGAGGTCGGCGTTGCCGCGGGCGCGCACGCCGCCGCCCCGGGCGACGAGCGGGCGAAAGGCTTTGAAGCCGGGGCCGGACGTCGGCTCGTCGGCGAAGAGGAAGGTGCCCTCCCAGAAGCGCTTGTAGCCCATGGACTCGTCGGGCTGGGCGTCGACGGCGAGCAGCAGGCCGGGCCGATCCGGCGCCTGCGGCACCCAGCGCACGATCATGAGCGTGTGGCCGTAGGGATCGGCGTAGATCGTACCCGGCCAGAGCGCGGCGCGGTCGAGGGCCAGGGGATAGAAGTCGGTCGCGTCGTCGGCGAGCCCGGTGCGCGCGCTGCCCGAGTGGACCGCGTCCATCACCCGGCGCAGGAAGCCGGCGAACGGCGGCACCGCGGGACCGAGCGCCGGCAGGATCGTCCCGAGCCCGCCGCAGGTCGGCGGCCGGCCGCCGCCGCCGCGGCTGCACGCGCGGGCCGCGAACGGCAGGCCGAGCTTCCACGCGAAGTAGGCGCGCAGGACGTAGGGCAGGTCGGCGCAGTCGGGCTTCGGCACGAGCGCGCGGCCGCCGGGACCGTCCTCGCCGAGCTGGAGATGATCGTGGAGGAAGTTGCGCTCCGGATCGTGCAGCACGTCGGCGAGCCCGGTGAGCGTCGACGCCTGGCCCTCCGCCGCGCCGAAGAGGTGCTCGATCCAGGCCGCGTAGAGCGCCGTCGTCCCCGCCTCCCAGGCGCGCGTCCCCGGGGCGTCCGGCGCGGTCGTGCCGCTGCCGGCGACGACCTCCACCTCGGCGCAGCCGACGACGTCCGTCCCGCGGCGCACCTCCGCGCGCAGGGGACCCGGGACGGGCTCGACGGTGGCGACGACGCTCCACGGCGGCCCGCCGTGTCGTATCACCTCCGGAGCCAGCGGCCGTCCGTCCGCACCCCGCACGCCGACCGTCCCGACCGGCCCGTCCGTGCCGACCGCGACCACGCGCAGCGGGGCGTCCGCCGTCGGCACCTTCGGCGACACGACCACGGTGACGGGCAGGTCGGCGGGACAGGTCGCGGCCGCGCGCAGCGGCAGCAGGACGAGGACGGCCAGGACGGCGACGGAAGCGCGCACGGTGATGCGATTTGGTCGGGGCCGGCCGGCGCACGCAAGCCCCGAACGCGTCGGGCGCGCTCAGGGCGTGCAGGCGACGGCCGGGTCGGCGGGTGCGGGGTCGTCGCCGTCGAGGCAGCCGTCGGCGTCGCGGTCGAGCGCGAGGCGGACGCCGGTGCCGGGCGGCAGGCAGGTATAGGTGCGCGCCTGTCCCGCGCGCGCCGCCTCGGCGCGCAGCGTCTCCTCGGCGACCGGCGGCTCGCCGGCGCGGTCACGGAACGCGCCGGTCGGCAGGCGCAGCCAGCCGCGCGCGACGCCGTCCTGCACCCCGCGCACCATGACGTCGCACTCGGGGACCGCCGTGTCGCCGCGGGCGAGCAGCAGCGCCACGCGCGCGGCGACGGCCGGGTCGTCGGCGGCGGCACTGGGCCCGCCGACGGTCACCTGCTGGCCCACCGCGGGCGCGAGCCCGGTGTCGATGCCGAGGATGAACGCCTCGACATCGCGCCGGTCCGGGGCGGAGAGCGAGAAGACGGTCGCGGACAGGAAGCGTTGGATGGTGTCGACGCTGCCGTCGTGCAGGAACCCGAAGCCGCGCACCTGGTCGCCCGTCGGCGTCGCGTCGAGGTCGCGGAAGAAGGGCCCGCCCGCCATGCCGAACATGCCGACCTTGGCGTACAGGTTGCGCAGGTGGGCGATCTTGAAGATCTGCGGCTCGTTCTCGAACGAGCTGTCGCCGTCGGTGCCGAAGAAGCCCAGGTCCGGATCGAGGACGTGGCAGCCGTGGCAGGTGCGGATGTCGTCGCTGGTGACGTCGAAGTAGACGTGGCGCCCGCGCTCCTCGCCGGCGCCGAGCCCGCCGTCGAGGCGGCGGATCGGGTTCGGCGGATAGCGCAGCGCGAGCGCGAACGCGGTGAAGGCATCCATGTCGGCGTCGGCGAGCGGGGCGTGGCGCCCGAGCAGGGAGACGAAGGCCGGGTTGAAGGTGCGGAAGGCGGCGGCTTCGTCGAGCGGATCGCCGAAGGTGGTGCCGCCGGAGCGGTCGCCGCGCCAGTGCATCGGGCCGTGGTTCGCGAGCCCGCGCAGGCTCTGCGTCGTCATCGGCCCCTTCAGCGTGCGGAAGTCGGGATCCTGGCCGAAGTTGAACTCGAACGGGTTGCGGTTGGTGACCGTCTCGCCGTCCGGATCGCCGAGGTCCCAGGCGAGGCCGTCGAGGTCGCCGAAGACGTGACACGCCGCGCACGACGCTTCGCCGTTGTCCGAGGTCGCGACCGCGTCGTAGAGGAAGCGGCGGCCGGCGACCACCGCCGCCGGCTCGGGGTCGGGCAGCCGCACGTGCGCGATCTCGGTGCGGCTCGCGGTGTCGACGACGGAGACGCCGAGGTCGAAGCGCGTGCTCACGTAGAGGCGCCCGTCGCCGAGGACGAGCCCGGTCGGGCCGCCGCCGGTGAGCGGCACGTGGGTCGCGGCGTCGGGCGCGAAGGTGCCGTCCGCGAGCGCGGCGGCGTCGAGGGCGGCGACGACGCCGGAGCCGAGGGCCGCGACCCACAGCGTGTCGCCGTCGGCGGCGAGCGCGACCGGCGTCGCCAGGCTGCGTGCCTTGTCGGCGGGCGACGTGGGGACGTCGTAGGCGAGGTGCGGGTTCAGGTGGCGGGGCCGTACGCCGTCGCCGTCGATGCGGGTGACGCGCGCCGCGTGCAGCCGCCCGCGCACGCTGGTGGTCGCGCACGAGCCGCTGCGGTCGCCCTCGAAGCGCACCTCGTTGTGCGCCTCGGTGTTCGCGACCCAGAGCGCGCCGGTCGCGGTGTCGACGGCCATGCCGTAGAGCACCGTGCCGACGTCCGACCAGCCGGCACCCAGCGCGGCGGGCGGCGTCGCGCCGGCGTCGATGGCGAACACGTCGCGGTCGGGCAGGGTGAACGGCACGAGCGCGCTCCAGTCGCGCTCCAGCTCGTCGAGCCACTGCCCGCGCGCCGGGTCGAAGCGCACGATCAGGCCGGTCTCGGGCTGCGGCACGCCGGCGCAGTCGTTCGGGTTCGGCGCCGGCAGCCCGCCGGGAGCCGTCGCGTCGCCGACCCGGCACGGCGCCGCGCCCTGGCCGCCGTCGCACACCGCCTGCTCGGTGATCGTCGTCGTGCGATTGCCGGAGCGGAAGACCGCGGCGTAGACGGTCTGCCCGTCGGGCGCGACCGCGAGCGCGCGCGGCGTGTCGCCGAAGAGCTCGACCACCGCCAGCGGCACGCCCGTCGCCTGCGTGGCGTCGAACACCTGCACGAGCGCCCGCGGCGTGCCGGGCGTGGTGAGCTGCGCGTCGATCGGCGTGCCGTCGGGACCGAGGCAGGTCTGCCCGCGGCGGGCCGTGGTGACGAAGGCGCGCGCCGCGCCCGGGCCGGCGAAGACGAGGTCGCGCGGCTCGTCGCAGGTGGGGATCGTGCGCACCACGCGCGGCGGATCCGCGGCGACGTCGACCACGCTCACGCTGTCGGAGAGGTGGTTCACCACCCACACCTCGCCGTCGCCGTGGACGGCGACGCTGACCGGCTCGAGCCCGACCGCCACCGACGCCTGCGGCGTGAGCCCGCCGGCGGCATCGACCCGCAGGATCTCCAGGCGTGCGTCCGGCGTGTTCGCGACGTAGAGACGGCTGCCGTCCGGGGAGAGCGCCAGCGGCCGCACCGGGTCGCTTTCGAAGCTGGGCACGATCGCCGGCGGCGCAGCGACCGCGCAGGCGGGGATCGCGGCCGGGCCCATCGCGAACCGCCACGGCTTGCTGGCGACCACCCGGCCGCCGGCGGCGCCGCCGAACGCGGTGCACCAGCTGTCCCCGCCGGGGATCGTCAGCATCAGCTCGGCCCCGGCGAGCATGGGCCTGGGACGCACCGCCAGCGGCCGGTCGCGATCGCCGCGCAAGCGCACCTCGAGCCGCACGCCCTTGCGCCCGCGCGTGAGCCGCAGGAGTCGCACCGGGCCGTGGACGCCGCGCGGGTCGCGCCAGACGAGGCGTCCGTCGCCGGGCCGCTTCGCGCTCGCAGCCACCGACCAGCCGGCGCCGCGGCCGCGCGCGGCGCCGGGCGGCAGGACGAGCCTGTCGCGCGCGCGGTCCGGGCCGACGGTCGCGATAGTCACCAGAGCGCCGTGCACGATCGGGTCGCCGGCGAGGCGCGCGACCGCCGGTCGCTCGCGCGCCACCACCCGTACCCGGCGCACGGGGGCGGTACCGCCCCCGCGGGATTCGGCGAGCTGCAGCGCCGAGCCGGGGAGCGGCTGGGCGCCGAACGCCGCCGCGGCGAGGACGAGCCCCAGCGCGGCCCCGGCGGCGCCGAGGCGGATCACCGGCTGACGCATGCGAGTCCTTGCGCCATGAACGTGGTGAGCGCCTGGCTGTCGAGGCGGGCGCCGTCGGTGACGTCGAACACGTGCAGCGTGTCGTGCACCCCGAAGCTCGTGTCGTCGCCGCCGTAGCCGATCGCCGGCAGCGCGGTGAGGTCGTCGGTGAGGACGACGAGGCGGCCGCCGTCGAGGGCGGAGAGCCCGCGCACGCCGCCGTCGAACTCCTGGAGCGTGAGCGAGGGCAGCGCGGCACCGGTGCCGGCGTCGAAGACGCAGACGATCGGCTGGGGGTCGCAGCCGCCGATCCAGCGCGGGCGGCAGCCCGTGGCGTAGACGAGGCCGTCAGCTCCCGTGACCGTGTCGAAGAGCAGCGCGCCGCACGGCGAGCCCGCGGGGATGGTGTCGAGGTCGGCGACGACCCGGTACGGGCCGTCGGGCACGTCGGCAGGGTCGTCGTAGGCGCGGATCTGGCGCAGCGATGCGCGCGGCGTGTCGCGTACGCTGCGGCGCGCGGTGGCCTGGGCCGGCCGCGCGTCGAAGCCGGGCCGGGGCAGGACGAGGAGGCTCGTGGCGTCGGTGCCGGTGGCGGCGCACGGCCCCGCGACGCGTCGCCGGCGCTCCGCGCCGAGCGGCGTCGCGACGAAGCCGCCGAAAGGGCTGCCGCCGCTGCAGGCGTAGACGTCGCCGTGCCAGAGCGCGAGCGACATCGCGCGACCGGCGGCGGCGGTGGCGGGGCCGTCGTCGCGGCACACGACGCCGGTGTCGAGGCTGGCGACGCGGTGCTGCGCGCGGCCGCCGAGGACGCAGTAGACCGGCTCGGCCATGACGTCCTCGCAGCCCGCGAGCGGCGGGGCGCAGCGCAGCGCGAGCCGGGCCCGCGTGCGGCGTCCGGCGGCGTCGCGGAGGCGGGCGCGGAGGACGGTGCGCCGCACGTAGGTGCGGGCCCGCACGGTGACGCGCTCCCACGACATCGCCCAGGGATCGACCGTCGTCGCACGCCCGAGGCCGCGCATGGTGCTCCGGGCGCCGTCGCAGGCCGCGCCGGCGCCCGGGGCGACGCGCAGGCGGACGTCGAAGGTGCAGGCGCCGTCCACCGCGGTGCGCGTCGTCCGGCGCAGCGGCACGCCGCTGCCGCCGGTCGCCACCTCGAAGCGGCAGGCGCAGTCGGCGCCGCCGGCACGGACGGGCGACGCGGGGAGGAGCAGGGCTACGGCGGCGGACAGGAGCAGACGACGAGCGGCGGCGTGCATCGTGGACCTCCTTCGCAGACCGACTTGCTGACGATCTGTCTACGCCGCCGCACCCGGGCTCGACAATCGGGTGGGGTGTCGCCGAGAACCGCGGCGCGCCGCTCAGCAGGCGAGGACCGTGCGGATGCCGCGGCCGCTGCGCAGGTCGGCCAGCGCGGCGTCGATCTCGGCGAGCGGCCGGCGCGCGGTGACGAGCGCCCCGAGGTCGAGGTGCCCGGCCTGGTAGAGCGCGAGCAGGCGCGGGATGTCGCGCACCGCGTGGCAGCTGCCGAGGGCACAGCCGAGGAGCTTCTTCTCCTGGAGGGTGAACAGCGCGGCCGGCATGATCGTGATCGCCTCGTCGATCGGCGCCGCGCCGACGGCGACGGTCGTGCCGCCGTTGCGGGTGGCGGCGAGGCCGGCCTGGATCAGGGCGGCCCGGCCGACGGCGTCGAAGGCGTAGTCGACGCCGATGCCGGTGAGCGCCTGGCAGCGCGAGACCACGTCGTCCGCGGCCGGATCGACGAGGTCGGTGGCGCCGAGCCGGGCGGCGGCCTTGCGCCGCGCGGGCAGCGGATCGCTCGCGACGATGCGCGCGGCGCCGGCGACGCGCGCCCCCTGGACGATGCTGAGCCCGATGCCGCCGAGCCCCATGACGAGCACCGTCGCGCCGGCCTCGACGCGGGCGGTGTTCAGCACCGCGCCGACGCCGGTCTGCACGGCGCAGCCGATGACGCAGGCGACGTCGAGCGGCACGCCGTCGGGGACCCGGACCGCGCCGGTGACCGGCACGACGACGCGCTCGGCGAAGGCGCCGAGGCCGACGCCGCGGTAGACGGTGACGGTGCCGCGGCGCAGCCCGGTGCTGCCGTCGAGATGCGTGTTGGTCGCGATCGCGTTCGCCCGCACGCAGCAGCCGGGCTCGCCGCGCACGCACCAGTAGCAGGTGCCGCACGGCGGCAGCGGGGTGAGCACGACGGGATCGCCGACGGCGAGCTCGCTCACGCCCGGGCCGAGCACCTCGATCGTACCGGCCGCCTCGTGGCCGAGGACGATCGGCGTCGGCGACGGAAAGACGCCGTCGACGATGCTCAGGTCGGAGTGGCAGACGCCGCAGTAGCGGACGCGCACGAGCACCTGGCCGGGGCCGGGCGGATCGATCGTGACGTCGTCGGCGATGGTGAGGGGACGGCCCGCTTCCTCGAGGAGTGCCGCGTGCATCGCGGCCGGGTAGCGCGCGCTTCCCCGCGTGGTCAAGGACGCCGGGACGGGAGGCCGGGCGTCGTCGGCCGGCGCCGCGGGCCGGGGCGTCGCAGGGACGTCCCGGCCCGCAGGCGCTCAGAAGCCGTCGAGGCCGTTGCGCTGCCCCTCGCTGAACTTGTTGAGGGGCTTCTTCCAGTAGTCCTTCACCTTGAAGTCGGAGGTGAAGAAGCGCTTCGGGACCCGGCCCATGACGAGGTTCGTCAGGTCGACCGACTCCGCGATGTTGAAGTCGACGGCGAGGCTCGCGAAGGCGCGCGCGTCGGCGAGCGACAGGCCCTTCTGGTCCTGGAGGAAGTCGAGGACCTCGGCCAGGGCGGCGTTGAAGGCGACGTCGTGATCGACGTCGATGCCCATCATGATGAAGTGCGTGGGCGTCTCGGCGCGCGGCACGGTGAGGCCGCCGCCCTTGTGGACGATGAACTGGATGGTGACCGTGTTCGACATCTCGAGGGCGTTGCCCGAGACCTCGCCGTTGCCCTGCACCTCGTGCGGGTCGCCGGTGAAGAACTGGGCGCCGGTGCGGAACACCGGATAGTAGATGGTGCTGCCCTCTCCGAGGTCGTTCAGGTCCATGTTGCCGCCGTAGGGGCCGGGCGGCTGCGAGCTGACGACGTTGGCGGACGCCGCCTGCGTGTTCGGGGAGACGTAGGTGTCGGACGCGGCGACGCCCATCGTGCCCTGGAAGGGCTTCAGCGGGATCTCCACGCCGGGCTTGAAGAGGGCGACGTTGCCCTTCGTGCGGATCAGGCGGACGGTCGAGCTCGAGAGATAGCCGGGCAGGGCGCCGCCGGAGCTCTGCGCGTTGATGCCGTAGTTGACGCGCGGCTCGACCTTCAGGATGCGGGCCTCGAGCGTGTCGCCGGGCTCGGCACCCTGGACGTAGATCGGGCCGGTCAGATAGTGGCCGCCGCTGCCGCGCGGCGCCCGGTGGCTGGCCGGGAAGTTGTAGTAGGCGTTGATGACGTCGGGCAGCACCTCCTCCGGCTTCACCCCGAAGGTGCCGAGGAAGCCGACCGGGTCCATGCCGCTGCCGCCGACGCCGCGCTGCGAGATCGTGTCGATGCGCACGATGGCGCCGCTCGGCACGGTGAGCGCCGGCGGGGCGTCGCGCGGGAACCAGCCGAGGTACATGTTCTCCGGCGTGGACGGGAGATGGTAGTCGTAGTCCTTCTTCGCGAAGGCGCTCTGGTGGCCGAGAGCGCCGAGCCCGATCAGGACGGCGAGCGCGGCCGCGGTGACGCCGGCCACGCGAATCTGTGGTGTGATGTTCATCGTCACTCTCCTCACGGCAGCTGGTCGAGGCCCTGGCGCTGGCCTTCGCTGTTGTCCTTGAGCGGCTTCTTCCAGAAATCCGGCTTCTTCTTGAAGTCGCTCACGAAGAAGCGCTTCGGGATGCGGGCCATGACGAGCTGGGTGAAGTTCACGGTCTCGGAGATGTTCATGTCGATCGCGAGGCTCGCGAACGACATCGCCTCGGACGGCGTGAAGCCCTTCTCGGCCTGGAGGAAGTCGAGGGCGTTGCGAAGCGCGTTCCGCATCGCGACGTCGAGATCCACGTCGATGCCCATGGTGATGTAGTGCAGCGGCGTCTCCGCCTGCGGGCCGGTGAGGCCGCCGCCCTTGTGGACGATGAACTGGAAGGTGGCGGTGTTCGATTGCTCGAGCGCGCTGCCGGCGACTTCGCCGTTGCCCTGCACCTCGTGCGGGTCGCCGGTGAAGAACTGCGCCCCGCTGCGGAACACGGGCAGGTAGAGGCTGGTGCCGATGCCGAGGTCGTTGGTGTCCATGTTGCCGCCGAACGGGCCGGGCGGCCGCGAGCTGACGAGGCCCGCGTTGGCGGCGGCGGTGATCGGCGACACGAAGTCGTCGGCCGCAGCCACGGCCATGATGCCCTGGAAGGGCTTCAGCGGGATCTCGATCCCGGGCGCGAACAGCGCCCGGCCCTTCTCGATGTAGACCCGCTTGCTGCCCGGGGCGGTGCCCCAGGGCACGCGCGGCTTGACGTCGAGGATGCGGACCTCGAGCGTGTCGCCCGGCTCGGCGCCCTGGATGTAGATCGGGCCCGTCATGTAGTGCGCGCCCAGCCCCGACACCGGCGCGACGACCTGCTGGAAGACGGGGATGGCGTCCGCCAGGACGTCCTTCGCGGGGACGCCCGTCTGCTGGATGTTCTGATGCGAGATCGTATCGACCGAGACGATCGCGCCGCTCGGGACCGTCAGCACCGGCGGTGCATCGCGTGGGAAGTATCCCCGATACATCGTCGTCGGCTTCGACGGCACGTGGTAGGTGGGCGATGTTTTCGCGACCACCGCCTGGTGACCGATCGCGACGACGCCGATCAGTCCGGTCACGCCGGCGGCGGCGCCGAACGCGACCCTCGATGCGAGTTTCTTCTGCATGGCTCCTCCCTCGATGTCGCCCGCGCTCCCCCGGCTCGCCGGGCGCACCGGCGAGAGCAAGGGAGGTGCCCACGCCGCGGGCGTGTCGCGCCGGGAAGAAGTCGCACGTGGCGTATCCCGCGCCCGAAAAACGAGCGCGCGTGTGCCGGCGCGGCGAGCAATGCGCACGTGGCCGCGGACGCACGCGCCGGCGGCACACGCGGCGCGGCG
>JAHCID010000014.1 GCA_026129405.1 bacterium
TCGCCATCGCCGCCCGCGTGCGCGCCCGCCCCGCAGGTCCGCAGGCCGCCTGGGACGACGCCCCCGCGAGCGATCCCGACGACGCGCGCAGCGCCGACGTCGCCGCCGGCCAGCCGGCCGCACCGTTCCATCCCGCCGTCGTGCCCCCGGCCTGGGCCGGCGTCGTCCGCCGCCTCTATGCCCACGCCCCGATCGTGGAGGCTCCCGCGCCATGAGCGACGCCGCGCCCGCCGACCTCGCCGCCGCCGAGATCCGCGACTTCGCCGACACCGTCGCCGCCGTCCGCCGCGAGGTCGCGCGCGTCGTCGTCGGCCACGCCGACACGATCGACGCCGTGCTCACCGCGTTCTTCGCTGGCGGTCACGTGCTGATCGAGGGCGTGCCCGGCATCGGCAAGACGCTGCTCGCGCGGGCCGTCGCCGACGCGCTCGGGCTCTCCCTCTGTCGCATCCAGTTCACCGTCGACCTCATGCCGGCCGACGTCACCGGCACGCGCATCGTCGAGGACGGGGCCGACGGCCGGCGCGCGTTCCGCTTCGTGCCCGGGCCGCTGTTCGCACACGTCGTGCTCGCCGACGAGGTGAACCGCGCCACGCCGCGCACGCAGTCGGCGCTGCTCGAGGCGATGGCCGAGGAGCAGGTGACGGTCGCGGGCACGACGCACGCGCTGCCCGCGCCGTTCTTCGTGCTCGCGACGCTGAACCCGATCGAGATGGAGGGCACGTACCGGCTGCCCGAGGCGCAGCTCGACCGCTTCCTGTTCAAGGTCGTGCTCGGCTACCCGTCGCAGGACGAGCTCGAGCGCATCGTCGGCAGCACCACCGGCGCCGACGTGCCGCGCGTGCGGCCCGTGCTCGCCGCCGACGACGCCCCCGCCCGCACGCTGGCGTTGCGCCGCCTGGTGCGCCGCGTGCTGGTGGCGCCGCACGTCGAGCGCTACGTCGCGACGCTCGTGCGCGCGACGCTGCCCGGCCCCGCCGGCGATCCCGAGGTGACGCGCTGGGTGAGCTACGGCGCGAGCCCGCGCGCCGGCCAGGCGCTCGCGCTCGGCGCCCGCGTGCACGCCCTCCTCGACGGCCGCGCGCACGTCACCCCCGACGACGTCGACCGCGTCGCGCTGCCGGCGCTGCGCCACCGCCTCGTGCTGAACTTCGCGGCCGAGACCGCGGCCGTCGACGCCGCGACGCTGGTCGAGCACGTCCGCCGCACCGCCGCGCGGAGCCGCGCATGATCGTCGCCGCCGACCCGGACCTCGAGCGCGCGGCCGCCGTGGCGCGCGGGCTCGCGCTCGACCTCGGCGGCCCCATGGGCCTGCGCCCCGGCGAGCGGCGGTTCCCCGGCCGCCCGCAGCCGCTCGGGCTCGAGATCGAGAGCCACGCGCCGTACGCGCCCGGCGACGATCTGCGTCACCTCGATTGGAGCGCGCTCGGACGCCTCGACTCGCTGCTCGTGCGTCGCTTCACCGCCGAGCGCGAGGTCGACGCACACCTGCTGGTCGACGCCAGCGCGTCCATGGCTCTCGACGGCAAGCCCGCCGCGGTTCGCGCGCTCGCGCTGGCGCTCGCCGCCCTGGCGCTGCGCGGCGGCTACGCGGTGCGCGTGGCGACGCTGGGCGCCGGGGCCGCGAGCGCGGCGTATCGCCGCCCGTCGAGCCTGCCGCGCGTCGCGCGTCGTCTCGACGCCGGCGGGGGCACCGGCGGCGCGCCGGATCTCGGGGCGGCGCTCGACCGGCATGCGCAACGTCACCCTGCCGGCGGCGTCGCGCTGGTCCTCTCCGACCTGCTCGCCGACCCGGCGACGCTCGCCCCCGGGCTGCGCGCGCTGGCGGCGCGCGGGTTCGTCGTCGTGCTCTTCCAGGTCCTCGGTCCACACGAGATCGAACCCGGCGCCGGCCTGGCCGGTGCGCGGCTCCGCTGCGCCGAGACCGGCGACGAGTACGCGACCGCGCCGGGCGACGAGAC
Source organism: bacterium (assembly GCA_026129405.1). Lineage (NCBI taxonomy): Bacteria > bacterium. The sequence continues at coordinate 1,962 of JAHCID010000014.1, forward strand.
GCTGGCGCGCTACCGCGCCGCGCTCGCGGCGCACGAGAGCGCGCTCGACGCGCTCGCGACGCCGCTCGGCGCGCGCCGCGTGCGCGTGCCCGCCGACGGCGCCGTCGAGGCGCTCGTGACCGGCCCGCTGCGCGCGCTCGGCATCGTACGGCCACGGTGAGCGCGCATGGCGGGTCTCGAGAATCCGCTCGGCCTCGCAGCCCTCGCCGCGGTCGCGGTGCTCGTCGTCCTCCTCCGCTTCGCCCGCCGCGGGCCGCTCGTGACCGTCGGCAGCCTGTGGCTGTGGCGACAGGTCCCGGCGGCGCCGCGCGTGCACCGACGCGTGCGGACCGACCTGCCGTTCTGGCTCCAGCTCGCCGCCGTCGTCGCGCTCGCCGCGGCGCTGGCCCGCCCCTTCTGGAGCGCACCGGCGCGCCCCGGCGGCGGCGCGCCGCTCGTCGCGGTGCTCGACGTCTCGGCGAGCATGCAGACCCACGAGGCGGCAGGTCCGCGGCTCGAGACGGCGCGGGCGCTGCTCGACGCGGAGCTCGCGGCGCTGCCCACCGGCACGCCGGCGATGCTGGTGGCCGCCGGCGCACGGCCGCGCGTCGCGATGCGCTGGACGACGGACGTCGCCGCCGTGCGTGCGGCGCTCGCGAATCTCGCCGCCACCGACGAGCCGACGCGCCTGCCGCGTGCGCTGGCGCTCGCCGAGGCCGAGCAGCGGCGGCGGCCGGGCACGCGCATCGCCGTCGCCACCGACCTGCCGCCCGCCGCGGGCGACGTCGCCTGGCACGCCGTCGGTGCCACCGACGACAACGCGGCGGTCACGCGCCTCGCCGTCGATGCGCCGCCCTTCGCGCCGGTGCGGGCCGCGACCGTGACCGCCACCGTGCGCAACTTCGCCGCCCGTCCCCGCGCCGTGACGGTCCGCGCCGACGTCGACGGCGTCCCCTGGGCCACGCGCCCGGTCATCCTGGCGCCGCGCGGCAGTGCCGAGATCCGGCTCGAGGCGCCGCCGCGCGACGGCGTCGTCACCGTGGCGCTGGACGGCGGCGACGCGCTCGCCGTGGACGACCGCGCCGTCACCGCGCTCGCCGCCGCACGCCCGCTCGATCTGCTGCTCGTGAGCGAGTCGGACACGCTCGCGGCGGCGCTGTCCGCGCTGGTCGGCAGCCTCCCCGACGGGCGCCTGGAGATCGTGAACCCCGCCGGTCTGCGCGAGCGCGACGCCGGGTCCACGGCCAGCGCCCTGCATCCGGTCGCGATCCTCGACGGCGTCGTGCCCGGGCATGCCGGTGCGCTCGCCCGACCCGCGCTGCTGGTCGCGCCGCCGCCGGACAACCCCGTGTGTCCCGGCCGCGGCGTCGCCGCGCATCCCGCGGTCGTCGACTGGGACGACACCCACCCGATCCTCGCCGGGGTCGAGGGGCTCGCGGCGCTCGGCGTCCCACGCGCGACCGTCCTGCGGCGCCCGCCCTGGGGCACCGAGGTGCTGCACGCGGCGACGGCGCGCGGCGGGTTCCCGCTGCTGGTCGCGGGCGAGGTCGACGGGTGGCGCCGTGCCTGCCTCGCCGCGCCGCTGCCCACGCCCCTCACCGACGCGGACGCGCTGCCGCTCGTCGTCGTCACGCTGAGC
>JAHCID010000015.1 GCA_026129405.1 bacterium
GTCGAAGCGTGCCAGCGCGCGCAGCTCCTCGCTGCACCCGGGACAGCCGTCCAGGTGGCGGGCGAGACGGCGGCGCGTGCCCGGGTCGAGCTCGTCGCGCGCCTCCGCCCAGCGCAGCAACAGGGCGGGCTCCGGGTGGGCGTCCGCGCCGAGCCGGTCCCCGAGCTCGGTCCACGCGGCGACCTCCGCGGCGCAGGCGGGGCAGGTCGGATAGTGGGCGCGGAACGCGTCCCACGCGGCGTCCCGCGGCGCCGCGAGGAAGGCGGCGAGGTCGATGTCGAAGGCGCGGCGGCAGCTCATGGACGCGTGGTCCTCGTCCCTATGGTCGGTGGGCGGCGGCGCATCGGATCATCCCGGCGCGAGCCGGCGCCGCAGCGTCGTCAGGGCGTCGCGCAGGCGCCGCTTCATGGTCCCGAGCGGGATGCCGGTCTGGTCGCTGACCTCCTGATACGTCTTGCCCTCCCGGTAGACGCCGTCCAGCACCCGGCGCTCGTCGGGCGCGAGATCGCGGACGGCCGCGTCGAGCGCGGCGCGCTCGCCGTCGTCGGGCGGCGTGGCGAGGGCATGGGCGGCGGCGTCGTCCCAGGGCAGCGTCTCCGTCTCCTTCCAGCGCAGGCGGTGCTTCAGCCGGTCGACGAACTTGTTGCGCGTGACGATGCGCACGTAGCCGACGCAGGCCTCGGGGTCACGCAGCCGGCCCGCCTTCGCGCTCGCGACCACCGCGAGGAGCACCTCCTGGCGGAGGTCGTCCCACTCGTCGTGGAAGTCCCAGGCGCGCAGCTGCCGTAGCGTCGCCGTGACCAGCCGGTTCAGCTCGAGGAACGCCAGCCGCTCGCCCGCGAGCAGGCGCTCTACGACCCGGGTCCGGTCCGGCATGGCGGCGGGCATCGTACGGGAGGGTGACGCGGACCACCAACACGGCGCCCAGGCTGGGGTTTCGCGCGCGTGATCCGATTCCCCGCCGGCGCAGACCTTCTCTCGTGAAGGAGGTTCCCGATGCGAAGGTCCCTGGCTCTCGTCCCCCTCGTCTGCGCCGCTCTCGGCGGCGCTCCTGCCGCCGCCGCGCCGGCCGTCACCGCCGGGCTCGACGCGCTCGCGCCCGACGGCACGTCGCGCGGCGGCTGCCCGCTCGAGCACACCGACGTGCAGGTGTCGGTCGCAGGCTTCGTCGCGCGCGTGTCGATCACGCAGCGCTTCCGCAACCCGTTCCCCGATCCGATCGAGGCCGTCTACACCTTCCCGCTCTCGGAGAAGGGCGCCGTCGACACCATGCGGCTCACGACCGGCGCGCGCACGATCGAGGGCGAGATCGAGCGCCGCGCCGAGGCACAGGCCATCTACGACGCCGCCAAGCAGGCGGGGCAGGTGGCGGCGCTCCTCGACGAGGAGCGGCCGAACGTCTTCACCCAGCGCGTCGCCAACCTGATGCCCGGCGCCGGCGTGGAGGTACACCTCGAGTACACGGAGCCGCTGCGTTACGCCGACGGCACGTTCGAGCTGACCTTCCCGACCGTCGTCGGGCCGCGCTTCTCGCCGCCCGGGACGCCGGACGCCGATCGCGTGACGCCGCCGGTGACGCCCGAGGGCAGGCGCGCCGGGCACGACATCGCGATCGCCGTCGCCGTCGACGCCGGCGTGCCGATCCAGGCGGTGACCTCGGCGCTGCATGCGATCGACGTGGAGCGGCCGACGCCGACCACGGCCCGCGTCCGCCTGCGTCAGGCGCGCGAGATCCCGAACCGCGACTTCGTGCTGCGCTGGGCGGTGGCGAGCGACGACGTGCAGAGCGCCTATCTGACGCACCGCACGGCGAGCGGCGACGGCTATGTGAGCGTCGTGCTGGTGCCGCCGCGCCGCGTGCCGGCGGCGGAGGCGGCGCCGAAGGAGCTGGTCTTCGTCATCGACCGCTCCGGCTCGCAGATGGGCGCGCCGCTCGACAAGGCGAAGGAGACGATGCGCTGGATCCTGGATCGCATGCACCCGCAGGACACCTTCCAGGTGATCGACTTCGGGAGCACGGCGAGCCGGCTGTTCGCGTCGCCGCAGCCGGCGAGCCCCGAGATGCGCCGGCGGGCGCGCGCCTACATCGACGCGCTCGAGGCGAACGGCGGTACGATGATGGCGGAGGCGGTCCGCGCCGCCTGCGCGACCCCGGCCGGCGCGCACCGGCTGCGCATCGTGACCTTCATGACCGACGGCTTCGTCGGCAACGATCTCGAGGTGCTCTCGCTCGTGCAGCAGCTGCGCGGCACGTCGCGCTGGTTCCCGTTCGGCACCGGCAACGGCGTGAATCGCTTCCTCATCGACGGCATGGCGAAGCTCGGCGGCGGCGAGGCGGCGGTCGTGCTGCTGACGGACCCCGGCGACGGCGTCGCCGGCAGGTTCTGGGAGAAGATCGCGTCGCCGGTGCTGACCGACGTGCAGGTGGCGTTCGAGGGGCTCGAGGTGGTCGACGTCTTCCCGCTGCGCCACGCCGACCTGTGGGCGGAGCGGCCGCTCGTGATCCATGCGCGCTACCGGCGCGGCGGCAGCGGGCGCATCGTGCTCACGGGATACCGGCAGGGCCGGCCGTACCGCCAGACGCTCGACGTCACGCTGCCCGAGCTGGAGGCGGCGCACGCGCCGATCGCGTCGATGTGGGCGCGGGCGAAGGTCGACGACCTGATGGCGCAGGACCTGGGCGGGCTCCAGTCGGGTACGTACCCGAAGCCGCTCGAGGAGCAGATCGTGCAGGTGGCGCTGGCGCACCGGCTGCTGACGCCGTTCACGTCCTTCGTCGCGGTCGAGGAGCGCGTCGTCAACGAGGGCGGCGTCCAGCGCACGCTGCGCGTGCCGGTCGAGATGACGGACGGCGTGCGCTACGAGGGCGTCTTCGGCGACCCGGGCGGCGGCAAGGTGGCGCAGCAGGCCGCGCCGTATCGCGCGCGCGGCATGGCGCTCGCAGGCACGCCCGCGCCGGCGGCGGAGTCGTTGGCCGTCGC